>NZ_CAJYMO010000286.1 GCF_913776365.1 uncultured Chryseobacterium sp. | reverse complement strand
CATTTGTAACAAGAACGGCACATTACATAGATGGGGTTCAGTATGAAGAAAACATAACCATTTCCAGCACGACTTCCATAATCCTGGTGCTGCAGTTTGTACACACTTCAGAAGAGTATTTTGATTTTGTGAAAATAAGTATTTACTACTATCTTGACCATTTGGGAAGTATAAGAGTAAGCTATTTTAATAATGGTACAGGCGCAGAAGTTCTTGAGGAAAACAGCTATTTTCTGGGGAAATGACTGCTATGGTTGCCGGAAGTAGATAAGCTTTCCGGCTGAAATCATTGAATTCAAATAAGGTACGTGTTTTTAATACGCTCCATGAACCTCCATTGGATCGTATGTTGAACGTCATCTTGTTGAAATATAAACCGAAAGCTTTTAAGTGTAGGGCTGTTTAAAAAAGGAATGAACGTTGCGGAAACCCTACCTGGAAATTACGTAATCAGAAAATATGATTTTATAACATTAAAGGTTTGTAATAGGGTAGGTTTACAACGTGATCACCCATCTAAAATATCTGCAAATGAAACATATTCATACAATACCGTTCATTTTATTGAGTATTTCTTTTTCTGCACAAACGAATCTGGAAAAATACAGTATTGATGATGAAGGGATCATCGTTGAAAAGCCCGATAGTAGAAGAACATATGATGAGATGTACAATACCGATAATATCATATATACCAATGGGAAGAAGTTTACCTACACCTATTTTTACCAGGATACAAAAGGACAAAAATTTCTGATAAAAAGAGGGAAGGAAATTGTACAGCCTGCAGGCTATAGCGTTGCTGATTGGGAATTTGTGAAGATCGATGATCAGGATAAAGAGACCGTCACTCATTTAATTTTAACACCCAGGCATGGAAATCCGTTTCAGGGAGTGGTTCCCGGTTATAACCAAACCGCCATAGAATATAAATATGTTATGGCTGACGGCAGATTTCTGAGCACGGAAGAAACCGGTGCAATAGAGAATGAAATGAATGTCTGGATCCATCCGCCAAGAAACGATTTTTTCAAAATTCTGGAAATAAATCCCTTTCCTTATATAAAAGCACCTTACCAAAGAGGAACAAAATGGAACTGGAGCCTGGAAATCGGAGATCATTGGTCGGATAAAAGATGGCTTTCATGGAAAGGCGATATTGAGAATCAATATACTTATGAAATAAAAGACAGGAAAAAGATCATAACGAAATTCGGAAATTTAGAATGTTACGTTATCCATGCACAGGCAGACAGCAGAATTGGTAAAACCGGACTTATTTCATATTTCAATCCTGAACTGGGTTTTGTAAAACTTGAATATACAAACATTGACAACACAAAGACAGTCCTGGAATTAGAGACCGTTAAGTAATTTAATGTACAGTATTAAAAGGAGGAGCTCCCTTTGATATGATAAATATCCGGATCTTAAAAAAAAGGAAATGCTTTATATTGATAAAACCGTATTTCGTCACTGCTTTCCTGAAGAAAAAAGATTTGAATTGGAAGATTTATCCCTTATTATATCGTCAATGCTCAACCAGTAATCAATCCTTAATTGACTGGAATCCAATTCAATACTAAGGTGATCGGAAAAAATAATTTTAAAATGAATTGGATTAACTTTATAATATCTCCATGAACAAGAAATTTTTCATCTGACAGATTATAATGAATCCATTTTGGATCTGATGTTACAAAATACGATTCCGGTAGTAGGTAAACGATGCCGGCAGATAAATCTCACTCAGTGAGCAGATGACTTTATAATATTCCTTTTATAAAGATAAATAAAATATAAGATGAAAGTAAAAATTAAATTTAAAAGGTTTGAGATATCAGCAATTTTATTCATAATTCTTATAGGTCTGAGTATGTGCTGTATTGCTGTAGCTAACCTGTTCGGAAATGATGCTCAAATATCTTTCCGGTTCTGCTTGATTACAATAATTCTAATGGCTGTAATGAGTGCATTAATATATACTTTATGCATATATATGAGCCGTTGCATTAAGATTTTTAATCATATATATGCATTGGAAATTGATGATACCGGAATAACCAATAATATATCCGGACGGAAAGTTCTTGTATGGAACGAGATTGCCTATTTTAGTACTGCAACTGTTCAGATGACAAGCGGGCGACATTCCAAAATTTATGTCCATACCTATAATTCATCGCTTTCCATGTCAATCAATACAAATCTGCTGGATATTGATAAAGATGAAATGTTACATATACTCGAACAAAAATTAATAGCAAATAAATTATACAATCCTGCATCTTGTCATTATGCTGGCCGATAATAGTTGAGATATTGTGAAACGTCATCTTAGAGGTTCCGGTGACTACTATACTATTGCTTTCATCCTTTTCCTGTCACTTCCAACCTTAAAAGTGGTCAATTCTCAGCATAGCGTATTCAACTAATAAAAGCCCATCATGCCGCTGAAGTTCCGGAAGAAATTCATAAAACTCAGAACATGCTGAGGAATATTCTGTCATGCGCTAAAATATTGCAACCCCATGCGGATCAAAAGAACGATGCGATAAAAACCCTGTTCAAAAAACAGCAGCGTAAAGAAATTACTCCTGCAGGGGTGATAATCTATCGACATAATTCGTATATTTGGTTAGTTAGTATATCATCAAAAATATCTTTAATGAAAAAGTTAAATATCGGAATACTGGCCTTTTCGGGTCTTGTATTCCTGAATTCATGCGGTACGGCAAAGAAGGCGGATGCCCAGCAGCCTGAAACCATTAAAACAGTGGCGGCACCGGTGAAAGAAGAAGCACAGGAAGAAGGGATCAATCTGTCGTATATGGATAAAAGTGTACGTCCGCAGGATGATTTTTTCAGTTATGTCAACGGAAACTGGGTAAAGACCACCCAGATTCCTTCTGATAAAGCAAGCTGGGGATCTTTTAATGCGCTGAGGGAAAACGTGGATGATGCTTCGCTGGATATTTTAAATAAAATCCTGTCGGAATCCTATCCTGCCGGCTCCGAAGGCCAGAAAATCCAGAACCTGTATGCTTCTTTCATGGATACGGAAAAAAGGAATGCGGAAGGCCTGGCCCCGATCAAAGGCGACCTCGCAAGGATCGATGCCATTAAAAACCTTAATGACCTTCAGAAATACCTGCTGGAGGCAACCAAAGTCGGTGATAATTCCTTCTACGGATGGCGAGTGGGCGCGGACATGAAGAATTCTAAAATGAATGCGGTTTATCTCGGCGGTCCGGATCTCGGGCTTGGAAGGGATTATTACCAGAAAGTAAATGAAGCCAATACCAAAACCCTGGCAGAATACCAGACCTATGTCGGAAAGCTTTTCGGGGTACTGGGCTATAAAAATCAGGATGCCGCAGCCAGGAACGTAGTGGATTTTGAAAAACAGCTGGCCAACTACCTGCTAACTCTTGAACAGAACCGGGATGCCAATCTGCGGTACAACCCGAAGAACGTATCCGAGCTTCCGGCACTGGTGAAAAATATCAACCTCCCGAAATACCTGAAAGAGGCCGGCGTAAACACCGATAAGGTCATCGTAGGCGAACTGAAATACTATCAGAATATGGATTCTTTCCTGACGCAGAAAAACCTGCCGCTGTTGAAAGATTACCTGAAATACCATCTGATCAACGGCAATGCCAGCAATCTGGATGACAGCCTGGAGCAGATCAGGTTCGACTTCTATTCCCGTTACCTTCAGGGACAGAAAGAACAGCGCCCGATGAATAAAAGAGGGCTCTCCATGGTAAACGGTGTACTGGGAGAAGCGTTCGGGAAGCTGTATGTGGAAGAATATTTTACGCCTGAAGCGAAAGCCCAGATGGAAACCTATATCGATTATATCCTGAAATCATTCAGGCAGCATATCGCCGACATGGACTGGATGTCTCCTGCTACCAAAGTAAAGGCCCAGGAAAAATTATCGAAATTTACCGTGAAAATAGCCTATCCGGATAAATGGAAAGACTACACCCGGCTGAAAGTGGAATCTCCCAAGCAGGGCGCTACTTTATATTCCAACCTGCAGAATGTTTCCGCCTGGCAGTACCAGAGAAACCTGGACAAAATAGGAAAGCCGGTAGACCGGACCGAATGGGGAATGACGCCGCAGACCGTCAATGCCTATTACAGCGGATCAAACAATGAAATCGTATTCCCTGCAGCAATCCTGCAGCCTCCTTTTTACAACCCTAAAGCGGATGCTGCAGTGAACTTCGGAGGAATAGGGGCTGTTATCGGCCACGAGATTTCCCACGGGTTTGATGACAGCGGATCAAGATTCGACGGCGATGGTAACCTGAACAACTGGTGGACCGATGAAGACCGTAAGAATTTTGATGCCAAAGTAGGCCAGCTGGCTGCCCAGTACAGCGCCTATGAACCGGTAAAAGGAAGTTTCGTAAACGGGAAATTCACCAGTGGTGAAAACATCGGTGACCTTGGTGGTGTGGCCGTGGCTTACGACGCCCTCCAGATGTATCTGAAAGACCACGGCAACCCGGGAACCATCAGCGGGTTTACCCAGGACCAGCGATTCTTCATGAGCTGGGCTACCGTATGGAGAACCAAGTCCACCGACCAGTACATGACCAACCAGGTGAAAACGGATCCGCATTCGCCGGGAATATTCAGGGCTTACGGTCCGTTGGTGAATCAGGATGCTTTTATTAAAGCATTTGATATCAAGCCGGGGGATAAAATGTATAAAGCTCCTCAGGACAGGATCAGGATCTGGTAAGCGGAGTCTGAAAACGCAAGAACATAAAAACGCATCGGAAACGGTGCGTTTTTTATTTATTTTTCCTAGCTTAGTAATGAATAAATATTGATCAGGTAGATATTTTATTGTCATGATCATAAATATTTGAATAAAAACCATCGCAAAATTTTGTATGTTACAGTTTTTTTTTAAATTTAAACATTGGATTGGTCAGCTGTTTGTTGCTGACAAGGACAATTCACACCAGAATAAAACATCTCAAAATAACAATAATATGGCAATGTTTAATTACGGCGTCGGCGGAAACGAAATAAAAGTGGATGCCAATGAAGCTATTCAGAACATACAGGAAAACAAATCGATGATTGTAAGCCAGCTTACTACCGATGAGTCTTACGTTCCTGAAGTTGTAACAGGATTGAAAACCATGGAAGACGTCTTCAGGCATTTCCAGCCTTCCGTAAACGTACAGCACGAAGCGGAAGACGGTAATGTGGTGGAAGAGGAATTCCGTTTTCAGACCCTTTCAGATTTTACCCCTAAAAGTCTTACCCAGAAATCAGCATACCTGCAGCAGCTCAGCATGGAGCAGGAACAGTACAATAAAATCGTACGCCAGCTGAAAACAAATAAAATCCTGCGCAATATGCTTGAAAACGAGCAGTCCCGCGCAGCATTTGTTGAAGTACTGAAAAACGTGGCACAAGAACTTGAAAAATAATTAAAGTAGTTACATCAATCATGGACAGCAAATTACAGGCAGCTGAGAATCAGCAGCAGCACGGACAGCAGCATGCAGGCCAGCCGAAAGGAAACCCGCTTGCCGAACTCAATAAAATAGGAGGTTTCGGCTTCGTGGAATCCGTAGTGGACGGTATTGCCAATATGAACCCTACCCGGAAAGCAAGAAAGGAAATTTTCCTGAATGACAGCAATAAAGAAGAAGAACGCAAAGAGCTTCTGCAGAAAATCAACCTGTGGGTAAACCTGCTGGAAGGCAGTGAATCTGCAGATCAGATGGCCGATACCTGCAAATCCAAGGCACAGGCAGCAGAAGAAAGCCTTAAGCAGAACCTTAAGAATACACTCGATGCCGTGCGCATGCTGGAAACCAATTACAGGACGGTAGCCCAGTTTTACAAAAATACCGAGCTGGATAAGGTAGATAATGTGAGCATCGTCAACGCCAGTCTCGATCAGGTGTCCGATCTGGATAATCCCGTATTTATCGATGCCATCTCTGAAGAATTCAAAAATTATTATGACCGTCTTGATCTCAGGGACAATTATTCCATCCTGGCTATTCCCGGATACCTGGGCTCCAATAAGGTGATTGAAAAATGGGCCAAGATCTGTAATGAAAACAAGGTAATGATGGTAACCGATTTTGCCAATCTGGATAAGCCGGATGACGTGGTGGATCTGTTTCATTCCGCCAACCTTACCGGAGGCGAGCTTCACAGAAGTAACGTGATCATGACCTGCAACTGGCTGGTAGGAAGAGGCAGGGCTGAAGAAATCGGGGAAGAGGAAAACGTAGAGCTTCCGCCTTCCACTTCACTGGCCGGGAAGATCCATAAAACCCTTATGTCCCAGGTGGCAGCCGGTAAAAAACACGGAAACATCAATGAAGTGGATGCTGTGAAATTCGAACTGAAGAAAAGCGAGATTTCCCAGATGGAAAAAATGGGATTGGTTCCTATGGTGAATGAATACGGGAAAATCATGGCTTTCTCTGCAAAAACATTATTTACCGGCGACAATATCGGCCTTCAGACCTATTCGGTAGTCCGCGTGTTCGATTATGTTACCAAAGTACTGCTCGATTTCCTCAACAGAAGGGCTTTCGAAAACTGGAATGCCAAAAATGAAGATGACCTGAGGAGACAAATCGTCCAGTTCCTGGATAACATCAAAGGGCCGGACAAGCTGATCGAAAAATTCAAGATCGTACGTTTCGAACAGGACAGGGTAAACAAAGACCGTGTCTGGCTGGATATCCGCCTGACGCCTTATTTCCCTACGAAAAGTTTTGTCATCAAGCTGGACGGCCACAAAGGGGACGACGGAAATGAGTGGGATGCAGAATACACCCAGGATTAAGTTAACTAAAAATGATACCTACAGAACCGATGCTTTTCCATCGGTTCTGTATTTTTCAGATCTATAAAGCATTATCTATGAAAACACAACTGCTGTATCTGGTACCGGTACTTTTCCTGCTGCTGAATTGTGAAGATAAAAGAATGCAGCAGAATTACAAGATCGACCTTTTTGCTGATGAAAGACAGGAAGGGAAAGCGTATGTAATGAATGAAAAAGAATGTTTCGATGCCAGTGACCTGGTGCTCTCCACAGATCAGATCAAACCGGTGGACAGTTCCTCCGGCCGCGGGAAATCCGTATTCATCTACAGGATCTCTTCCGGGGAAGTGCTGAAAACAACAAGAGACTCCATCGTTGTCTTTCCGCTTCAGATCATCTCCGGTCAGAGACTGAAACTCAAGTCACCGATGTATGTCTATCTTAAAAAATTGGAAGGGTACCGGTTTATCGCCAAAGAAAAAAACCTGAAATACCAGTGGCTGAAAGGGGCACCGGTCTATTCCGTAAAAACTGAAAAATAAATTATCTTTGCAGGGATCCGAAATCCGGCATGATTCCTTTGGTAATCCTGCCTTTCCTGGCCGCTGTTTTGCAGAAGACTGGATTGGCAGTACGGTACAAGCATCACCCGGATATCCGCCCTGAAAAAGAAGAATCGATTGGAAAAAACAGAAACGCCTGATTTCAGGCACATCGGCAATAAACTCCTGACCTGGTATAAAGATAATGCCAGGGACCTCCCTTTCAGACAGACCAGGGATCCGTATAAAATATGGATCTGTGAGATCGTCTTTCAGCAGACAAGGATCAGCCAGGGGCTGAATCATTACAATAATTTCATCAGAAGGTTCCCGGACGTAAAGACACTGGCAGAAGCGGATGAAGATGAGGTATTGCTGCACTGGAAAGGGCTGGGCTACTATTCCAGAGCTATCAATATTCACAAAGCGGCAAAACAGATCATGGATGATTACGGCGGCACCTTTCCGGAGGTGTACGAAGAGATCCTGAAGCTGAAAGGAGTGGGGAAGTATACCGCTGCAGCAGTTTCAAGCATCTGTTTCAACGGAAAAATGCCGGCGGTGGACGGTAATTTTTACCGTGTCCTGAGCCGCATCTTTGCAGATGATTTCGATATCTCCGGCGCAAAGGCATTCAGCTATTTTTCAGAACTGGCGCATCTGATCCTTCCTGACAATGTAGGGGATTTCAATCAGGCCATGATGGATCTGGGCTCCGAAATCTGTAAACCGAAAAATCCTTTGTGCCCGCAGTGCCCGGTTCATGAAGACTGCCTGGCCTTCTCTCTGAACAGGGTTTCCGAATTTCCGGTGAAACTGAAAAAGGCAAAAACCACCGATCTTCATCTCACCTACTACTTTGTCCACCGGAACGGACAGTTCCTGATCCGGCAGCGGAAAGACGACTTTATCTGGAAGAAACTGTATGAGTTTCCCACGGAAATCCCCGGGGAGCTGACTTCCTGTATCCGGAGCGTACGGACGCTGCAGCATAAGCTTACCCATAAGAACCTGACGATTGAGGTCTTTAATGTAGAGGTAGATGCTGAAGAAGCATGGGAAAAATTCATTGCTGATCATTCTTTTCTTATTACTGATTTCCGGGATTCCCATACCCGGTCTTTTCCGAAACCATTGGAAAACTATATCCGCAATAAACATGAGCAGTTGTTTTATTGACCGGGAAAAAGGTGTCAGACAAAAGAACTGAGACATCCCTTCAGGATTTCAACCGCAAAGGCCCCGCCAACGGAATATGGTGATGATTCATGCAGCATCATCTTTAATTCGGTTCCGGCAAAGGTTCCCGGTTCAAACCTGCTGAAATCCTGAAATTTGTCCTCCCGAATCTGAAATCTAATTTGTACTTTTGCAAAATGTTTAAAAATGCCCTTTTTATTTTTGCAGCCCTGCTTATGGTATCCTGCGGCAAAGACCCTGTTCCGAAGCCTTACGGAGAACTCCGCCTGGAATATCCGGCACCCCGATACCAGAAGTTTGAAAACAACTGTGCCTATACTTTTGAATATTCTGATTTTGCAAAAATTACGGATGCCAAAAGGCCGTGCTGGTATTATCTGAACTATCCAAAAATGAAAGCCAAGGTTTTTATAACCTATTACCCGATACAGAACGACTTTTCAGACCATATCAAAGAAGCTGAAAAAATGGTCTATGAGCATACCATCAAGGCAAGCGCCATCGATACCAAATCCTTTGAGTACCCGGAGAAAAAAGTGTACGGAAACTTTTATGAGCTGAAAGGGCAGAGTGCCTCCAACCTCCAGTTTTATATGACGGACAGCACAAGGCATTTCGTAACCGCCTATCTGTATTTCAATACCAGGCCAAAGCCGGACTCCCTGGCCCCCGCAGTGGATTACATCAAAAAAGACATGAAGCATCTGCTGGATACGTTTGAATGGAAAAATTAACCGACTTTAATATACTTTGAAAAAAATATGAAACTTTTAGTTGTAGGAAGTGTTGCATTCGATGCAATCGAGACGCCGTTTGGTAAAACAGATAAGATTTTGGGAGGTGCAGCCACCTATATCGGGATTACTTCTTCCGTCTTAGCCGTAAAATCCGGAATCGTTTCCGTAGTGGGAGGGGATTTCCCGCAGGAGCACCTGGATATGTTTACGGACAGAAACGTAAATATTGAAGGAATCGAAATTGTAAAAGACGGAAAAACCTTCTTCTGGTCCGGAAAGTACCACAACGATTTAAATACAAGAGACACCCTGGCCACTGAGGTTAACGTACTGGAGAACTTTGATCCTAAAATTCCCGAATCCATGCAGGATGCAGAAATCCTCCTGTTGGGGAACCTGCATCCGGGCGTACAGCTTTCGGTACTTGAAAAGATGCACAACCGCCCGAAGCTGGTCATCCTGGATACCATGAACTTCTGGATGGACAGTGCCTGGGACATCCTGATGGAGATGATTGCCAAAACAGATGTCATTACCATCAATGATGAGGAAGCCAGACAGCTTTCCGGTGAGTATTCACTGGTAAAAGCAGCTAAGAAAATCCATGCCATGGGACCTGAATACGTAATTATCAAGAAAGGCGAGCACGGTGCGCTGCTTTTCCACGATGCAAAGGTGTTCGCTATTCCGGCACTTCCGCTGGAAGAAGTATTTGATCCTACCGGAGCCGGGGATACTTTTGCCGGAGGTTTTGCAGCCTACCTGGCCAAAAAAGGGAAAACCGATTTCGAAACCATGAAATCCGCCCTGATCGTAGGTTCGGCAATGGCCTCCTTTACCGTTGAAAAGTTCGGAACCGAAAGAATCCAGGAAGTCAGTGAAGCCGATATGTATGAAAGGCTCAGACAGTTCAAGGAACTTACAACCTTCGATGTGGAGCTTCAGTAGGTATTTTCTTTTAAGAAATATTTATAATAAAAAATTTAGTGTAATTCATTAAGAATTCTAAATTTGCAACTTGTTTAAAATACTAAAATGATAAATAAACGTAAGATCACTTTTCTTTTTGCATTTTTCATGATGCTGACGGGTTTCAATACCCTGAATGCACAGCTGAAACAGGGAGAACTGGTGGATGGTATTGCTGCGGTAATCGGTGATGAAATTGTGCTGGAGTCTGATGTAAACGAGCAGCTGAACTATGCCAAGCAGCAGGGGGCTACCAATATTGATAAGTGTGAGTTTCTGGAAAACCTTCTCAATAATAAACTCCTGGTCTATGAAGCCAGAAAAGATACGCTGATCGAAAACCGTTCTGCAGCCATTAAAGAGCAGGCCAATTCCAAATACCAGCAGATGCTTTCCCAGTTTCCGGATGAAAAGACCATGCTGGCAGCCTATAAATTCAGGAATGGCTATGAAATGAAAAACGCCATCGAAAAAATCGATACCGACCAATATTACGGGCAGGCAAAATATCAGAGAATCACAGAAAAAGCAGACGTTACCCCGAACGAGGTAACCGATTTTTACAACCTTTACAAATCACAGCTGCCGGAAATCAAGGATGAAGTGTCACTTTCCCAGATCATGATGTTTCCAAAACTTACGGAAGCCCATAAGCAAGACCTGATCAACCGTCTGAATAAAATCAAAAAAGATATCGAAGGCGGCGAAACATTCGAGAGCCAGGCCAGGATCTATTCGGAAGACAAAGGATCCGCTGCTACCGGAGGACTGATGAAAAACATCTCCAAAGGCCAGATGGTAAAACCCTTTGAGGCGGCAGCCCTTAATCTTCAGGAAGGGGAAATATCTGAACCTGTAGAATCCGAGTTCGGTTATCATCTCATACAGCTGGTAAAGAAATCCGGGAAAATGTATGAAGCCAGGCACATCCTGCTGATGGCAACCCCTACCGATGATGAAGTTAAAACGGCAAAAGCCAAGCTTGACAGCATCAGGGGACTCATCCAGAGTGGAAAAATGACCTTCAAAGATGCATCATTCAGATTCTCCGATGATAAAAGAACCAAGTTCAATGCAGGGATTATCCCGGGAGCGGACGGTTCCAATAAGATTGAGCGCGAAAGTGTTCCCGGAACCATCAGCTATGAGCTGGCCGGCCTCAACAAAGGAGATATTACTGCCGCTTTCGAAGACAAGGATGAAAGAGACAGAAAAGTAGTGAAGATCATCAAGATGGAAGATGTGATCCCTGCCCACCAGATCACCCTGGAAACGGATTATGACCGGATAAAGCAGATGGCACTGAATAAAACAAAGAATGAAATGGTTGAGAAATATGTAAATTCAAAATTGCCGACCACTTTTATTTCCATTGACGGCCGCTATGATGCCTGTGCCTTCAAAGGAAGCTGGAAGAAAGATTCATTGAAAAAATAGAGCAATAACAACCTTCAGATTTTCTGAAGGTTTTTTTTATCCGTATTCCTTCACTTCCCTGTTTTTTATTATTTTTACGGGATGAGTAATTTTATAGATTTCAATTCGGCAAGGAAACTTCACGGCATGCAGCAAAGTCAGAACCGCATCAATGAACTGTTTCAGATCCGGTATCCTGTTATCCAAGCGGGGATGATCTGGCATTCCGGATGGAAGCTGGCATCTGCCGTTTCTAACTGCGGCGGATTAGGGCTGATCGGGGCGGGAAGCATGTACCCTGACGTACTGAGGGAAAACATCCGTAAATGCAGGCAGGCTACGGATAAGCCTTTCGGCGTTAATGTCCCTATGCTGTACCCTAACCTTGATGAAGTCATCGGGATTATTCTTGAGGAAGGCGTAAAAATTGTTTTTACATCCGCCGGGAATCCGAAAACCTATACCGAAACCCTGCAGAAAGAGGGACTGAAAGTGGCTCACGTGGTGTCATCGACCAAATTCGCCGTCAAATGTGAAGAAGCCGGAGTGGATGCTATTGTTGCGGAAGGCTTTGAGGCCGGAGGACATAACGGAAGGGATGAGACTACTACTTTCTGCCTGATCCCCAACGTACGTAAGCATACTTCCAGACCGCTGATCGCTGCCGGCGGAATTGCCCTGGGCTCCCAGATGAAGGCTGCCATGATCCTCGGGGCCGACGGAGTACAGATAGGCTCCCGGTTTGCCGCCACTACCGAAGCCAGTGCCCACGATACCTGGAAGCAGAAGATTACACAGCTTCAGGAAGGTGATACCCATCTTACCCTGAAAGAACTGGCACCTGTGAGGATGGTGAAAAATAAATTCTTCAGCGAACTTGAAGAAATCTACAGTACCGGAAGAAACAAGGAATCCCTGATCGCCTCATTGGGACGGGCAAGGGCAAAACGCGGGATGTTTGAAGGCGACATGGAGGAAGGGGAACTGGAAATCGGTCAGGTATCGGCACTGATTGATGAAGTGCTTCCCGTGGAAACCGTTTTCCGTCAATTGCTGAAAGAATTTGAAGAGGCGAAAATGCCTTCTTTCTGAAATGGATCCCGGATGACCGAAAGAATAATTGAGATCACAGGGAAAAAGCTGTATACCGCCGGTAGAAATCCATTCGATAACAGGCCTACGCTCGTATTCCTGCACGATTCATTGGGCTGTACGCAACTCTGGAGGGATTTTCCGGAAAAGCTTTCTGCTGCTGCCCGGTGCAACGTACTGCTGTATGACCGGCTGGGATATGGCCGATCTTTTCCGATGGATTCTTCTGTAAGAAATCCGGATTATATGGAAAAAGAAGCCGACCTGCTGAATGAACTGCTGGAAGCCCTTTCCATACAGGATGCCATTCTCTTTGGACACAGTGACGGGGGAACCATTGCCCTTATTATGGCTGCAAAATATCCTGAAAAAGTAAAAGCGGTCATTTGTGAAGCCGGCCATATTTTTGTCGAGGAGATTACGGTGAAAGGCGTTTCGGAAGCTTTACATGCGTACCGCACTACCGATCTTGCTGAAAGGCTGAAAAAGTACCATGGAGACAAAGTGGAAATGATGGTTAAAGCCTGGACGGAAATCTGGCTCAGCAACCGGTTCCGGAGCTGGAATATTGAGGACCAGCTGTCAGAGATTGTAGCACCGCTGTTATTCATCCAGGGTGAAAAAGATGAATACGGAACTTTGGATCAGCTGGAAAAAACCGTTTCCCGGGTCAGCGGGACGTCAGAGAAACTGGTTATTCCCGGGGTGGGACACACGCCCCATAAAGAAATCCCGGAACTCATACTGGAAAAATCCTACAGGTTTATAGGTAAATTATAGACACGGAGCCTGTTTACGAACTATAGTTTTGTCTAAAGCCATTCAGATTCAGCCACAAGGTTTTCCCTCGCCTGCACCTCGTATCTCTGCCTGAATTCTTCTGTTTTAAAAATGTATTCAGAAGCTAAGAAATGCTGCAATACCTTTTTTCTGCCGGGTCTGTAGAGGAAATCCGGATAGACGGCATATTCTTTACGTATCTGTTGAGTATATTCCGTATAGGTTTGCGTATTCTTCCCAAGAACGGAAAGGTCGGCATCCAGAAGGTAACCGGTATCCGTATCTCCGGCCGGATGATGTGACTTGGTGGCCAGGATCTGCTCTGAGACTTTCCGGATGATATCCGCATCAGCACAGAGTTTTCCAAGCCGCGATACGGCAAATGCTGCACTTTTCTCCTCATTGGATGTTGAAGTGGGATCGTAAATCACATCATGGTAAAAAACGGAGAGCGAAACCGCTGTAAAGTCCCTGATTTTCTCTTTTACGGAATCCAGTTCAGTAAAAAGATGTTCAAGGTGATGCAGGTTGTGGTAATGCCTTCCTTTTTCCGAATATTTGGCCTCAATTTCA
The DNA here is from genome assembly GCF_913776365.1 of uncultured Chryseobacterium sp. Classification (GTDB taxonomy): domain Bacteria; phylum Bacteroidota; class Bacteroidia; order Flavobacteriales; family Weeksellaceae; genus Chryseobacterium. The sequence continues at coordinate 6,943 of NZ_CAJYMO010000286.1, read as the reverse complement.
GACCACAGACTGTCAATAAGGGCTGCCTTATCTGTAAAACGGCGACAGTTTTCCATAAACCTCAGTTGTAAATCCATACTACCAGTATATAAAAAAAGGAACCTTAAAAAGTTCCTTTATTTGCATCAATTGCCTGTTTCAGTTCAGCCCAGCCTCCGCCGTTATAGCCTTCTTTCAGGCCCTGGGTGTTGAGGTATTCCAGTGCTTTCCCGCTTCTGTTCCCGCTTCTGCAGAACAGGACTACCGGTTGGTCAATGGATAAAATTTCATCCTTGCGGTCTTCCACTTCACCCAGCGGAATATTTTTGGCACCTTCTATATGGCCGTCCATTTCAAGCTCCATTGGCTCACGGACGTCGATTAACTGATAATTTCCTGATGTTAAGATTTCTGATAAAGACATAAATTTTGCTTTTATTAAAATACCTAACGAAAATACGGAAAATTTTAATCATAATCCATATATGCTTTCTTATTTTGTTTAGAATACCGTATAGCCCAACAACAGAGAATAGGTCTGGTATTTGGAGGTCCAGTTCGCATAGTTCAGCATCAGGTTCCTGGCTGTGGAAGCCCGGAATTCAATCAGGAACCGGTCGTTGTACTTAAAGCCGGCCCCGAAAGCCAGGTTGTTCCCGGAAAAGATTTTAAACTCCCGGTAATCATAACGGATGCTGGAATTCATTTCAAAATCAAATACATAGGCTGCATTGACGAATAGTTTTGACCGGCTGCTCAGGAAAAAATAATGCCTGATCCCGAAAGGAAGTTCTATGGATTTATAATCAATGCTCCTTTTGGAGGTTGACTCAAAATACTGTCCCGGATAAACAACAGATTCCGTTTCCGCTTTATAGGACTGGTAGGTAGGCTCGGCAAAAAGGGCCCATTTGTTTTTATTGAAAGGAAGGATAAATTCTGCTTCCACCCCAATTCTGAAGGAAGGTTTCCTGTCAAACTGCGTCGTATTTTTGCTGTTATAATAGAAATTTTCCGTTTCAAAAGTGGCAAAATGAACTCCCGGACGGATATTGAGGTTAAAAAGATCACGTTTTTCACTTGCTTCATAGGTTGCCGGTACGGCGTCACCTGAACATCCGTTATATGCTGTAAAAGTACGCATCAGATCTTTCGTATCGTATTTCACTTTATTAAAATCCGGCAGGGAAGTATCACATTTCAGGTTTTCGGCAAGCTGTTTTTTGTAGTCTTCGTTATAGGTGATCTGCATTTCTGTTAAGTAATAAGGCTTATACACCAGCTGCCTGATTTCGTTATCGTCAATTCTGAAGAGAAATCGCCTGATGTCCTTGTTTTCATAATACAGAAGGTCGGCTTTCCCATCCACCAGGTATTTTAAGAAGACTGTTTCTTCGGTAAAGTCGGGGACTCTTTCATGCGACATCGTACTCATCTGTTCCGGCGACTGGTCGATCAGGACGGTTTCACGGATGTATCTCGATTGTCCCTCGATACCGAACTCCCTGACGTTGCGGATATTTTGCTTTTCCGTATCCGCGGAACTTCCGGTCCTGTATTCAAATTCGGTAGGATTGTTTTTCCAGTCGGTATTCCTGATCAGAACTTCATTTCTTTTACCGGAATTATCGATGAAATATCCTTTTTCAAATCTGATCTGGGCATTCACGGTGGCAGCGAAAAGAAGGACTGCCGTTACAATTATTTTTTTCATGGCTGTTTTTTTTAAAATTCAGAAGCCGGCGAAAGTGCCAGCTCTTAAACAACGGCAAATTTATAAAATAATCTTAATTTTGCAAGGTGAAATTATGAATGTAAACGCTGAAAAATATGCCCTGCTCATCAAGTCCAAAGCCAAAAGCTTCGGGTTTCTGAGTTGTGGAATTTCGAAAGCGGATTTCCTTGAGGAAGATGCCCGGCCGTTGGAGAACTGGCTGAAGAATAACTTTCATGGAGAAATGAAGTATATGGAAAACCATTTCGATAAAAGACTGGACCCTAGATTACTGGTAGAAGGCTCAAAGTCGGTGATTTCCCTTTCTTATAATTATTTCCCGGAAGAAAAGATTTCTGCGCTGGAAAATTTCAAGATTTCAAAATATGCCTACGCCGAAGATTACCATGAGGTGATCAAGGAGATCCTGCGGGACATGGTGGCAGAATTGCAGGAGGAAATCGGCAGTTTCGGGTTCCGGGTATTTGTGGATTCTGCGCCGGTACTGGAAAGGAGCTGGGCAAGGAAGTCAGGAATCGGATGGGTAGGGAAAAATGCCAATCTGATCACCCGCCAGAGCGGATCTTTTTATTTTCTGGCCGAAATCATCTGTGACCTGGAACTGGCAACTGATCATCCGGCTACCGATCATTGCGGGACCTGCAGGAAATGCATTGATGCATGCCCTACCGATGCCATCGTTTCTGAAAAGCTGATCGATGGAAGCAAATGTATTTCCTATGCAACGATTGAGCTGAAAAATGAGATTCCCGATTACTTCAAAGGGAAAATGGACGACTGGATGTTCGGCTGTGACGTCTGCCAGGATGTCTGCCCATGGAACCGGTTTTCTGCTCCCAACCTGCAGGAAAAATTCCGCCCGAACGAACAGCTTAAAAACTTCAAAAAAGGAGAGTGGAAAGAGCTTACACAGGAACTCTTTTCTGAGATTTTCAGGAAGTCCCCGGTGAAACGTACCAAATTTGCCGGCCTGAAACGCAATATTGAATTCATCACAAAATCATCATCAGATCAAAATCCGGAATGATTCTTAAACTGACAAAGCTGTATCCGGAACATCTTGCAGTTCCGGAGTGAAGCGGTAATCAATTATCTCTCATCATCGGATTGATGAGAACATGAAAGATCAAAAGAGAAAAAAAAATGACTTCCGGAGGATGACCTGCCGAAAATCAACGTTTTTTCTGTATTCTTTTGGGAGCAATTTTTACTCTGATCTTGAATCTTTTGCCGGTTTTGGTGTTTTTCTGCATATTTGTAAAGGATTTGTACTTAAATTTAGCAAAAAGTTCGCCGGAAACAAATACTTTTATGAAAATTTAGTTAAATCTTATTCATCCCTATCAAAAAAATAAGACAGTGAAAAAAATGTTTTTTCTTCTCCTGAAAACCATTGGAATAATCCTGGGAATTGTTATAGTCTACATAGCCCTTGGCTATTTCATTCCCTTTATTGAAGTGCCTGCAAAGGACGACGGCCTGAAAAAGGAAATTCCCGTTTATATTTATACCAACGGCGTGCATACGGATATCGTAATGCCGGTAACCAATGAAATCATGGACTGGAGCGCCAAAATTCCGGTTACCCATACAAAATCCGGAAAGGCGGATTACCGTTTCGTCGGAGTCGGGTGGGGCGACAAAGGGTTTTATCTGGATACACCCACGTGGGCCGACCTGAAATTTTCCACCGCCTTTAAAGCCGCATTCTGGCTCAGCGAATCAGCAATGCACTGCACTTATTATAAAACCATGGAAGAAGGCAACGACTGTAAAAAAATCATGATCAGCAGTGAGCAGTACAAAAAGATTGTAAAATTTGTGGAAGAGAAGTTCGATAAAGATTCGAACGGCAATTTCATTCTTATTCCCACCAATGCCGTATACGGAAATACCGATGCTTTCTATGATGCCAAAGGCACATACAGTTTTCTGGATACCTGCAACACCTGGACGAATAACGCCCTGAAAGCCGCCGGACAGAAAGCCGCCCTCTGGACACCCACTGATTTCGGGATTTTCCGGCATTACCGGTAGGTGTGTATTTTAATGTAGCAATATAGCAATGTAACAATGTAGCGATGTAGCAATGTAGCAATTTGATAATGTAGCAATTTGATAATGGGATAATACAATGATTCACTGATGCGGCGATGAAGGTCACGTAGGGCGGTGTTTATCCTGTGCGAGGTACATTTCTTTTGCTGCTGAAATCTTGAGTGTTGTCATTCGGTCTGCAAAACTTACAGATTGATTCTGTTTCTTGCCTGCTGCTGTTTCAGCGGTTTCCTGGCATGCGTAAAAACTGTTTTTTTTCCTGATCATCTGAAATTTCCCGTTCTTTCCGGTAATGCGGCCTCAGGTGTGGTACTTTAATTGTATTTAAAGTCATAAAAAATAATGAAACACCGGCTTTACCGCGAACAACAGCTGAACTGTGACATAGAAACGGCCTGGATATTTTTCTCAGCCGCCAATAATCTTTCAAAGATTACCCCGAAAGAAATGAATTTTATCGTACTTACCCAGTTTGAAGACGATGAAATTTATGAAGGAATGCTTATCGACTACTTCGTTTCTCCTTTATTCGGGATTAAGATGAAATGGCAAACTGAAATCATCCAGGTGGATTTTCACAAAAGCTTTACCGATTTCCAGAAAAAGGGGCCTTACAAATTATGGCACCACCATCACGAATTCATACAGAATGAAAACGGGATCCTGATGAAGGACACGGTAGATTATGAGCTGCCTCTGGGATTCCTGGGGGAAATCGTGCACAGCCTGATGGTGAAGAAGAAAGTGCAGGACATTTTTGACTACCGTTATAAAGTACTGGAGGAACGTTTCAATAAATAATTTCATATGGCTGCAAATCAACAATCCATCAACATCTTCTGGTTCCGGAGGGATCTCAGGCTTGAAGACAATGCCGGGCTATCAGAGGCCCTGAAATCCGGAAAAGACGTGCTTCCGGTTTTTATTTTTGACAAAGAAATCCTGGACAGACTCGAAGACAAATCAGACAAAAGAGTCGATTATTTTCATCAGGTCCTGAGCGGAATGCATGACGAGCTGAAGAAGCATAAAAGCGGACTGAGCATTTTTCATGGAAAGCCCCTGGACATCTTTAAAGAACTCAGTAAAAAATATACAATTGACACGGTCTTCGCCAACACCGATTATGAGCCTGACGCCATAAAACGCGATAAGGAAGTGGATGCATTGCTTCAGAAAAACAATTCAAGACTTACATGCTGCAAAGACCAGCTGATTTTTGAGAAAGATGAAGTGGTAAAGAAAGACGGTAAGCCTTATACCGTATACACGCCCTATTCGAAAAAATGGAAAGAAGTACTGAAATCAAAAGGGGCCATTAAAAATTTCAAGACGGATTTTGGAAAGTTCATGCAATACAAAGCTTCGAAATTCCCTTCACTCAAAGATTTGGGCTTTAAAAAAACAGATCTTACTTTCGACCCGCCGTCCTTAGATAAATCAATCATCGATGATTACGATAAATACCGGAATTTTCCCGGTATGGACCATACTACCCGGATGGGTGTAGCCCTTCGTTTCGGAACCATTTCCGTCCGTACATGCGTACAGTTTGCCCAAAAGCATAATGAAGTATGGCTAAACGAACTGATCTGGAGAGAATTTTTCATGCAGATCCTCTATCATTTCCCGAAAGTCGTCAATCATCCGTTCAAAGAAAAATACGAAAATATCAAATGGAGGAACAATGAAAAGGAATTTAAGCGCTGGTGCGAAGGCAAAACAGGGTACCCTATCGTGGATGCAGGAATGCGCCAGCTCAACGAGACCGGTTTTATGCACAACCGGGTACGGATGATCACGGCAAGTTTCCTTACAAAACACCTGCTGGTCGACTGGCGCTGGGGCGAAGCTTATTTTGCGGAAAAGCTCCTGGATTATGAATTATCTTCCAATAACGGAAACTGGCAATGGGTAGCAGGCTGCGGATGTGATGCGTCGCCTTATTTCAGGGTATTCAATCCGGAGGAACAGATGAAGAAATTTGATAAGAACCAGGACTACATTAAAGAATGGCTAGATGAGGAAGACAGGAAAACGGAACCCATCGTAGAGCATGTGGCCGCAAGGAAAAGAGCATTGGAAGTATATGGGAAAGCGGTGAAAAATTAATCATTGAAATCCTCACTTATCATACAGGCTTTACCGGTAAGCAATACAATCCAGGTTTATAGATCACAGCTTATTGGTAAGGCCTAATTTTTTAATTGCCGTTGCATTGAGATAGATTTCCTGGAAATGAGTCAGTGATTCCACGTCCGTGAATTTCTGGAATGCCTTCTCATTTTTATTGAAAGAAAGCTCAATGGCATCGTTATACGAAGCGGTGATCCGTACTACGGAATAGCCGTTATACGCTATTGAAAATCCCTCAAACAGGCATTTGCGCTCTGCTTTCTGGTAAATTTTATATTCTTCAAAAGCGGAACTGTCTACAGAACCTGCTGTCTTTTTTCTGTTATGTTCCAGTGATTTCCATGAAGTATAATTCTTCGGCTCCTTGAGGATATTGCCCCTGGCATCCACCGGGACAAACATTCCCAGTGTTAACGGTTTTTTCAGAAAAGTCGCATAGTTATTCATCAGTCTTAATGTCTGAAGATCGGCATAACCTTCGTGGGAATAATACTCAATGACAAAATCCGTCATCGGAATCAGCTTGTGGGCGACGTTAACAGGCATATTACTTTTTCTTAACACAAAAATAATTATATTTTCCTTGGAAAAACAGAACCTGATTAATTCTTAAAAAGAATAAATTAACGGAAAAGCTATTTAATATATTTCAATAAATCAAGGGGATAAGGAAATATTTTATAGGTAAAGGCGCATAATTTTATCAGAATTGATAGACAAAAGCATTCACATTCATCCCGGCTCCCACAGAGGCAAAAAGAACGACATCATTTTCCTGCAGGGCATGAGAATCGACTTCGTTTTTCAGGATCATGGTCAGCAGGGTAGGGATAGTTGCCACACTGCTGTTCCCCAGTTTGCTGATCACCATCGGCATGATGCCTTCCGGCATCGGGAGATCATATAACTGGTAAAATCTCTGGACGATAGCTTCATCCATTTTCTCGTTTGCCTGATGGATGATGATTTTATTCAGGTCGTGGATGGAATGCCCGCTTTTGTCAAGGCATTGTTTCATCGCTTCGGGAACATTGG
>NZ_CAJYMO010000285.1 GCF_913776365.1 uncultured Chryseobacterium sp. | reverse complement strand
AGATAATTAAAAGACAGGTAGCCTGCTATTTTATTTTTTCTGTTAATCATCAAGGTTTCAATCCGGATATCACCTGATTACTCTGATCAAGAAAATGCATGATTTTCTCTACAGTTGCTTCATCTGTTACAATAATAATAGCTTTATTGACATTCCTTATTTCCGAAGGTTTATTTTCGTTATACAGATCTGAAATGTTTATATTGAAAAAAGAAGCTATTTTAGGAATGTATGTACCCTTTATTTCTGTAATCCCTTCTTCCCATTTAGCATAGGTACGGCGATCGATATTCAAATAATCAGATATTTCCTGCTGTGTTGTACCTGAATCAATTCTTAATTTCCTTAGTGTATTTCCGAGATTCATCGTATTTGGTTTTACAACAAAAATAACATTTATTTCAGTGTCAATATCCAATTGGTAAATAATTGTTAGAAAAAAGAGACGTTTTTGTATTGAATATGTAGAGATTCATAAATAACTTTGTTACACTATAAAGAAATAGTAGTCGGAAAACCGAAACAGCGACATTAAAATCTGAAAGTAGGATCACTAAAAGAATACAAAAAATGAAAAAAATTCTTGAAAAAAAGACAACGCTTCTTTTATCGTTTGGAGTGTTGTTACTGTCAGTACAATTTTTAAAAGCTGAAGAAACAGACAGAAGGGCTCAACAATGCCATTGCTGGAAATTCTTGGGAATTGTAGAGCATTGTAATGCAGCTTGTGGGGATGGTGATTTATCAAACGGAGAAGCAACACAGGGCAGCGGCTGGACCTGGTTTCCTTAAGGATTATTTCTCTGCCCTCTACGGGCAGAGAATTTATATATAAATAAATGAAAAATGTTAAAGAATATCTTACTTATTATTTTTTCCATCTTTTTTTCAAAAGCGGTTGCCCAAGATAAAGAACTGCTTATCGATACTGTGTTTGTAAAATCTTTTTCCAATGAAAAAATTATTAAAACAATAAAAGAATCGAAAAAACAATATAAAAAATATTTTATCGATTCAGAGGTTTATACGGCAGAACTGTCTCTTACAGCAGATCACGAAACCGTATCCGACCTTACCTCTTCTCATTTTACATTCGGAGATCTGAAGAAAAAGAAATACCATAAAAATACGCGTCAATCATTTTATAAAGATGTGAAAATTTTCGAATTTAATCCTGATCTTCCAGATTATACACTTTATCATCTCTGTCATTTTCCTGATTTTGATTATTTAAATTACTTTAAAAATTATAAATATAAGATGAGAGAAATAGATGATGTACTACAGATTACCTGTTATTCTAAAAGTACAAATCTGAAAGCAGTGATTATTTTAGACAAAAAGACACTTTTGCCTAAAGCCGTTTATAAAAATTCTATTGCCCCTACTTATAATGTAAGCCAGACATACGATAATATGATTAAAAATACAGATTCAGAAACCATGTATGATCTTGTCAAAGACGAGGCTACTATACTCTATCAAATTGAAAACAATGCAATCACTATAGCTGAAATACACGCAGATCTTATAATGGATCATTACAGAATTCAGAGAAACAATAAAAAAGGTGATCTTATATTCAGTAAAAAATTAAGAAATGTGGTGTCAAAAATAAGAATAAAAAATAATGATTAAATATATCAATACCTTCATTATTACAGTAGTTTTCTTTTTATTAAGCTTTATCTGTTATAATGCATTTTTAAGATATACTGAAAAAATCCCTGTTTTTACCTACACAGAAATAAAAAGCAATATTCCCTTTTCCAGCCATCAGATTCCTAAAAATAAAGAAACGATCATTGACTATGTTTCTACTGCATGCGGCAGTTGCGAAAGCACCGTCCAATCCATCAGTAAAAATTTTGATTATCATAAGACGTATATTATTATTACTTCTGAAAAGAGCATAAAAGAATCTCGATCTTTTTTCCATAAACTGCCGTTAGATCAAAGAGTCATCTTACTGAATGACAAAAACAATGATTTTATAAAAGATTTTAAGCTGGGAGTTTCAGTAACATATCCTACTATCCTTACTTTTAATAAGGATAGCAGATTAGTTATGGTTTCCAACCGTTTTTAATAAGATATCCAGTAAGTAATCGTTATGTACAAAAGGAAATCAAATCATAAAAAATTCTCTGAAAAGATTATTTCTTCCCTTCCAGGAAATCCAGGAACAGATCCAGTGCCTGCTTACGGTGGCTGATTTTGTTTTTATCCTGAGGATCCATTTCGGCAAACGTTATCTCGTGGCCCTCCGGAACGAAAACCGGATCATAGCCGAATCCCTGATGTCCTTTGTTTTCGCTCAACAGGTTGCCATGGACACGGCCGTCGAAATATCGGGCTCCGTTTTCATCGTAGTAACACAGGACGGTAATAAAATAGGCTTTCCGGTTTTCAATGCCTTCCATTTCACTCAGCACCTTTGTGATATTCTTGGCGAAATCATGGTCACCGGCATATCTTGCAGAAAAAATCCCAGGTCTTCCGTCCAGCGACTCTACAACAAGGCCGCTGTCGTCCCCCAGGCTTGGGATACCTATTTTTTCAAAACAATATTTTGCTTTGATCAGGGCATTGGCATTGAAGGAATCGCCGTCCTCGATGATCTCCTCATGGATGCCGTAATCCGTCAGGCTCTTCACGATAAATCCATCACCCAGAATCTGCTGTATCTCTTCTTTCTTATGTATGTTGTGGGTTGCTACCAGTAATTCCATATCCGTTTTCTTTTTTTAAATTGATTTTATTTCATTTTATTGTCTGCAGGAAAGCCCTCCATCATCCATACCGGTTTCGGTTTTTGTACAGGCAAGCCGTATTCCGGGGTATTGTTCCGGAGTCATGCTCATCAACACGCAGCTTCGTATTTCTTTGTAAATAGGTAATAAGACAGGGAGAAGAGTACCATTCCGGCAGCCAGAACCGCCCAGTCCGGAATATGGAACGCTACTGCAAAGCTTTCCTTTTGAGTATAGGTCATCAGAAGCGTAGAACATAAATTATTAAATCCGTGAAGCAGCATGGGCAACAACAGGGATTTTGTCTTGTAATATACCGTTCCCAATACAGCACCTAACAGCACTGCCCCTACAAACTGCCACGGATTGCCATGCACCAGGCCAAAGATAACGGAAGCTATGGCAATGGATTTCCACGGGCGGACACCGGCATTGATCATACCTTTCTGGATAATGCCGCGGAAGATGATTTCTTCGAATATGGGAGCGCAGATCACCGCGGTGATGACCATGACTGCCGGATCATCAGTCAGATTTTCCATCAGCCGGGTGAAAAACTCGTAGTATTTTCCAAAAAAGGGGCCTGTGGTTGGAATCTGAGAAGTGATGAATTCTGCAATGAACATCATTCCGGCCATCATAGGGAAAATCAGCAGCCAGGTAGAGACGTCGGTGAGGGAAAAATTAAAATTAAGCTTCCTGCCGGTCGTCCGTCTCACGATAAAGAAATCAAAAAAGGCAATGGCCGCAAGAAACCCTGAAGCATTGGCAAGCATGAAGAACCAGTCCCGGTACTGCAGGTTTTCCTTAAAGACAAACATCCAGAAGACATTGAAAACAGAGGTAACCATGGTGCCTGCAAACAATCCTGCAAAGAGCACCAGGCCGCCCAGCCAGGTAAAGGTATATTTCGGATAGCTATCTTCCATGTGCAATCAGAGGTTTTTTAATTTTAAACAAAGATAAATCAAATTATGGGAAAAGAGGATTCCGGCAAAGGAATTGCCTGTAAAACGGGGTCAACTTTAATTTTTTACCCTATGCTTTTTCTCCGGACTGATTTTTATGAACTAACTTTGCACCTTAATCTTTCATCATGGATAAAGCAGTAAAGCGGCCGGAAAATGTGAACTTATCCCTGATTTCGTATGTATGTTTTACCTTCATAGGGTATTTTATCATAGGGTTATCGCTGTCCGTCCTTCCGGTTTTCATCAATAAAAGCCTGGGCTTCAGCCTGGTCGTTGCCGGCCTGGTCATCAGCCTGCAGTATGTTTCCACCTTTTTCCTGCGGGCTTATTCGGGGAAGATGATTGACAGCAAAGGTCCGAAGCCGGCCGTCCTGTACAGCATGCTCGGTTTTTCCCTGACCGGGATTTTCCTGATCGCGGCTTATTACTTAAGATTTTCGCCTTATCTCAGCCTGATATTCCTGATCATCACCCGTTTATTTACCGGCTGTGCGGAAGGACTCGTCGGGGCAAGCCCGATCAACTGGGCCATCATGGCGGTGGGTGAGGAACATACGGCCAAAATTATTTCCTATAACGGCGTGGCTTCTTACGGAGCTCTCGCCATAGGAGCTTCTCTGGGCATCATCATCGAACATGATTACAGCCTGTACGGGATTGGTATACTTTCCATCATTATGGGATTTGCCGGATTTTTTTATGCACGGACGAAAGCAAACAAAACGAATCTCCATACCCGGGAAGTCCAGTCTTTCTGGAAGGTGCTGAGAAAAGTCGCTCCTTTTGGAGTATCCCTGGCTTTGGGCGGCCTCGGTTTTGCCAGCATATCGACTTTCATCACACTGTATTATAATTATTTCCATTGGAACAACGGTGCCTTGTGCCTGAGTGTCTTTGGCGGACTGTTCGTAATTGGCAGATTGGTATTCAGCAATGTCATAAAAAATTATGGCGGAATCAAAGTCGCGATTGCCTGTCTTCTGGTAGAAACCGTCGGTCTGCTGATCATTGCTTTCGGAACAGGTCCGGATATCGCTCTTGCAGGGGCCGGCATCACAGGCTTGGGATTCTCATTGATCTTTCCGGCTCTGGGGGTGGTGGCGATCAGCAGCGTCCCTGCTTCTAACCAGGGATCTGCACTGGCGGGATACGGGCTGTTCATCGATCTTTCGCTTGGTGTTGCCGGTCCTCTGATCGGCGGGGTGGCGGATATCTACGGGATGATTTATATTTTTCCCTTCAGTGCCGGGATGGTGTTTATCGGATTGGGATTGGCCTATCTGCTGAAGAGAAGATCAGACCTGCACATCCGAAACATACATTAACGGGAGCCGGCTGTAAAAATGGAATGGGTGAATTGAAATTCAAAGCGTTATATCTTATCAATAGTATCAGGCTTTAGCCCGACATGAAAATTGTAATTCCAAATTGGCGTTAGCCGAAACCTACCCTACATTTAGGCTAAATCCGCCACACGTGATCCGACCTATGGTAAATGGGCTAAAACGCATTTCTATTGATATTGAAGGTAGAAACCATTTGTGAAGCCCGCGTTTAATAAAAAAACGAAAGTTGGGAATCGATTTTCAGGATTCGACAAAATTCACGATTTTTGCAACTTCAAAATACGATATGTCAGACTTAATCAAAGAAATAGAGAAAAGAAAAACCTTTGGGATTATCTCCCACCCTGATGCCGGGAAAACAACCCTTACCGAGAAGCTGCTGCTTTTCGGAGGCGCGATCCAGGAAGCGGGTGCGGTAAAATCCAACAAAATAAAAAAAGGAGCCACCTCCGACTTTATGGAAATCGAAAGGCAGAGAGGGATCTCGGTAGCGACTTCCGTACTGGCTTTTGAGTACAGGGACCACAAAATCAATATCCTGGATACACCGGGTCACAAGGATTTCGCGGAAGATACCTACCGGACGTTAACGGCCGTTGATTCCGTAATCGTGGTCATTGACGTGGCGAAAGGGGTTGAGGAACAGACGGAAAAGCTGGTTCAGGTATGCCGGATGCGGAATATCCCGATGCTGGTTTTCATCAATAAGCTGGACCGTGAAGGTAAGGATGCATTCGATCTTTTGGATGAAGTAGAACAGAAACTGGGATTAACGGTTTGTCCGCTTTCGCTTCCGATCGGGATGGGGAGCGACTTCCAGGGAATCTATAACATCTGGGAAAACAACATCCAGTTGTTTCTGGAGGAGAAAAAGCAGAAGGTCGGGGAAGCGATCAGGTTTGATGATATCAATGATCCTTCCATTGATGAGGTAATCGGTGAAAAAGCGGCCGATACGCTCAGGGAAGAACTGGATCTGGTACAGTCTGTCTATCCGGAATTCAACCGTGAAGATTATATGAAAGGCGATCTGCAGCCTGTTTTCTTCGGTTCTGCCCTGAATAATTTCGGGGTGCGCGAATTGCTGGATGCCTTCATTGATATTGCGCCGATGCCGCAGCCGAAAGAGGGGGATACCCGTGTGGTAAAGCCTGAGGAGAGTACATTTACCGGGTTCGTATTCAAAATCCACGCGAATATGGATCCGAAACACAGGGACCGGCTGGCTTTCGTAAAAATTGTTTCCGGAACGTTTAAAAGAAATGAAAATTACCTGTTGGTAAGAGAAGGCAAAAAGATGAAATTTTCTTCACCGAATGCGTTCTTCGCCGATAAAAAAGAGGTGGTGGACGAAAGTTTCCCGGGAGATATCGTAGGCCTTCACGACACCGGAAGCTTCAGGATCGGTGATACCCTGACCGGTGGTGAAAAACTGAGCTTCAAAGGAATTCCGAGTTTCTCTCCTGAGCATTTCAGATATATCAATAATAATGATCCTCTTAAAGCCAAACAATTGGCCAAAGGGATTGATCAGCTGATGGATGAAGGGGTCGCCCAGCTGTTTACCCTGGAAATGAACGGCCGGAAGATCATCGGAACGGTCGGGGCGCTTCAGTATGAAGTCATCCAATACCGTCTGGAGCATGAGTACGGGGCAAAATGCACCTATGAACCGCTTTCGATGCACAAAGCCTGCTGGGTGGAAGCAGACGAAAAGTCTGAAGAATTCAAGGAGTTTGCGAGATTGAAGCAGAGATTCCTGGCTAGGGATAAATACAACCAGCTGGTTTTCTTAGCCGATTCTTCCTTCACGATTCACATGACGCAGGAAAAATTCCCGAATGTAAAGCTGCACTTTATCAGTGAATTCAGAAATGCTTAATTAAAATTTACAGCATCATATGATCCGCGGAAATTTTTCTGCGGATTTTTGTTGTTGTACATACGAGAGCGCAAAAATTATTTCCGGGTACATAGCAAAAGCCGCAAGAATTCTGTCTCGGTACAAATAACAACCGCTGAATCCGAAAAATAATAATTTCACAGGTCAGCAGTACCGGAATACAATCTGACAGCGGCAAATTCTTCATGTCATTAAATACAGCCTTCTTCATAAAATTTTGTGACGTTGCATTTCCGGTGAGGCACCATTTTACAAAAGACAAATGTACGTACATCGGCTCCGGACAAATTTCCTTTTTACCTGAAAATAATTTGTAAAACTTTTTGTAAAATGATTTTACGTTTCTCATTTACAGTTCAATCCTGTTTTACTGTACTCATACATTCCATTTACAATTTTTACAGCCGCCAGGATCTTAATTTTACTTCATCGAAAAAAATAATCGTATGAAAAAATTCATTTTAATGGTAGCCATAGCCGCTACGTGCATCATGTGTAAGAAAGGAGAAACGGTGTCATCTGCGGGAGCCGCTGCAGACAGCCTCTATTCGGCAGCTTCGGACAAAACAGGCGAAATACAGGATCAGGCAGGTGCAGCACTGGATTCCGCCAGTATCAGGATCAAAGATTTTGAAAATACAAAGAATGACGTAAAAGACCGGATGGAAAGCACCGCCAAAACCATTGATTCCCTATCCGATAAGATTTCGGATGTGAGCCTCGAATCAAAAACAGCCAAAAAGGATTCTGCTGAAAAAGATGGGAAAATTGTGGTTAATGTTCCGGCTCCGAAAGTGATCAGGGAAACCAGAGTAGTGTACAAAGAAAAATCCGGGAAAGAAAATTTTGAGACAAAGGCTCCTAAAAACCAGCTGATAAAAACCGGTACGCTGGAACTTTCTGTGAATGATGCCGAAACGGTGAAAGAGACCGTAAAAGATGAAGTATCCAAATATGACGGACATATCAGAAGCGAAAACATTTCCACAGGCAATGACGGCCGGAAAACCGCTTATCTGAAAATAAAGGTGCCGCTCCGGAAATTTGACTACCTGATGAACGACCTGAGCTATAATCTGGGGGATGTTGAAAACAAAAGCATTGATGTTACCGGACAGCAGGTCGTGGAAAACAGCCTGTGCGAGATTGATGTTACCCTGTACGGGAAAGAAGGTGGTTCTCCGGCAGGCAGCGCACCTGAAACATTCGGTGAAAAATCTCTGGCGGCAGTTTCATCGGGCTGGAATGTGATTACCTCAGTCTTTCTTTTTCTTCTTCCCCTTTGGCCGGTGTTCCTCATTGCCGGTGCCGGCTATTACTTCTACCAAAAGAAAAAAGGAAAATCAGCAGGGCACTGATCGCATGTCCTGAAAAATAATTTGTTTCCTACAGGATGATTTTAATAATATTTTAATCGGAATTCCGTTTTCTGAAAAGTTATTATTTCTACATTTGATTTGTCAGATGAAAGAAATGACCAAAGTGGGTTTAACCTCACCTGTAAAATTTCATCCAACTGATAGAAAAGAATAAAGAAAAGATATATTATTAATATTTTGTGGTTCGTGTGAAGTAAAAAGGCTCTCAGATCTGAGAGCCTTTTGCTATTTCTGTATAATCAAGCAATTACTTTGCAATGCTTCTTGAGATAACGATCTTCTGGATCTCGGAAGTTCCTTCATAGATCTGGGTAATTTTGGCATCACGCATCATTCTTTCCACATGATATTCTTTTACGTATCCGTATCCTCCGTGGATCTGTACCGCTTCAATGGTGGTATCCATGGCCACCTGGGAAGCATAGAGCTTGGCCATAGCCCCGCTTTCGGAGATGTCTTTTCCGGCATCTTTCTCTACAGCAGCTTTATAGCAAAGCATTCTTGCTGCGGTAATCTGGGTAGCCATATCCGCCAGTTTGAAAGCGATGGCCTGGTGGTTGATGATTTCCGTTCTGAATGCTTTTCTGGTTTTTGCGTATTTCAGGGCCAGTTCATAGGCTCCGGAAGCAATTCCCAATGCCTGGGAAGCAATCCCGATTCTCCCGCCGTTTAATACAGCCATCGCAAAATTGAATCCGAAACCGTCTTCCCCGATCCTGTTCTCCTTCGGTACTTTTACATTATTAAAGATCAATGAATGCGTATCGCTTCCCCTGATTCCCAGTTTGTCTTCTTTCAGCCCGATCTCAAAGCCCTCCCATCCTCTTTCAACGATGAAGGCATTGATTCCTTTATGCTTTTTCTCAGGATCCGTCTGGGCAATAACGATATAATAGGTTGCCGTGCCGCCATTGGTGATCCAGTTTTTGATTCCGTTCAGCAGGTAATAATCCCCTTTATCTTCAGCAGTGGTTTTCTGGGAAGTGGCATCCGAACCGGCTTCAGGTTCAGACAGGGCAAAAGCACCGATGACCTGGCCGCTGGCCAGCGGGGTGAGGTATTTCACTTTCTGCTCTTCGGAAGCGAATTTTTCCAGTCCGGCACATACCAGTGAATTGTTTACGGACATTACCACAGCGGCAGAAGCGTCTACTTTTGCAATCTCCTCCATAGCCAGGACATAAGAAACACTGTCCATCCCTGCTCCGCCGTACTGCGGATCCACCATCATCCCCAGAAGTCCCATTTCTCCCATTTTTTTCACCTGTTCAGCGGGAAATTTCTGGTCGCGGTCCCTCTCGATTACTCCAGGTAATAGTTCATTTTGTGCAAAATCCCTTGCTGCCTGCTGAATCATCAGCTGTTCTTCTGATAAATTAAAGTCCATAAAAATTACATAATTAGATGGTCGCTAATTTACACTTTTTGGTCAAATCTGAAAATAGAATTGCGATTTGGGCTTTAAAATCTGATAATCAGCAGGTCCGGCATTCCTCACATATTGCAGGATTGATCATTATTTCGACAAAAAATATCGAAATCATTAATTTTTAAACTCAAATATTAGGTAGTTTCCGGTATTCCCTGCCAATTTTTAACCCGCCACTTTTATAATTGAAAAAAATGCTTATATTTAAAATCACTTAACGATTAAGCAGAACGATCATGACTAT
>NZ_CAJYMO010000284.1 GCF_913776365.1 uncultured Chryseobacterium sp. | reverse complement strand
GATGCACCCTGGGGACAGGACATCCTGAAATCCGGCCGCACCATCGGCATCGGTTCTTATGGAAGATACGATGAACAGAATGATTATGTGGAAACCTTTAAAACCGTAAAAAGCACGACGGCCAGAGTGGTCAATGGAAAAGAACTATCGTATGCCGACATCAGCTACAAAGGCTGGAAAACCTGGGGCGATGCCATCGACCTGGATTCCAGGCTGACCATCTTCAACAGGGACCGTTTTGTGAAGGTGGATTTACATCTGAGCCATTCCATTTCAGGATTATGTACCGGAATCGTAGCTTTTAAAAATATCCCGGCAAAACAGGCTATCAGTAAAAATAAAAAATGGGCGTACCTGGCCACTTACGGTAAGCAGACCGAAACAAAAAAAGACGACCGTCTGGGCATGGCAGTCTTCTATCCTCTTGACAGTTTCAACCAATACGTACCTACGAAATCCACCCACGCCATCGTTTTTAAGAAAACGAAAAAGGTATCGTATTATTTTTTAGCCGCCTGGTCGGCTGAACCGGACGGACTTGCCACGGAAGAAGCTTTTTACCGGGACCTGGATCAGAAACTCGAAACTTTAGATAACAGCAACACCCTTTAAAATCAGAAAAATATGAATTTCATCAGTCATCACATAAAATTACTGGCATTCACGGCTTTAGGCTCCGGAATTTTCCTGTCCTGCGCCCAATCGAAAATGGCAGCCCGGCCGACAACGGAAACTTCCGGACCGCAATCCGGAAAAGTGGTGCCGGCCAACCTGAAATGGTCCGAAAGAATGATGCGCTCCGAAATGCACCGCTTCCCTGAGGCCTGGATGCTGGATTTCAGCAAAAGCCCGAAATGGACCTACCCTTCCGCTATCGTCCTTGACGGTGCCGAACAGTTATACGCCAAAACCGGTAAAAAAGAATACAGTGACTACATCAGCGGCTTCGGTGAAAAACTGGTGCAGGAAGACGGAACCATCCTAACCTATGAGCTTGAAAAATACAACATTGACCTCCTCAACAGCGGGAACGTTCTCCTCTACCTCTATGAAAAAGAAAAAAAGGAAAAATACCTGAAAGCCCTTCAGACGCTCCGCCGGCAGATTGACGGACAGCCGAGGACCAAAGAAGGCTCCTTCTGGCACAAAAAAATATACCCGTATCAGGTATGGCTGGACGGCCTTTATATGGGAATGCCTTTTTATACCCATTATACCCGCGATTTCACCAAGGGAGCTGAAGCCGCAAAAGCGTACGATGACATCGTTTTCCAGTTCGATTCCGTACAGAAGAATCTGCTGGACAAAAAAACCGGGCTCCTTTACCATGCCTGGGACGAAAGTAAGAAAGAGGCCTGGGCAGACAAGCAGACCGGGCTTTCACCGAATTTCTGGGGAAGGGCCATGGGCTGGTACGGTATGGCCATGGTTGATGTACTGGATTACCTGCCGCAGAACCACCCGGGCAGGGAGAGACTGGTTTCCTATCTCCGGTCCTATGCAGATGCCATCATTAAAGTCCAGGATAAAGACAACGGGCTCTGGTACCAGGTGCTGGATAAACCGTTGGAAAGAGGCAATTATACCGAAGCAACGGCCTCGGCGATGTTTGTCTACACCATGATCAAATCGGTAAACAAAGGCTATCTGCCGAAATCATATAAGGCATATGCCAAAAAGGGCTATGACGGGATTATTAAAAACCTGATTACGGTAGATCCGGATGGCGTGGTGAACTTAAATAAATGCTGTGCTGTGGCGGGTTTAGGCGGAAAACCTTACCGCGACGGATCTTATGAATATTATATCAATGAAGAAATCCGCTCCAATGATGCAAAAGGTACGGGACCGTTTATCCTGGCCAGCCTGGAGTTTGAAAAATAATTGATTTTAATCAGAAAGGAAGATGAAGATGGATATTGTATCAGCAGATATGGGCTTTAGCCCGTTCAACTTATGACATACAATAACCGGCTTTAGCCAAACCTATTATGAAATGTCCGGATTTATGAAGAAAAACATTGTACACATAACAGCCATTGCTCTCGTCTCAGCCGCTTCAGCATACCTGAACGCACAGGAAAAACCTTACGTTTCCGAAGTATGGACGGCGGACCGGGGAACCACCTACAAAAACCCGGTCCTGTATGCGGATTATTCTGATCCGGATGCGATCCGGGTGGGAGAAGATTATTATATGACCGCCTCAAGCTTCAATGAGGCGCCGGGGCTTCCCATTCTGCACTCCAAAGATATGGTGAACTGGAAGCTGGTGAATTATGCCGTTACCGATGTGCTGCCCAACGATTATTTCTCCGTTCCGAAAAGGGGCGACGGCATCTGGGCACCCAGCCTGCGTTTCCATAAGGGTGAATTCTATATCTACTGGGGGGATCCCGATTTTGGGATCTATAGGGTGAAAACCAAGGATCCGACCGGTCCATGGGAGAAGCCGGTTCTCGTAATGGAAGGCAAAGGCCTGATTGACGCCTGCCCGTTCTGGGATGAAGACGGAAATGCATACCTGGTTCATGGCTGGGCAGGAAGCCGGGCCGGCGTAAAAAGCCTGCTGACCCTCAACCGGATGAATGCCGAAGGAACAAAAGTGCTCGATAAAGGAACCCATGTCTTTGACGGCCATGACGCGCATCCGACGGTGGAAGGCCCGAAAATGTACAAAAGAAACGGCTACTACTATATTTTTGCCCCGGCCGGCGGCGTGGCCACGGGATGGCAGCTGGTATTACGGTCAAAAAATATTTACGGGCCCTATGAAGAAAAAACAGTCCTTGAACAGGGCTCAACAAAAATCAACGGGCCGCATCAGGGTGCCTGGGTGGATACGCCTTCGGGAGAAAACTGGTTCTATCATTTCCAGGATGTGGATGCCGGCGGAAGAGTGGTTCACCTGCAGCCGATGAAATGGGAAAAAGACTGGCCTGTGATAGGAACAGACAACAATAAAAACGGGATCGGCGAACCGGTTCTCACCCATAAAAAACCCGATGTCGGTAAAACCTACCCCACCGTTACTCCGGCAGAAACTGATGAGTTTGACGGTGAAAAATTGGGCCTGCAATGGCAATGGAGCGCCAATGAAAATATCGTCTGGTCTTCCAAGCTTCCCGGACAGAATTTTTTAAGATTATTTTCAATGAAAGTCCCGGAAGGGGAAAAGAACCTGTGGAATGTCCCCCATCTTTTGACCCAGAAATTCCCGGCTCCGGAATTTGCAGCCATCACGAAAGTAAAGCTGATCCCGGAAGAAGCCAAAGAAGGGAAAACCGCCGGATTGCTGGTAATGGGCCTGGATCATCAGTCCATCGTAATTACGAATAAGCCCGACGGATTTTATCTTCAGGTGAGAAAAGCGGAAAAAGCAGATAAAGGCGGGGAAGAAACAATCCTGTTTGAAACCCGGCTGAAAGGCAACGAAGCCTATCTGAAAGTCAATGTGAACGAACCGAACGGCAGATGCCGGTTCAGCTACAGCGAAAACGGCAAAGATTTTATAAAAGCCGGTGATGTCTTCCAGGCCAGGCCCGGGAAATGGATTGGTGCCAAAGTAGGTCTTTACAGCATCAGCACCTCAAAAGCCCCGCGTGGCGGTTATGCGGATTTCGACTGGTTCAGGATCACAAAAAATTAAGCCGGAAAAGATCGCACTTATATCATAAGATATGGATCCAATAAAATATAAACACGATTTTTAGGAAATCTTCCATCTGCGGTAAAATTAAAATAAAACAAACTCAAAAGAAATAAATGAAGAAGTCTTTTAAAATGATCGGATGGGCAGCAGCCCTGTTATTTTCAGCACAGGTATTGGGCCAGAATACAGCGATCTATAAAAATATTGAGTTCAGGATGCCTGAAGTGGCGGAACCTTCTTTTCCTGCAAACACGGTTTCTCTTACGCAGTTCGGCGGTGTTGCCGGCGGAACGGTAAAAAATACGGAAGCCTTCCGTAAGGCCATTGACGAATTGAGCAGGAAAGGCGGCGGGAAACTGGTGGTTCCCCGCGGCATGTGGCTCACCGGGCCGGTCGAACTGAAAAGCAACATCAACCTCCATGTGGAAGAAGGCGCATTCCTGATTTTCAGCAAAGATAAAAACGATTACCCGCTGATGGACGTAAGCTTTGAAGGACTGAACACCATCCGTTGCCAGTCGCCTATTTCTGCAAAGAACGCCACCAATATTGCCATTACGGGAAAAGGAGTGATCGATGGCAGCGGCGATGCCTGGCGGGCCGTTAAAAAAAGCAAGGTCTCGGAATCCCAGTGGAAGGAGATCACCGCATCCGGCGGAATCCTTTCCTCCGACGGCAAAAACTGGTATCCATCCGAAAGCTATAAGAAAGGACTGGAAAGCAGTTCCAATTTCAATGTTCCTGATAAGATTTCCAGAGACCAGCTGGTAACAGTAAAAGATTTCCTCCGTCCGGTGATGGTAAGCCTGGTAGGCTGTGACAAGGTCCTGCTGGACGGCCCTACCTTCCAGAACTCGCCGGCCTGGAACCTCCACCCGCTGATGTGCTCCAATGTTATTTTAAGGAACCTGACGGTAAGAAACCCATGGTATTCGCAGAACGGGGACGGGGTCGACCTGGAATCCTGCAAAAACGTGCTGATCTATGACAACAGCTTTGATGTGGGCGACGATGCTATCTGCATTAAATCCGGAAAGGACGAAGACGGCAGGAAAAGAGGCATGCCTACGGAAAATGTGATCATTAAAAACAATGTGGTCTACCACGGCCACGGCGGATTTGTCGTGGGCAGTGAAATGTCGGGAGGTGCCAGGAACATCCACGTTTCCGACTGTACGTTCATCGGGACGGATATCGGGCTGCGGTTCAAGACCACCCGCGGACGGGGCGGCATCGTGGAAAATATTTACATTAAAAATATCGACATGATCAATATCCCGACCCAGGTAATCGGCTTCAATATGTTTTATGAAGGTGCTTCGCCGGTCCTGGAAGACGGGCAGAAAAAAGAAGGCAACAAAGCTCCGGAAAAGACCTATCCGGTAACTGCGGAAACGCCGGTCTTCAGGAATATCTTCTTTAAGAACATCACCGCCGTGAATTCTGATGAAGCAATTACCTTATACGGACTCGCGGAAATGAATCTTAAGAATATCGTGATTGAAGATTCGCAGTTTGATACGAAAAAAGCATTAACCATTGTGGATGCGGACGGAATCCAGCTGAAAAACGTGAAGCTGAAATATTCCGGAGGAACGGGAGCTACGGTGTATAACAGTAAAAACATCAATCTTTCCACCGTAAAATTTGAATCGGCCGGCAAGCCTTATGTGAAAGTACTGGGAAGTAAGACATCAGCAGTGTCGCTGCCGAAAGAAATCAGGGCGGATAAAACCCTGGTTTCCATCGGGACCGATGTTGATAAAAATGCAGTACAATAAAACTCAGGACGGATGATCTGTAAAGGAAAAACTACTTATATTTCTATTTTTTTAATGGGAACCATGGCATTCGGACAGGTACAACGTCCGAATGCCACTCCGTATACCAACGAAGGTACGTTTGAAAAATTCAAAAAAAAATATCCATTCATCACTCCCATCGACCGGCCGGTGCCGCAAAACATCAGCATCGATAAGGATGTGGAATATGCCCATATCAACGGACTTTCTCTCAAAGCCGATGTGTATTATCCAAAAAACCGTTCCGGAACATATCCCGGGGTGGCCATGGTTCATGGCGGCGGCTGGATTTCAGGAAGCAGGGAAAATGAAAAATTCATGGCGATGGAGCTTGCTTCAAGAGGGTATGTGGTCATTGCCATAGGCTACAGGCTGGCGGATGCCGCGCCCTACCCTGCCGGTGTGGAAGATATCGGTACCGGCATTGCATGGCTGAAGAAAAATTACCGGAAATACCGTCTGAACAAAAACAAAACAGCCGTTATGGGAGAATCTGCAGGGGCACAGATCGCCACGCTGGTCGGGGTAAGAGCCGGACATCAGATACAGGCAATCGTAAATGTAGACGGGATTGTTTCCTTCATTCAT
>NZ_CAJYMO010000283.1 GCF_913776365.1 uncultured Chryseobacterium sp. | reverse complement strand
CTGCTGAATAATAATGCTTCCAAACTCATTCATTATTCAAATTTAAAAAACAAACAATGGCTAAAAAAGTCTTTAAAATGGTAAAGCTTCAGGTGAAAGGTGGCGCAGCTAACCCTTCTCCACCGGTAGGTCCAGCATTGGGTTCTGCAGGTGTGAACATCATGGAGTTTTGTAAGCAATTTAACGGAAGAACCCAGGACAAGCCAGGTCAGGTTTTACCTGTAGTAATTACAGTTTACGAAGACAAATCTTTTGAATTCGTTATTAAAACCCCACCTGCAGCAATCCAGTTAATGGATGCGGCTAAAATCAAAGGAGGATCCGGTGAACCGAACAGAAACAAAGTAGGGGCTGTATCTTGGGATCAGGTGAAGAAAATCGCTGAAGACAAAATGACTGACCTTAACTGCTTCACAATGGAATCTGCGGTTTCTATGGTTGCAGGTACTGCCAGATCAATGGGATTAAGAGTAACAGGAACTAAACCAACTTTTAACGCTTAAAACTTAGAGAAATGGCAAAATTAACAAAAAAGCAAAAGGAAGCTTTAAGCAAAGTAGAAAAAGGAAGAATCTATAACCTGGAAGAAGGTTCAGCTCTTGTAAAAGAAGTGAACACCACCAAGTTTGATGCTTCTGTAGATATCGCTGTTCGACTTGGGGTAGACCCTAGAAAAGCAAACCAGATGGTAAGAGGAGTTGTATCCCTTCCTCACGGTACCGGTAAAGATGTTAAAGTATTGGCTTTGGTAACTCCGGATAAAGAAGCAGAAGCTAAAGAAGCGGGTGCTGACTATGTAGGTCTTGATGAATATTTACAAAAAATCAAAGAAGGCTGGACTGATGTTGACGTAATCGTTACCATGCCGGCTGTAATGGGTAAATTAGGACCATTGGGTAGAGTTTTAGGACCAAGAGGTCTGATGCCGAACCCTAAATCAGGAACTGTAACGATGGAAATCGGGAAAGCGGTAACTGAAGTAAAAGCAGGTAAAATTGATTTCAAAGTAGACAAATACGGAATTATCCACGCCGGTATCGGTAAAGTATCTTTCGACGCTGCGAAAATCAAGGAAAATGCTCAGGAACTGATCTCCACACTGATTAAAATGAAGCCGACTGCTGCTAAAGGTACTTACGTAAAAAGCATTTATCTGTCTTCTACCATGAGTCCTGGTATTGCAATCGATACTAAATCTGTTAACTAATATAAATCCTTAAGACAATGACAAAAGACCAAAAAGTTGTAGCGATACAAGAGATCAAAGACTTGCTTCAGGATGCCAAAGTAGTTTATGTAGCAGATCTTGACGGTTTGAATGCAGCTAAATCTTCTGATTTCAGAAGACAGGCTTTCAAACAGAATATCAAAGTAAAAGTGGTGAAAAACACCCTTTTGCAAAAAGCAATGGAGCAGATCGACGGAGTGGATTTCTCTGAAATGTTCGAAACTTTCAAAGGAAACTCTGCATTGATGATCGCTGAAACAGCAAATGCTCCTGCAAAATTAATCCAAGGGTTCAGAAAGAAAGAAGAGAAGCCGGCATTGAAGTCTGCTTTTGTTCAGGAAACTTTCTATGTTGGTGACAACAACCTGGATATGCTGGCTAACATCAAGTCCAGAGAAGAAATGATCGGTGAAATCATCGGATTGCTTCAGTCTCCAATCCAGAGAGTGGTTTCTGCTCTTCAAAACAAATCTGAATCTGCAGAAGCAAACGCTGAAGAAGCGGCTCCTGCTCAGGAAGAAACTGCGGCTACCGAAGCTCCGGAAGCTGCTGCAGAAGGAGAAACTCCTGCTGCTGAATAATTACACTCAAAAAATAATCAATAATCAACAAAAACATTACAACAATGTCAGATTTAAAAAATTTAGCTGAAACGCTGGTAAACCTAACTGTAAAAGACGTAAACGAATTAGCTGCTATCCTTAAGGATGAGTACGGAATCGAGCCTGCTGCTGCTGCAGTAGTAATGGCTGGTCCTGGTGCTGGTGAAGCTGCTGAAGAAAAGACTGAATTCGACGTAATTCTTAAGTCTGCAGGTGCTTCTAAATTAGCTATCGTTAAATTGGTAAAAGATTTAACCGGTGCAGGTCTTAAAGAAGCTAAAGATATCGTAGACGGAGCTCCTGCTGCTATCAAGCAAGGAATCTCTAAAGACGAAGCTGAAGCGCTTAAGAAGCAATTGGAAGAAGCTGGTGCTGAAGTAGAATTGAAGTAATTCTTTTTACCTACCTTATAAAAATGCCATCCCATCCGGGATGGCATTTTGCTTTCCTCTCAAGACGTACTGGCGGCACATAAAAATCTGTATTCTTGTATTTTTACAGATTATTAAATAGAGTATCTTTCAGCTTTGTTAATTGCAGCCTTATACCCTACCAAGCAGATATGAAAAAGACCGGTTTTTTTGTGTTCCTTATCATTGCCGTATACAGTTACGGTCAGGATAGCCTTCGTATAACTCCCTATGGACAGGCATTACGGGATTCTTACCTGGCTATGGATGTCCTTCATCAATGGCAGGCCGGCCGGCACGTCGACTGGCAGACCGGTGAGCCGGATGATCCGGATGCCGTTTCTGGAATAAGAACTCATTGCAGTGCTTTTGTGGCAGCAGCCTGTGAACGGCAGGGCATCTATATCTTAAGACCGCCGCAGCACAAGCAGGAACTTCTGGCCAATGCACAGTTTAAATGGCTGAATTCTGATCAGGCGAAAGATGACGGATGGTATCCCATAACAAAGAATATTTTATCTGAAGCCCAGAAAATGGCGGATGAAGGATTTATGGTGGTAGCCTGTGCGCAAAATCCTGACCGGCACAAACCCGGGCATATTGCCTTGGTTATGCCTGCAAAAGAGTCATTGGAACAGATTCAGCAGAACGGCCCTCTGCTGATCCAGGCTTCTGCGGAGAACAGCATACATGCTGTCTTCCGCCTGGCATTCTGCCGGCATATTGCAGATTGGCATTCTGCTACGGACCAGGTCCTTTTTTATTATAATACCAAAAAAATACAGTGCCATGAAAGCCAAAGCATCGGTCATTAGCCAGATAGAAATGCTTGCTCAGATCATACTTTAACTAATATGCTTTTGTTTGCCTCATTCAGATTATATTTACCAACTACACGGGCGTACTCTGGATCTCAATTATCAGGCAGGCATAAATCCGGACTGTTAAGGAGCTTCTGATAACCCCTGATCGGAAATTTTTTGCCTTTTGGCAGCGGACCTTACGTAGCTTCTGATACCTTTTTTATTATTCATCCTTTTATACCGCCTTTTTTGCCCGCATTCTTTTCCGTTTCCGGAATGGACATGGTAATCCTCAGCTTTATCTGCCCGCTTTTATTTGTCATGTCCGCTTTATTATTCTGAAAGATCCTGAAGATAAGACGGTCATGAGCTGAAATTGCTGGGCGTTTCAGAATAATCATGCCTGCTGCTGAAATACCATGAGGCTTCCTGACCTGCCGGCAGAATCATTTATTTACCGGCAAAAGGAAAGTTCTAATCTCATTTAGTAGATGTTTTGTATTAAAAATTATACAGTTATGTATTAATAATGAGACTGAAGTTGAAAAAAACCGGTGTGTTAAAGCAGTATTTTTGTAGTAGTAAAAGAGGGAAAGTTTTGCAGGCCAGTTTTTTCTAGACTCTTTTACGACGGGCCTACCAGAAAATAATGTAGCCGGCTCCTGACCAAAGACAATGACGCTCAGTCATAAAGTGATCTGACGTTACCTATCAATAGCAATCCATTCAAAAGTAGAATTTGATACTATTGTGAATTGAAACTGGGGTCAGAATATGATAGAAGATCTGGGGACTTGAAGATTATGGCATCCTCATCATCAGGCATTAAATTATGAGAAAAAATTATTCTGTTGCATTCGCTGTCCTCCTTTTGGTTATTATGTATTCCCAGGTGGGAATTCGCAACAGTGGTGTATGTGTTGCTTTTAGAGGTGCATGCATCAATCCTGAGAAAGGCTTCCTGAAGAGAATTATTTTCATCAATACGTTATGTATCCATGCTGGCCAGGCTGTTCTTCTTGCCTGTACCTTTTTAAAAAAACAGTTGTTCTGCATATCATCGGATGCCTGCAGGGCTTATTATATACTTATAAACAGCTGTATTTCCTGCAGCAACAGACCACCGCCGGAGGCCTGTACATATCCGTAACCTTTCAGAATATAATTATTATACATACAAATAATGAATTTATCTATACACAAACTTTATCCTGCTGAATGCAGAAACTCAGTGATCAGAATATAACTGGCATCAGCAAAGGTAAAGATCGGCAGTAGCCCGGTAGCCAATCTTACGACGGGAATTCCGGTACTAACGGATGATAACGATACCATACTGGAAATAAACACAAAGTCTTTATATGTCAAAAAACAGTTTATAGATTGTACATGCATAAGGTAAAAATGACGAAAACAGGTTGCTTGGAACGCGATAAGCGATCCCGCATCTGTAACACACTTTATCTGCGTGAGTTTGCAGACAAGAAATATCTGCCGGACGGAAAATGAAGGCTGATCGTACAACAATATTTATTAATTATTAATTTTTTAATCATGATAGATAGAATCGCAATTTTCGGAGACAGCATGTCAGATCTTGGCAGAAAAAAAGATACCGGATCAGGTATTCTTGCAAGATTCTTACATCTGATGCGGGTGAATGAGGTAGGGCGTTACAGTGACTCAAAGAACTGGGCTGATTACCTTTGGGAGTGGTCCGGCGGTACCAGTTTTATCGATAATCAGGACAAGAAAACGACTGATATTTTAACAAAAAATCATTTTTCTCTAGATAACTCAACACATGGAAGTGTTGACGGTAAATTTTCTTTTGTAAACTATGCGGTGGGAGGTGCGATAATCGGGGAAAGTGAAAAAATTTCAGGAAAAATGGGGCTTACACTTCTAGATAAGCAGAAAAAAGAATATTTAAAACAATTTGCCAAAGAGGATGTTCATCCTGAAAGGACACTGCATATCATCTGGGCCGGTCTGAACGATACGGTTACGGATGAAAAAAAGCCGGAACAGATGGAACAACTGGCAGCAAAAATCAGAGAGTTCACGGATGATACCCGTAAAGTTGTTGAAAAAGATGGGCGCCAGGCATATTTTATGATTGTCAATAATCCAGATCCGAAAGAAGCCGTACGGTATGTGAATCAACAGGATAGACCCCTATTGCTTGAAGCCCAGAAAGCTAATGATGAACTTAATGAATATCTGAGATTAAATTTTGAAAATGCTGGAGGTAATATAAAATTTGTTGATATGAATGAGTTGCTGAAAAGCAGCAATCTCTCCCAGTTGCATCTCATTAAGGCTGCACAAAGCAAAGGAATGAAAGTACAATATCAGGCACCGGATGAAGTGGATGCCTCACTTGTCGGTACACTTAAGAAGTTTAAAGAGATGTATGGGCAAACTGAGGAAGGTAAGAAAATATGGGGGAGGATTGAAGAACCTTTGAAAACGGCACTGCGTACAGATAATGAGAAGCCTCTTCATAAGACAGCTACTGAGGTAGTTATTGAAAGCATCAGAGAAAACCATACACGTACAGGCAATATATCCGAGGAAATTAAGTTCATCAGTGACGCATTGATGGTGAATGGAACCTACGCGGAACAGCTGGACTTTGCAACAAAATACTATGAAACAGCCTATAACGGAAAGAGCCAGGCTGATATTGACAGGATCAGGGGAGAAATCAATAAAATAGCTCCGAAACAACAACGGAGTGACTCCGATAAAATAACTTCAAAGGATTTCAATCTTCTTAAAGATACAAAAGATGACTTGTATGCTTCCCATACAGATCTGTATGATGCGGTTTCCAGGGTATTGGACGAGACGAAGGATCCGGAATTCCGAAGACTGATAGAGGACATAACAGCCAATAATCTGGGGTTTGTTGCTACTTCGGATCAGGCGCACCCGACAGAAAGGGCGCACCGGGTAATTGCTTTGCAGATGGCATCCAGCATTATAGAAGCCTATGGTGAAACTCCCGGTCATAATTTTATCCGGAATGTACAAACGGCATTCGGCGATTCAGAAATTTTCAGCGAATACAAGAAAGTTAATTCTTCTGATGAGAGAATTCCATTTAGTAACCTTGTTGAAGAGCTTCCGTCAGCAAATGAGATATTGATGAAAATGGAGCAGGAGAAACAACAGCAACAGCACCTGCCTCAGCAGGAGCAGGATCTGCCTTTACAGGGGATACTACGCCAACCCATCCAGATGAATCAGCACAATTTGCAGGTCAATGAGATATCTCAGGCAGTTCAACAGAACCAGTCCGATATTAAGGAAGTCATACCTTCTGCCTCTGCATCGCCAGTCGGAGAGGTTAGTACAAAACAAGATATTACGGATAATATCCGGAAAAGCGTATCATTCCACCCGGATGTCACGTTAATTTCTGAAATGTATTCAGAGGCCGGGCAATCGCCGGTTTTAAGCAATCAGGTGGCCGCACAGCATGCTCAAGAAAATCTATGGGTTCAGACAGGGCAGATGCCGTCTCAACAGCTGCCGCAAGGTCCGGTAATAGCTCAGCAAATGCAGGAGGTAGTACAACAGATGCCGCCGGTGCTCCCGGTTCAGGCAGAACAAATATTAGCTCAGCAGATGCAGCCAGATCCGGCAGTAAATCTTCAAGTGCAGCAAAATCAGCTGTCAGCTCAACCGGTTCAGCCCGCTTCACAGATTGCTGCAATGGATCTGAATGCATTTGCCGTTCCTGTCGTGCAGCAAATAGCACAGAATACAGAAGTGTATGCAGTAGAAACGGGACTCCAGAACGGACAAATAAAGACAACACGTCTGTGATCTGATTTATGAAATGATCCGGCTATGAAAACTTTAGATATTTTATTATTTAAATCAAAATACAGTAGAGGATAAAAAAACTGCGGCCTGCATTGCACACATCCCGTTTTTTTAATTCCTGTTCTGGCAGACTGCGTACATAAAGGAAAGATACATAAGAGATAATTCAGTCTATGGTCTGAAGAGGGTTTATTTTAAACGGTATATTATTGCCTCATACTTCGAATATTAAAAAAATAGCAACATGCCCAGAACGGAAAACAAAGAATTATACAGACAGCTGGAAAATGTGAAAAAAACGGACTCCAATATAAAGCAACAGGATTTTTATGAAAATATCCGGGGTATGAAAAAAAGTACAACAACTGATATCCCTCTGCCTGAAAAGTCAACAAAGGCAAAAAGTCTGCGTTTACTCGATTCTCTCAGGGAAAATGGTACTGCCGTTCAGAAAACTGTAAAGTTTACCGGAACCGGATTGGCTGCCGGGCTGGCAATGTCACTACTATTTCCTCCGGCGGGAATTGCACTCATGATGCTTTCTGTCATAACCGGTATTACTGCAATAGGTGCAAAAGTAGCACATAGCTATACTCATCCGAAAGCAGAAAAAAGCTCTGATAAAAAGGCGTCTGAGGCAGGCGCTATAATAGAGCATATCAACCGTCAGGAAAAAAAGGATATCCGTAAGGATGATGTGAAGCAGCATACTGAAATATCTGCAAACACCGACCGTAAAAGTAATGTCAGGAAATCTGCTGCGGGTACGGGCGAACCCGGTCTGGCAATGTTTACTAAGCCGCTGAACAGCCTTCATCCTGATATCAGAAAAGGCGCATCCGGATCAGAACCCGGAATGCAACAGCAAGAGATACAGAAAGCCAATGACAGGAATATAAGAATGATGCGAAACAGATTTTGATTCATACAGTTGTATATATAAGTGAATTAAAAACAATAATGGACGGAATAATTGCTGGTGACCAATTGCCAGAAACGGAACCTGGATTTAACAGGTATTCCGGTTACAGATAAACCTAAACAAATAACGTTTTAAAATACAGAAAATGAAAAAATTAAGATGTAACAAAAGTAGTGTGCTTACATTCTTCTTATTACCGGTGGGCAGTTTATTATATTCCCAGCAAAGCGGAAGCATTGATACAAAAATTAAAGAATGGTCAACTACCCTTAAAACTTCACTGAATGCGGGAGTAACTGCTTTTGCAATTGTGGGTGCGTTTCTGATATTCATCCAGTATATGCAGGGGAACGATCAGGCCCAGAAAAATTTTATCCGTTTCGTCATTGGCCTGGCCATCTTTGGTTTGGTTGATGTTATTACTCATGTATTCGTATAGATACAGGTTTTTTAAAACCTGCATTTATAGTGAGTCAAATGGGCATGGCGCTTTGTCGATCTGTTTTTCCGGCAATAGCAACCATAGCAGATACTGCCTTAGGACCTGTTTACATGAGCGAGTACCATTACCCACAGGATTCGGCGGATATTATCTTTTGTACTGATATAAAGCAACCGATGGATTAATACTACTGTTATCTTTTAAAAAAATCAGGGAATGCCGGCTGTATCCGGTAGTTCTATGAAGATAGAGTACCGATTAAAACGGCTTGATCAGGGCACATACATCTTCAGGCTTCCTTTTCCGGCAGCCGGAGTATTTTGTCTGAATTTTATCTCTGATCAGAGGTTCTGCTGCCAGAATCATAATTTGCTAACACTTAAAATACCAATGGATTTAAAAAAATTACGTGAAATTCCTTCGTCTTATTCTATTATTAAAAAAGCATTGCTTTTCAGTTCTCTTATTACGTTCACAGCGATAGTTTCCAGTGTGGCCTGGGCTATTTATGTAAGTAAAGTGTTTACGGAAAAGATCTATATCATTACTGAAAA
Organism: uncultured Chryseobacterium sp.; assembly: GCF_913776365.1. Lineage (GTDB taxonomy): Bacteria > Bacteroidota > Bacteroidia > Flavobacteriales > Weeksellaceae > Chryseobacterium. The sequence continues at coordinate 33,027 of NZ_CAJYMO010000283.1, read as the reverse complement.
GGGGCAGGCTGCCATTGCAAATTCTATCAGTACCGATCATGACTATGAAAATTACAGATTGCCTGAGATAAAGAATCATATCAAAGTATTTCACAGGTTGTTTTTCGGATATGACCAGTTCAGTTATGACAAGAATATAAATGAAGCTCTGTATCTGATAGGAAATTCCGGAAAGCAGCTGTATCTGTCTTTTAAGGCGAACGGGCATTTTGCAAGAATACAATCTCAGAATTTGGTTCAGAAGCTGGAAATAGACTCCATAAGGATTAATGATAAGGAATATCCTTACCATGCATCTGTTTATGGAAAGCTTAGTGTTTCCAGAGTTGATCAGAATGTCAGGACAAAAAGTCTCTTCTATGCTTCATTCGATTTGTATAATGTTGCAAGAACTGAAAATAATCCCCATGGATTACTTATTGAAAATTATCTTTTCAGAAGCGAAGGGCTTGAAGGTGCACTCACTAAAGACGCCGGCAATGCTGCGCAGGAGCAAGACCGTTTTAGCACAGGAGGTTCTCCGGATCCGGAAGATAATTGATCCCTGCTTGGTACCTGATAAAAAAAGCATCTGCAATCCCAATCATTCAATTACAAACTGCATATAATGAAAAATGATAAATATTCTTTGGACATTTTAATTATATTCTCTTTTTTGGTAAGTATACTGCTTGTTCTGGTGGATATTTATTATAATGAATATAATTATCTTACCGAAAAAGATCTGAGAAATGAATATATTGATATGTTCATCATAAAGTTATTCAGAACTTTTCCACTGATCAAAAACCCTTTATTATCAAGGATTTTAAGCATTTCTATTATTTCATTCTGCTGTTTTGGTTTTGAAGTAAAAAGAGAAGTGGGAGATGGTCCTTCTTTTGAAAAGAATCTTATTATTGCTGGAGTATCCCTTGTTATTTTCTTAGGCATATCATTTCTGAAAACCGGAATTGTATTTTACAGTGTTATAACATTTCTTTCTTTTATTATCTACATAGTCACCTTTTTAAAGCTAAGGAAATTTTTCAATTTTTATGATAAAAAGGATGAATTCAATGATAAGAACCAGGTTTTCCAGCAGGAAAAAGTCGTTAAGAAAAATCCTTATTCAGTAAATTTTAAAACAGAAAACGGAGTCATCAACGTAGTGAATCCTTTCAGGGCTACCATGGTTCTGGGAACGCCTGGATCAGGGAAGTCTTACTCTGTGATTGAAGAATTCATCCGGCAGCATATACAGAAGGAGTTTTCGATGATGGTATATGATTTTAAATTTCCTGCACTGGCTAAAGAGACTTATGCTTTTTATGAATATTACAAAGCACAATATAAAACAGAACCCCGTTTCTGTGTAGTCTCTCTGGACCATCTGGAAAAATCCAATTTTGTGAACCCACTTGATCCTAAACTGATCAGAAAAGCCGCAGATGCCATCGAAGCTTCACAAACCATATTGTTTAATCTTAATAAAGAATGGATTACTGAAAAAGATTTTTTTGCCCAGTCCGCAATCTCTTATTTTGCTGCATGTATCTATTTCCTGAGGATTTATGAAGATGGTAAGTTCTGTACATTGCCACATGCCATATCATTAGCATCCTTACCGGATGAAAAAGTTTTCAAGGTATTTGGTAAGTACACGGAATTAAGATTCTTTATGACACCCTTTGCCGATGCTTTGGCAAAAAAGGCTTACGAACAGCTTTCAGGCCAGACAGCTTCTGCAAGAATACCTCTGTCACAACTGGCAACAAAAGAATTGTTCTGGGTAATGGGCAATAATGTCTATCCCGAACAGAATATTTCATTGAGCATCAACAGTTCCGAAAGCCCGTGTATATTAATCATCGGAAATTCCCCTGCTACCCAGACTACAAATTCCCCTTCTCTGGGACTCGTAGTTACCCAGCTTCTGAAAGAAATTAATCAACAGGGAAGGCAACCGTGTTCCGTAATACTGGATGAGTTGCCGACAATGTATTTTATGGGACTGGATAACCTGATTGCAACAGCCAGATCCAATAAAGTCTCCACTACCATCGGGATGCAGGATCTTGAACAGCTTAAACGGGATTATGGCGATAAGGTAGCCGAAACCATATTTAACATTGTGGGAAATATTTTCAGCGGTTCGGTGCGAAGTGAAACGGCAAATAAGCTTCAGGAAATATTCGGAAAGAAAAAACAGAAATTAAAAAATGTCACTATTGATACCAATAATTCATATTCAATAAATGAAAATTTGGAATATGCCATTCCGGTATCGGTCATATCCCAGCTTTCCCAGGGAGAATTTGTAGGTGTTGTTGCAGATAATTTCGGAGAAGAGATCAGCAGAAAAATTTTCAGAGGAAAAATAGAGGTGGAAAAACGTACCGATCAGATAAGAAAAGAGATACCGGCAGTGATAGAAAAAGAATCCATCGATCAGATATTGAATGGGAATTTCGAAAGAATCGTCAAAGAGGTGGACATTCTTATCGAAAATGAATTGTATAGAATTTACCGTGAAGAAGCTGACGTTGCCGTTAAGCCGCCGGGCATAAAACTTTAGCATACATGGTTTTAACCGGACAGTTGACAGGGATTACGGCAAAATAATACATATTACCTGTCATAATCCTTATTATAAAAAACGGTTGGATTGAAAAACTGATGCCTGTTGGGTAAATCGTGTATATATAAATTATTTTACAATATATGTTTGAAAATCTGGATAAAAAGAAAAAGATCATTATTTGTGTTGTATTTGTAGCTGCTTTGGGCATTCTGGCTCTGGCTATGAGTCTGATCCTATCCCCGGAAAGCAGGGGAACAGATGATAAAGTGATTTTAACTCCTAACGTAGATGAAAATCAGCTTGAAGAAAAGTCAAAACTGGAAATCTATAATCAGGATGAAAAGGATCTGAATAAATACTTTTCAAAAAGTGCTACGGAAGCTGAACGTTCTGAGGACAAAAAATTAAGGGAAGATCTGCTTGGAAACAGTAACGGTTCAAATGAAGAAAATGACTATGCCGAAAGACAGGAACGTTATATGAAGGCTTTATCTGATATTTCATCAAGAGAGAAAAGCTATTCTTCCGGCTACGGAAGCAGTTTTGATTACGGTTCCAATAACAGTCTGAGTAAAATATTCGACATTCAGGATAAGATTCGTTCAGGATTAACCGCAGGGGCCGCCGCCCGTAGTATTGATGCTGAGTACCCGGATTCGGCCAGTGCTTCCGGTGCCGGAGACCGCAAAAAGCATATAGCCCAAAATGATATGGGTGACAAGAAGAATTTTTTCCGGGGAACAGCATCGGCAGGCAGTAAAAGAATTTTACAACTGGTCTCGTCAGAAACCATAGAACAGAAGAGAATAGTGGACAGAAATATTATTCCTATCAGAATAAAAGAAGACATAAGGCTTTCAGACATTCCCGGAGGGCTTGTAATTCCTAAGAACACAATCGTGTACGGAAGAATATCCCTGGGAGAAGACCGGATAAACGTTGATATTGAAAGTTACAGGAAAGATAATGTTCTCTATCTGTTAAACTTTAAAGTATATGACTATGATGGGAGGGAAGGGATTCAGATGAATAACCACTCCTGGATCAAGATTCCGTCAGCTGTTTCTAAAGATGTTTTTGAATATTCATATGAAAGGGGAACCAATTCGGCCGGCTCACTTACCGGTTCTGTCAATACAGGCATCGATTTAAAGGAGGCTAAAAATCTGGCTGTTTTATCAGCAGGAAAAGAAATCAGTAAAGAAGTATTTGAAAGAAAAAGGGTCTTCCTGCCTAAAAAATACCAGCTGTGGATAAACATAAGATCGTCAGATCCTGTTGCACTTTCCAATTAGAAAAGTTCCGTATTCCGGAATAAAGAAAAAATGACAGTATTAATTTCCGTAGATATGAAAGATATAGATATCAAAAAAGTGTTTAATATATTTGCTGTAGATAATGATTTGATAATCAGTAATAAAGGGGATGTGGGTATGGTCTATAAAGTGATGCTTCCTCAGATTTATTCATTAGATAGTGAACAGATTGAGCAGGTCAGTATTATTTTTGACAAAGTAATCAGGTCATTGCCATCCGGAACAATTTTACAGAAACAGGATTTCTTTTTTGTAAGCTCCGTTCAGGGGCAGGTATCTGAAAGTCCTGATTTTTTATCAGCAAGCGATAACAGGTTTTTCCATGAAAAGCCCACCATGAACCATGAATGCTATCTCTCTGTGATAAAAGATTCGGGAAACAAAGTAAGCATACTTAATAATTCAGGTCAGTATAACAAATACCTGGACGGGATCTATGATTTTATTAAGGCTGTAGAATCAAGTCTTTCATTTTTAACAAAGGAAAATTTTTTTACAGTGAAAAGGCTTGGCAATGATCAGATTATCGGTCTGCTGGGAAAATATTTATCTTTATCAAAAGAAGGAGAGACAAATCTCAGGGATATGTTCTTTGATAAAAACCTGCAGATCGGAAATAAATTTGCTGAACTGTATTCGATAGCTTCAAATAATCAGCTTCCTATTACGATTAACAGCACCATCAGAAGCATTGAATATTCCACCCCGAAAACTGATTTCAGGATACCTTTTATACAACCGATAGCCACAGGATTGGACGTAAACCATATTTACAATCAGGTAATCTTTATAGAAGATTCAGAAAAAGTTTTTTCTTCTCTAAAGACCAAGATGAACCAGTTTAAAAGTATGGCAATACTTTCAAGAGAAAACCAGGTTACCTATGCTCAGGTAGAAGATCTGGTGGAAGAGGTGCTGGAACGGGAACTGAGATTTATTTATCAGCATTTCAGCGTAATTGTCTGGAATATTTCGCAGAAAAAATTGGAGAATGATGTTAATCTGCTGGAAAATGCTTTCAGGGAATTGGGAATCACTCCGTATCAGGTAAAATATGCATTGAAGGAGTTATATATGAACAACTGTCCTGGGGCAGCTGCTTATATTCCGGAAAATCACAAATTTATCGGGATCTCTGAACAAACGTCTTCATTGCTGAATTTTGAGTCTTATTATGAGAGCCATAAAGATGGAATCCTTTTCTGTGATCGTAAAAACGAATCTCCTTTACGTCTTGATTTATGGGATGAGCCCGTAAAAAAAGGCATCATCGTCAATAGAAACAGATTGATTTTCGGGCCTTCCGGAACCGGTAAATCCTTTTTGATTAACCATATGGCAAGCCAGTATTATGAGCAGGGACACCATATCGTAATGATAGATATAGGAAATTCTTATAAAAAATTATGTGAACTGGTGAATGGTGTTTATTTTACGTATGAGATCAATGCTCCTTTACAATTCAATCCTTTTTATTACTACAGTCAAGAGGAAATAAACATAGATAAAAAAAACTTTCTCCTTTCACTGATCTTCTTTTTATGGAAAGGGGAAGAAAGCGCGTCTAAGGAAGAACGGCAGATATTGTCCAACTATCTGGATCTCTATTATGAACATATTGTCAAGAACAGCATTTTTCCCTGCATGTCTACTTTCTATGAGTTTATATCAGAGCATACGGTTTTTGAAGAAGAATCATGTTATTTCGATAAGATCAGCTTTAAACTCTCCCTTAGAAATTTTTACGACGGACATTACAAAAACATATTGAATGCAGCGCAACCTGCCAACCTCATCCATGAACGATTCATTGTATTTGAAATGGACAATATCAAGGATCATCCTGTATTGTTTCCTCTGGTGACTATGTTGTGTATTAATTTGGTTATGAATAAGATACAGGGGATTCCGGCAGAAAAGAAATCAATATTCATTGACGAATGCTGGAAACCTATTTCAAAGGGGGAAATGGCCGAGTTCATTAAATATCTATATAAAACCGTCCGTAAGTTTTACGGGGAAGTTGCCATTGCAACCCAGGATCTTGAAGATATTCTGGATACCGCTGCCGGACCTGCGATGGTGAACAATACGGATACACTGATCATGCTCTCCCATAAAAAGAAAATGGCTTCCAAAGATAAGTTTTCCAAGTATTTGTCACTCAGCGAATCCGATCTTCAAAAACTGTATTCTGCAGATAAAGGGGAGGTATACATCAAAGTAGGAAGCATGTCCAATGTATATAAAATCAAAGTTTCTCCTGAACGGTATGCTTGCTATTCTTCCAATGCTGACGAAAATAAAATAATCCGGGACATATACGGTACTAAAGGAAACATGGTGGTTGCTATTAACGATTTTATTGACTTAAACTCTGAGAAAAAATGAAAAGACCTGTTCTACTGTGGATCCTGTTTTTGATCTGCTCTCAACTCTATTTTGCACAGGAGATACTGCAGCCTTTATATCAACGTCAGGCTATCGATGTTTCAGACGTGAAGACCACCCATATTATTTTCAGTGAAAAGATAAAATACATTGATGTGGGCTCTGCTTACTTTGTAGCAGATACAGTCGGTAACATCCTGAAATTGAAACATACAGGAGAAGAATTGGAAAACCTGAAGAGCCGGCAGTCAAATATTACGGTCATTACCGGCAAAGGAAGCTATTATTCTATTGATACAGGATATAACAGAGATCCGGAAGTCACTACATATAAAGCCGTTGAAACCCTGACCATGATAGATTATTTTGCAGAGGAAAATGCCGGAAGGATGGAACGGGAAGATAGAACCGCACAGGATCTGCAGGAGTTATGTTTACTATCCGAAATGGCTCCTTCTACAGTACACATCAGAGATCACAATGACGGCCTGAATCTGACGTTAAATGGAATTTATTACAGAAATATCCAGAATAAGATGGTCTTACGTCTGGAAATTTACAATACATCTAAAATCACGCTGGATATAGATCAGGTCCTTTTCAGATCAAAACTGAAGAACAACAATACACTGAAAAAAGATTATGTCTACCAGGAAAGGGTTATGAAGCCGGTAAAATCCTGTGGTGAGCAACAGCAGATTCAGCTGGGCGAAAAGAGAGTCCTTACTTTCATATTTGACAAATTCACGCTAAATGAAGATGAGATCCTAAGTCTTGAAGTAAGCGAACATGCTGGTGGCAGAAGCGTAAGTATCCGTATTCCCAGAAATAAACTCTTGTTTCCGGAATTCATATAACCATTTAACTGATCTTCTATGAAATATCTGGTCCTGTTTTTTTTCTTCTTTTTTTTTAAGTACAAAGGGCAATTGCCGTACTTTGATCCTCCTGGCCTGGTTGCCAGGCTTCTTGAGAACAATGCAGCTGGCGGCTTTGAAAGAGCTTCCAAAAAAAGTATGGAAGAACTTATTACAATTGAAAGCATAAATGAATTTGAAAATTCAGGTAGAACGGCAGTCTCCAGAAACGCTCTTATTAATTTTTCAGAATATTCCAATGTCTGCAGTCCTTACCTTAATCCGGTTAAAAAAAGCAGGTGCAGAAAAAAGCTGGAATACATCAAAACAGCGAACAGCGTGCTTGAAAACCTGTATATAGCAGGTATAGGGATAAAAATTAACCGCGGAAACAGGGAAAAACTGGATGAGGGCTTCTTAAACACGTTAAATTTCCTGATCAGGGAGCTTGACAAAATGAAATATGAGGCGGAGCAAAGCAATCTGTTTTTCAAATTAGGTCTCATGCCCAAATAATTTCAGTATATATTCAATTGCAGTAAATTAAAATACGATATGACGAAAGCAGTATTTATTTTCCTTTTTTTTACATTTCCCCTGTTCTCCGCCCAGTTCGTACATGTGGCTTTTCATTTAAACAATACAGATTCGGATACAAGAAGAAAGCTGTCGGAAATTCTTGTACATAATGTATCGAGAGCAGCACAACTGAAGTTACAGAATGATTACCTGAAGGAAATGATCAGGAATGACAGGGAATTTCTGGAAAGGAATTACCGAAAATCAGATCAGTTTGACAAACAGAATAGTTTTATCATCAGGTCTTTATTTACAGGAACTCTGGGAGCAGGACCTGTTTTATTGAATACATTCCAGGAACTGCCCTATATGACCCATGTTAAGACTGATTATTTGAAATCTTTAGCATTTGATAAATTAGTGCTTTTCGCTCTCCAGAATGTAGACGCGTCAAAGATAAAGATGGCTGAAAGGCAGGAGATTTACAGGATGCGTGAACAGCTGGTAAGGGTATATTCCAAAAACGATAAGGAAGTCATCAGTGTTATGACTTTGCCGGCTCTTGCACTTCTTATCCATAACAATCCGGAACTTATCCATTTAATCAAGAACCTTGAAATTGTGCTTTAACCATTATGAAATTGTCTGGAACCTGTAAATTATTTCAATATGTTTAAAATAATTATAATCTTGCTGTTTTCAGCGAAAGCTTTTTGCCAGCCGGTTGCCAATAATCCTGTTGGCCCTTTATCGGATGTTCCCTCACTTGTACTTTCAGGAGTTACCGCTGCACTTTATCTGCCGTTAAAAACAAGAGAAGAAACAACAGCGAGAAGGGCAGGGGACTTTTCAAAAATGTATGCTAAAAGGCTTAGATATTATGGCGGTATGCTCTGGCTGTCTACGGTAAAAGAGATTATCAATGATGTCAAAGACAGGTCTGCCAGACTCAGGCATGACAATGAAAAGCTTTCTTTCCTCTTTTATTCCGCTAAAAAACAGAACCGAATATTTCTGGGTTCAGCGGACAGGCAGATTGAAAACATGTCCTCCCATTTCTTGAATGGCGAATTAACTGCCATTACTGGAGAAAAATTTAACCTGTATGAAGATCTGAGAACATCATTATCCGGAATTAACAGGCAGCTGGATGAGGTGGAAGATAATATAAAATACAGTAATCTGAAAAGTACTGTGATTAAGCAATTTGTTAAATAACCAACATATATTTTTATAGTTATGAATATGCCGTATATTGATTTCATATCTTACCGGGGCAGGGCATTTTTTTTAGGAACATTACTGCTAACTACCGTTTTCAAAGCGCAGATTATTGTAAATGTTACTCTGCCCTGGCATGCCAACGATATTCTGTCAAGGGACTTTTACAGGGATATTGTGTCAAAACACAGGAAATTAGGTCAGCATACTTCAGCAAAAACAGGTGTTATAGCAAGGACAAAGGAAGTTTATACAGAATCCAATAGGGAACTTACCCGTATATCACCTCGGTTGATTTCAGAAAAAGATGATATCCTGAAATTTGTGTACAGGACGAGTTATGAATACATCCGTGATACATATCCTGTTCTGCCTTCATCGCCTTTTGTACAGGGTAAAGCTTCAAATATCCTGGTGAGAGGAAGATTTTTTAGCATATTTAATACGGAGGGAGAAAATATCGGTAATTATTTCGAGAATTCCAACTATATGCCCGAAGGGGAAAGGCTGCGCCTGATACAGCAGGCATTAGAAAAAGTAATACGCGTAACACTTGAAGATGAAACATATTAGGATGATATTCGCATTCACGGTTTTTTTCAGCCTTAGCCTTGTACATGCGCAGACATGGTCTTTTGACATTAATGACTACGCGGTCGCAGGAACTAAAACCTCAGGTATAGGGGCACTGGGTGCAGAAATCTATTTGAAGGATCAGCAGAATAAATTATGGGAAGAACTCATAGAACTGGAAAAGGAAATTGATGACAGAAAAAGCGTTGTCAATCTGAATAGCCTCGCACTCGTATCAACTTCCCTGATGATGATTGAATATACTCAAAAAGATATAAAAGCGGTAAGACAAATTATTGATATCATCAAATACAATCCTTTGTTTCTCAAACATTCACTGGTCAAAAAATCTGAAAGCCTGACGATTGAAGAACGGTATCTGGGCGAAGCACAGTCTGATTACTATAGATATGTGGCGTCAGGGCTTCTTTCCGGCGGTCCGGGACAGGTTTATCTGGTGTTCTCAAAGCTGTTGATCAGGATTCTGAAGATCAGAGCCACCGTTTTGTCTTTGAAAAAAGAGATAAAATCACTTTCAGTAATCAACAGAGTCTTGATTAAGTAATATATCACAATTGTGTACTTAAAAATGTACGGACGATTAAAACTGCAAACTGAATGACAATACATGAAATTTTAAACCAGTACAGATCAATTCTTAATACCAGATTTGATCTATTCATTAATGAGTCGAAACCCTATATCCTTCTCATAACCGTTACTTTTACTTTTATTTTCATTGGATATAAAGTAATGAAGTCCATGGCTGATCCTGATGAAAAAATTGGCCGGGATACCCTTCTAAGGCCTGTTCTTACTCTAATGGCTGTTACATTATATATTCCTCTTGTAAAATTATTCTTATTTGATACGGTAAATATCTTAACGGACATCATTAAACAGGGGGCTTACAGAGTAACGGGGCGAAGCCCTGCCGCTTTTGATCAGGCCTTCCAAAGAGCAATAACCCATGTACAGGGAACAGGCGCAGATGGAAATGGAGTTTATGATATTCTGCAGATCAATCCTTTTCTTGAACTTTTTCATATTATTATTTATTTTATTGCTTCTGTTGTCGACGGATACATGCTTTTGAGGCAATTGCTTATGATCTTTATTTATTATGTTCTGGGAATTTTCGTTTTACCGTTTTCGCTTGTTATCTCTAACGAACGGGTTCTGAAATCATGGTTTTTCGGCTTCCTGTCTGTGCTTCTCTGGGAACCTATACTAACGATTATGAAAGTTATCATCATCCTTTTACCTGTTGAAAGTACAGAGTTTACCAATGTTCTTCTTTCCGTTGCTTTTCAGATTATAATGATACTTATGATATTAAAGGTTCCGCAATTTGCCAATCTTCTGGTCGATCCGGAATCCGGTAACAGGTTTGGTAACAGAACCGGTTCTGTTCTGAAAGGAGTACCCGGAAAAATTATGGGTAAACTGAAAGCAAAGTAAAACAGTGCATATATCTGTTTCAAGATACCATAATACTGCCGGATGTAAGCCCATATCTGTTCATCATATTTTTACAAATAAATAAAGTGAGAGCTGTGTATGGCCTTTAATACAGGACTTATATTTTCTCTTAGATGGTATCGATGGACCAATAGCAAGGCTGCCGGAATACATGCCGGTAAATGGAGCCTTTAGCAATAATCATTTTAGAATAACACAAACAAACATATCGTATGGAGTTTAAAACCCCGAAATGCCTGGAAAAGGTACCTATGGTATTTGGGTATCCTGTGATTACCGCAATGATAGTTATAGTATGCCTGATGTTTTTCCTGTTCACTGTATTTAAGTTGGTACTATTATCAATGGTATTTTTAATCATTCCTTTATTCTACCTGTACCTGATTAAAAAATACCCGAGAAGAGGTGAATGTAAGGAATTTTTCCTTGATTTTAAGATGGGAATACAATGCATCAGATTTAATGAAAAATTGGAAAACCTGATTGTAAATTCAGAAAACCCTACGGAATTCCGAAAAGAAACCAGTCTAACCAATAAATCAGATGAGAAAACCTAGAATATCCTGACAGTAGTAAATGGACGGATTTATATTTAAATGGTAAAGAAAAGACAGGTATAAGGTAGAATCATAATGATAATATACATTGAGGGTTGGTATATCTTAGGATATATTTTACTGATTTGCCTCTTGCGGGTCTGTATGTATTTCCTGGAATATTCTGTCATTCTCCTGAATGTTTTTCCGGAACATGATGTTGCCTCCGCCTGTCCCCCGAGCTTCCGGTAGCATACAGGTAAGAATTGCATAATAAGATTTTCCCTGGCTGTATCAGTATATTTCATAATCAGAACATTAGATAACCTGAAAAATTTAAGGCAGTTCTCATCGTAGTCCTGCCTTTTTTTGCATGGGATTGCTGTAACACTTCTGAATGGTTATGATAAGGGCTCTTAAGACGAAGAATTTATAATAACCGTTTTTCCCATCCATCATGCCTGATTAGAATAATTTCCGGTTCTATGGCATCAGCGGGGAAGAAAATGGTGTAAAAGAAAAATAATAGTGATATCAACGTTTGCATCAGCAAGGATTTGTAGTAAAAATTATACACTAATGTCTTAATAATGAGACTGAAGTTGAAAAATAACAGTTTTTCAAAACAGTATTTTTGTAACAGCAATAAATGAGCGAAATATTTGATCACACCCTCTTCAGACTTGCTTTTTGGAAAATATATCAGTATGGAATGCAAAAGGTTCCTACCGGATAAAAGCATATCATTCGAAGCTGTCTTACCAAAATTATTATTCAGATCTATTTACAGGTAGAATTCGGTACGTTAAATCACAGGATAATAAGAAAAAGAAGGGGCAGCATGGGATCGAATATCAGGGGTCATTAAAGATAAAACTCCTTTTACATCAGGCATTAAATTATGAGAAAAAAATATTCTGTTGCATCCGCTGTCCTCCTTTTAGCCGTTATGTACTCCCAGGTGGGAATTTGTAACAATGATGTATGTGGTGCTTTTAGAGGTGCATGCATCAATCCTGAGAAAGGCTTCCTAAAGAGAATTATTTTCATAAATACGTTACGTATCCATGCCATCCAGGCTGTTCTTCTTGCCTGTACTTTTTTTAAAAAACAGCTGCTCTGCAGATCATCGGATGCCTGCAGGGCTTATTATATGCTTATAAACAGCTGTATTTCCTGCAGCAACAGACCGCCGCCGGAGGCCTGTACATATCCATAACCTTTCAGAATATAATAATTATACATACAAATAATGAATTTATCTATACACAAACTACATCCTGCTGAATGCAGAAATTCAGTAATCGGCAAGACCCTGCTGATGCTGATCTGCCTGACAGGAATTTATGCCAGCGGACAATCTCCGGGAGGTGTTGCGGGAGCCAGCCTTTGGCTCCGTGCAGATCAGGGCGTAGGAAATACGGCTTACATCAACGTCCCCGGCAGCAGCCGTACGGCCAGTACTTCATTTGCCGGTCTGCCTCCTTCTTCCTCGGTACTTACTTCAGGTTCCTCCTGGTCTGCATCATCAGCGGTGGCCGGAGATTACCTTACCCTGGATACGGGGTCGGTACAGAGCCTGCGGGGCGTTGTGACCAAAGGGCGGGGTGATGCTGCCCAATGGGTCACTTCATATACGGTGAGCTATTCTACGGATAACATCACCTATACTACAGTCAATACCTCAGGTACTCCGATTAATTTCAGGGGAAATTTTGATCAGAATACGGAAATCGTCAATCAGTTTCCGGCTGCCGTCACAGCACGGTACATGCGCATTACGGTAACGGCTTTCAACAGCCATCCTTCCATGCGGGCAGATGTATTACAAAGCATCGGAAATGTAACGGCAGACAACACTTCTTTGTCCGTGTGGCAGGACCAGAGCGGAAACAACAACAGTACGTTCCAGTCTAATGCTTCTGCCAGCAGCGCATCCCGGCCTGTCTTTAAAGACAATGCTGCAGACAATATCAACTTCAACCCGATTGTTAATTTTGCCAATACCCAGCAGCTGATCGACGGCAGCGGAGTGGTACCTGTAGCAAGTAATGCAGGAGCTGCTGCCTTTGTACTAAGTTCTACTACAAATGTCACTAACAGCACGGTTTTTTCAGAACCTCTGGGAGTGGGCAATTCTTTCAATATCTATCTGCCATGGGCAGCCGATGGGCTTGCGTATTGGGACGGAGCTAACACAAGTAGGATAAGCGCTCCCTGGGGAGGGGTTACAGGCCAGCCTTATCTTTGGACCGGATGGAACAACAGTGGGCTGACCCCAAAAACCTCCTTACGAAGAAACGGTCTTCAGATCACTTCCGGCGGGACGCAGAACGCCTATACCGGAAACAACAGTCCGATGTATATCGGCGGCGCCTATGTGGGAAAGATCGGAGACCTTATTATTTATAACCGCAACCTTTCCACAGATGAAAGGAACCGGGTAGAGTCTTATGTGGCCCTGAAGTACGGTCTTACCCTTGATCAGACTGCTTTTCAGAATTATCTGAACTCTTCCTCAGCCATGATCTGGGATGCAGCCACCAATTCTCCATATAATAATAACATCGCAGGAATCGGAAGGGATGATGCTTCAGGATTGCTACAGAAGCAATCCAGGTCCATTAATCCGGGGATCCAGCCTGTAATCGGAAATATAACGGTTGCGGCAAGTAATACATTGAACAGCAACAGTTTTTCCTCTAATATGAGCTCCTTGGTCTGGGGTTCTGATACCGGATCTGCTTTTTTTACCACTTCTTTTGCCTTTGGATCTTCCAACAGCAGAATGAACAGGGTATGGAAAGTACAGGAAACAGGAAGTGTAGGCACGGTAAAAGTAGCATTGGCTGCAAGCCAGCTGCCGGCCGGATTTTCTCAGCCTGCCTTAGTAGTAAGCAGCGACCCGACTTTTGACGGCAGCGATACAAGAATTACCATGGTCCTGGAAACTATCGGCGGGACAGATTATTATACGGCAACAGTGGATTTTGCTACGGGCCAGTATTTTACATTTGCAGGATTCGCCACGGCACCGGGAGGAGTACTTACGAATCTGAATCTCTGGCTGAAGGGTGATGAAGGGGTAAGCAGCATCACCAGTGATGCAGGGCTTTGGAAAGACTATTCAGGTTTGGGCCTTAATGCTTCGGCAGCTACAGTAGCCAATCAGAACCCCTCGTATAATACCTCGTCGAATCTGATCAACTTCAACCCGAATCTTGGTTTTTCGGGAAGCTTACTGAATGTATCGTTAAATATAAACCCGTCTGTTATCGGCGATATGTCTGTATTCAGTATTTCGAATACGGCTTCTGGAGGTCTTTATGGAAATGATACCAATAACTGGTCCCGATTTATATATAATGATTTTGTCAGCAATGGCGATGGTCCTACGAGCCTGACTAATCCACTGACCAATATCACCCATTTGCGTCAGCTGGACTATAATAACATCAATGCCGGTGCCGTAACGTCACGGCTGTTATCAAACGGTTATCTGAACCAGACGTTTTCAGAAAACAACACCCAGGGCGGTAAATCTGATTTCTGGATCGGCTGGGATGGTGATGATGGTTATCTTAACGGAAGGATCGGAGAAATGGTTGTCTACAGCAATGTAGGGAATGCTGCCGATAATAATAAGGTAAGCAGCTATCTTGCTGTAAAATACGGAATCACTTTAGGAAATACTGCTAACCCGGTAAATTATACAGCCTCTAACGGTACTGTTATGTGGAATTCTTCTGCTAATTCTGTGTATCAGAATAACATCGCCGGGATTTCCAGGGACGATGCCTCGGCACTGAACCAGAAACAGTCCCAAAGTGTGAATGCAGGTCTGCAGCCGGTGATCGGGAATGGGAATATTACCGACACCAATGCCAACAACAGCAATAACTTATCTGCTGACCGGTCCTCACTGATCTGGGGCTCGGATACCGGAAGTACTTTCTTCACTACTCCTTTCGTATTCGGTACTTCCACATACAGAATGGACAGGATCTGGAAAGTACAGGAAACGGGAACCGTAGGAACCGTGAAAGTAGCAGTGCCGGTAAACCAGATTTCCGGAGTCAAAAACCTGAGCCTGGTGGTAAGCGATGACACTTCATTCGACGGCTCCGATACCAGGGTAGCCATGATTGAGGAAAACCTGGGCGGCATCCGGTATTATACAGCTACCGTGGATTTTACGACAGGACAGTTCTATACCTTCTCGGGAACGGTAACCGGTCCGGGAGGAGTAGCCGGAGCCGGAGTATGGCTTCGTGCCGATGCGGGAAGCCTTTCAGGAACTACCAATTTCAACGTTCCGGCAGGAAGCAGGACAGGAAGCACAAACTATAATGCAACCTATACGGCAGCCAATTCTACCCTGGCCTCGTCCTATGCGTGGTTGCCTTCCACAGCGGTTACAGGCGATTACCTGACCCTGGATCTGGGTTCTTCACAGACCGTAAACGGGGTAGTGACCAAAGGAAGGGGAGACGCCGGACAGTGGGTTACCAGCTATACGCTGAGCTATTCTACCGACGGTACAAACTATACCGATATGGGACGGAATTATAAAGGAAATACGGATAACAACTCCGAGGTTTCCAATATCTTTACCTCTCCGGTTACGGCAAGGTATATCCGCTTTACAGTAACAGGCTTCAACGGGCATCCGTCATTACGGGCAGATGTTATACAAAACGTAACACCGGCAACGGATACCAATGCAGTGGCTAACTGGACCGACCAGAGCGGAAGCGGCAACCATGCCATGCAGGCCGTTGCTTCAGGCCGTCCGACTTATCGTAATAACACCACGGATAACCTGAACTTCAACCCGGTGATGAATTTCAACGGTTCCCAGAATATGTGGGATCCGGATGGGATCCTGGGAACAGGCACCTATACCGATGCTTCAGCATTCTTTACCGGGGCAAACACAACACTTACCAACCACAGTATATTCCAGGAAGCATTAGGAATAGGAAACTTTTTACAGATTCATACGCCATGGACCGATGGGACGGCTTACTGGGATGGAGCCACAAACAGCCGTATCCAGGCAGCCTGGGGGGGAACGCTGGGAATACCTTATTTATGGACCGGCTGGAATAACAGCTCGCTGACACCGAAGACTTCGCTCAGGAGAAACGGGTTGCAGATTATCTCAGGAACCGTTATGAATGCCTATACCGGAAACAACAGCCCTATGTATTTCGGAGCTTATGTCGGACAAGGAAACTATAATGGCCGTATGGGGGATATTATCGTATTCAGCAGGGCTGTTTCAGCAGCGGAAAGAAACCGTGTAGAATCCTATATGGCGATCAAATATGGATTAACCCTGGATCAGACCACCGCACAGAATTATACCAATTCTGCCTCCGGAATCGTCTGGGATACTTCTTTGAATGCCGGCTATAACACCAATATTGCCGGAATTATGAGAGACGATGCCTCTATGCTGAACCAGAAGCAGTCGAAAAGCTCAAATCCTGGCATACAGCCGGTGATTGCCCATGGTAATATTGCAGCTTCGAATACTGATAATTCAAATGGCTTTACTGCGGATCTTTCATCACTTCTGTGGGGAGCGGATACAGGAAGCACAGATTTTATAACGCCTTTTGCATTTGGAACATCCAATTATAGAATGTCCAGAATATGGAAGGTGCAGAAAACCGGAACTGTAGGCAATGTAAAAATTGCGCTTCCGGTAAGCCAGATGGCTGCTGCCAGTAAACCTGTACTGATAGTTAGTACGGACAATGTATTTGACGGGAATGATACAAGCGTTGCCATGACCCAGGAAACATTGGGCGGAGTGGCATATTATACCGCTAACGCAAATCTGAATTCCGGAGAATTCTTTACTTTTGCCAGCTATATCGCAGCGCCGGGAGGGGTTATCTCAGGACTTGACCTTTGGGTGAAAGGAGATAAAGGCTTTTCAGCCGGACAATGGCAGGACCTTTCAAGGGGTGGCAGGACTTATCTTCAGGCTAATGCTGCAAGCCAGCCTTCCACAGGAATCATGAATTTTAATACGGTAGCAAGGTTTGACGGAAATGACCTGATGGATATCTCTTCATCTTTATCCACGTTACTGAATGGTAATATCAATAACAGCCATACCCAGATTGTGGCATTTAACAGTAGTACAGCTGCAAACAACGGGATATCCGACATCTATAGTTCCTGCGGAGGAAACGGTGATCTGATCTGGAATAATTTCGGAAATCTATGGATGGATGTAGGCTGTGGAAACAGCCAGCCGAACTACGGAGGTTCCGTAGCTGTCAATCCGAATTTCAGCTATCTGAATGCTTACACCTATGCCAATCCTTCAGGCCAGATGCTGACCTACAGGGATAATGTACAGACCGGTACCGGTACCAATGCTTCCGTACCGGGAGGATTCAGCCTGGCCCGTTTGGGATATGGAGAAATGGGAGGATATTTCAACGGGAATATCGGAGAATACATTATGTACAATAAGGTAATTTCCACCACGGACAGACAACGTATTGATTCTTATCTGGCTATACGGTATGGGATTACTCTGGGAAATACAGCAACACCATTCAGCTACCTTGGCGCCGACGGAACCACTACTTACTGGACCGGTGATACCACTTACCAGAACAATATTGCAGGAATCGGTCGGGATGATGCCACGGCGCTGAGCCAGAAACAGTCAGTTTCCCAGAATGCAGGATTGCAGCCAGTTATCGGAAATGGGAATATTACAGTAAACAATGCAGCCAACAGCAATGATTTTACTTCGGATAAGAGTTACCTGGTTTGGGGTTCCGATACCGGAAATACATTCTTTGCAACCCCATTCGTATTCGGTACTTCCACGTACAGAATGGACAGGATCTGGAAAGTTCAGGAAACGGGAACTGTGGGAACTGTGAAAGTAGCAGTGCCGGTAAATCAGATTACAGCGGTTACCGATCCTCAGCTGGTGGTAAGCAATGATGCCGTTTTTGACGGTAGCGACAACAGGATTGCCATGAGCCAGGAAGATCTGGGCGGTGTAAGGTATTATACAGCCACTGTTGACCTTGCCAATGGTCAGTTCTTTACTTTCTCAGGAAAAGGGGTAGGACCCGGAGGAGTAGCCGGAGCCGGAGTATGGCTGCGCGCTGACGCGGGAAGCCTTTCAGGAACAACAAATTTCAACGTTCCGGCAGGAAGCAGGACGGCGAGTACAACCAATTCAGATACCTCATTGGTACCTGCCAACTCCACTTTAACTTCAGGTTCATCATGGACCCCGGCATCGCAGATAACAGGCGACTACCTGACCCTTGATTTAGGATCTTCACAGACGGTGAACGGAGTGGTAACAAAAGGCCGTGCCAACGCAGCCCAATGGGTGACCGGTTATACGGTAAGCTATTCCACAGACGGGACAAACTATACCGATATGGGAAGGACGTATAAGGCAAACTTCGATCAGAATTCAGAGGTTTCCAATATCTTTACTTCACCGGTTACAGCACGTTATATCCGTTTCACGGTAACAGGCTTCAACTCATGGCCTTCGATGCGGGCAGATGTTATACAAAGTGTAACACCGGCAGCGGATACCAATGCGGTTGCCAACTGGACCGACCAGAGCGGCAGCAGCAATCATACCATGCAGGCCGCCGCTTCAGGCCGTCCTACTTATCGTAATAACATTACGGATAACCTGAACTTCAACCCGGTGATGAACTTCAACGGTTCTCAGAACATGTCTGATATGGATGGAATTCTAGGCGGCAATACCTACACCGATGCTTCAGCATTCGTTGTAAATGCAGCAACTTCATTAACAAATAGTTCTGTCTTCTTTGAATCGTTGGGCACCGGAAGTCAGTTAAATATGCATGCTCCGTGGGGTGACAGTAATTTTTACTGGGATGGTGCGCTTAGCAGCCGTATCCAGGCTGCCTGGGGCGGAACGCTTAACGTTCCGTATCTGTGGACCGGATGGAACAACAGCTCCCTGACACCGAAGACTTCCCTCAGGAGAAATGGATTGCAGATTGCTTCAGGAAGTACGTTGGTAGCTTATACCGGTAATAATAGTGCTATGACTATTGCATCCGGTTATAATGGCCGCATCGGGGATATTATTGTCTTCAACAGGGCACTTTCTGCCAATGAAAGGAACCGGGTGGATTCTTATAACGCCATTAAGTACGGACTTACCTTAGACCAGACTACGGCGCAGAATTATACCAACTCTGCTTCCGGAGTGATCTGGGATGCCTCGGCAAATGCCGCATACAGCAACAATATTGCCGGGATCATGAGGGATGACGCTTCCACACTCAGCCAGAAGCAGGCAAAAAGTTCCAGCACGGGCTTCCAGCCGGTGATCGGGAATATCGGTATCTCAGCCACCAATGCTGCCAATACCAATGCCTTCACGGCAGACCTTTCGTCACTTGTCTGGGGATCGGATACCGGGAACACCAATTTTGCCACTCCGTTTGCCTTCGGAAACTCTTCCCAGCGAATGACCAGGATCTGGAAAGTACAGAAAACAGGTACAGTTGGAAATGTAAAAGTGGCTATTCAGCTGGATCAGCTTGCGGGTAATGTTTCCAGGCCTTATCTGGTCGTGAGCAACGACGCCACTTTTGACGGCAGCGATACCAGAACGGAAATGACCCTTGAGACCATTGCAGGAGTCCAATACTATACGGCCACGGCCAGCTTCAGCTCCGGCCAGTTTTATACTTTCTCCGCACTGGCCACAGCGCCGGGAGGAGTCAATGCAGGACTGGTTTCATGGAACAAGCAGAATACATACAATACAGGTACGATCTGGAAAAATGCATTGAATACAAACGATGCTACCGGTACAGGGACAATTTCTTACAATACAGAAAACGACCTTGTCAACTTCAATGGTTCTTATAGTTTTAACGGATCCGGAATCTTTACACTTCCTGCTGCATTGGATGTAAGCAATACATATTCCGTGTTTGGAGTTTCGAAGCTTAAAACAGCAGGATTGAATGGGCGTGTATTCGGATCTGCAACGGGTAATATCTTATTAGGATATCATAATAACAAGATGAATACCGTATATTATGAGGGAGATCCTAACAGCTTGACCATAGGAACCAACTCGGTTATGACTTCTACTACGGATGTAAGACAGTATACCTACATCAGAAATGGCGGACCGTTCGCATTCTACGGAAACAGTTTCAGCATCCTTTCGGGAACTACTTCAAATACAACGGCCTTCAGGGGAACAATCGGAGGCAGTAATGGTGAAAATTCTTATGTGGTTTCTCCGGAGTATATTACCTATAATACAGCGCTGAGTGCTGCAGACCAGAATAAAGTAGAATCTTATCTGGCGCTTAAATACGGGTATACTAAATCCGGAAATTATATCAGTTCCTCAGGAACCGCTTTCTGGACGGCAATTGCAGGCTATAACAGCAATGTGGCCGGAATTGGAAGAGATGATATTTCAGGACTGGAGCAGAAAGTTTCAAAATCAGTTAATAATGGAGCAATCCTGACATTATCAACGGATATGGATTTCAGTTCTCCAAATGCCATATCAGGTAGGACACCTGTTAACAATGATAGGAATTATCTGATGGTAGGAGACGATAATGCTTCTGCAGAAACAAGAATAACCACAGATTTGATGTCCGGCTTCAATACAAGGCTTGCCCGTGAGTGGAGAGTACAAAATACAGGATTTTCACAATCTGCAAATCTCCAGTTCATCCGTCTGGACCTGGTCAATCTATCTTGGCATATGGTGTGGGATGCAGATGGTGATTTCACTTCCGGAGCAGTGGATTTAGGAGCATTGAATTCCAACGGCCAGATTGGCTTAACCAATCTGAATACAGGATACTTTGCATTAATGGCAAACGGTAATGACTCTGATGGCGACGGGATACTGAATATCGATGACCTTGATGATGATAATGACGGAATACTAGATTCGGTAGAATGCCCTTCTGCCACAAGCTTGGGCAACTGGCAGCTTAATACAAATGCTTATATTAATAATGATGAGATCGTTATTACCAATGACACAAATAATCAGGCTGGCCAGATTTGGTATAAACAAAAAATTAATGTTACCAATAACTTTAATTACCGCTTTGATATTTACATGGGGAATCATGATGGTGCAGACGGTGTTGCGTTTGCATTGCAGACCAATGGAATTACTACTGCAGGAAGTCTGGGGGGAGGCCTTGGCATACAAGGGGTAAACCCGGCGATGGTAGTAGAATTTGATACGTACCCGAATGATGCTAGTGTAAATGATTTGGACGGATACAATCATATTGCTATCGAGAAAGGAAATGGAGCGACATTCATTCCTTGGATAAACAATAATGTATCCTACGTTAGAAAGAATCTTGAAGACGGAGCCTGGCATCCTGTAGAAATCAACTATGTAGCTTCTACTAAAATGCTCGAAATCTATCTGGACAATTCCATGATCTTCCAGACAAAAACGGATATTGCCAATGATTTCTTAAACGGAGCAACAGAAGCATATATGGGTTTCACCGGTTCTACGGGTGGAGCAACCAATCTTCAGAAAATACGAAACAAGGCATTTTTCAATGCATCGTCAGGAGAATGCGATACCGACGGCGACGGCATACCGAACCGTCTGGATCTGGACTCTGATAACGATGGCTGTGTAGATGCCCTGGAAGGAG
Source organism: uncultured Chryseobacterium sp. (assembly GCF_913776365.1). Taxonomy (GTDB): domain Bacteria; phylum Bacteroidota; class Bacteroidia; order Flavobacteriales; family Weeksellaceae; genus Chryseobacterium. Next base: position 10,860 of record NZ_CAJYMO010000283.1, on the reverse strand, counting down.
ATGAGAACGTAATAAAGTCACAGCTGGTCACTGCAGCGGGTACGGTAAATTCAGGTACGGGATCTTCTGCGCCAAACAGCAATATCTGTGCTTCAGGATCATGCGTTGATTCGCAAGGGGTTCCAATACTGGTAAATACAGGTGGAACAGCCGATATCGGCAATGATCAGGGACAAGGCATTGGCAGCTCGCAGAATAATGCCGTTAAGGATGCTGAGTGCGGCCCGTATGCACCGTCTGATGATTCTGACGGAGATGGAATCATCAACAGCGTGGATCTGGATGATGACAACGACGGAATCCTGGATACCCTGGAATGTCCGACGCAATTCTACTGGACAGGTCCTGTATCTTTCTCGCCGGATAATAAGGTAGCCAAAGGAAGTATTAACGGAGTAGGATATACTTTTACGTCTGATCAGCCGATGTCTTCAACCACAGGCGTATTCCAGCATTCTGTTTTCCCTGCGTCATACGGCGTGCCGAATAACAATCCTACGATCCGGAATGATCAGATTTCCAATAACGTGATGACCTTCGATCAATCGTTAGTAGATCCTGTACTGGTGTTTGCCTCATTAGGGGGCGGACCTACTGTACCTGTAATTTTTGACAGGCCGGTAGAAGTGGTATGGTCTACCTGTACAGGATCGCCATGTTCTTTTGTGCAAAATTCTCCAACACAGATTACAGGGAAAGAAGCATACGTTATTGTGAAAGTTCCTGGCGTTCATAATTCGATTTCTTTTAAATACACTGTAGCCGAAAGTTATGTGAATTTCGTGTTCGGAGCCAGTCAGCTGCAATTATGCGATACCGATGGCGACGGTATACCGAACCAATATGATCTGGATTCCGACAACGATGGTTGTCCGGATGCTGTGGAAGGAGATGAAAATGTGAGCCCGAACCAGCTGGTAACTGCCGCAGGTGCGGTAATTTCAGGACCAGGATCCACTGCTCCGAACAAAAACATCTGCGCTTCCGCTTCATGCATCGATTCACAGGGTGTTCCAGTGCTGGTTAACGCTGGTGGAGCGGCCGATATCGGTAATGACCAGGGGCAGGGCATTGGTACATCCCAGAATGCGGCCTCCCAGCCTGCCAACTGTATCAGCCTCAGCTGTTACAAGCCAGCCGCTACTTCCGGGACAACCCTGAATACCGATTTCGGAATCTCAGCGCTTGGAAGAGCCGGGATCAATTCAGACAACTGGCCGATGGTAAGGAAAGGAGCCTGGACGGCACTCGAAGCTAAAACGAAAGGCTTCGTCGTAAACCGGGTGGCTTTCGATTCGTCAGGGAACCCTGTAGGCATTCCGCCTGCCAATTTTATTGAAGGAATGATGGTATACGATACCACCAATAACTGTCTGAAAGTGTATACCACTACAGATAACGGAACAACCTTCGGATGGAGCTGCATGACCACGCAAACCTGTCCGGACTAATGGGGGATTACTTTTTAATTTCTGATGCATGGGGCAGTAATGCCCTGTGTATCGGAATTAATTAATAATAAAAAATTTACATAATGAAAAAAATAATCATAACAGCATTGCTTTTTCTTTCCGGGATAGCTTTTTCTCAGGTGGCCATCGGAAAATCAGCAGTCAGCAATTCATCGGTATCGCTGGAATTTGCTACGGGCAACAGAGGGATGATCCTGCCCTGGGTAACGGCGGCATCCTCAGTTTCGGGCGCAGTAGATGGTACCCTGGTCTATGATATTACCGATAAAAAAGTAAAATACCGCAAATCGGGATCCTGGATTGACATGAGTGTGGATCTTACCGGAATCGTAAGCACACTGCTGCAGGATACCAAAACGGAACTGGCGTCGGCAAGGGTAGCAATCGGCAGCAGTCCGGCAACCGACCCCACGCCAGGAATTCTGGTCCTTACGGATACCAACAAAGCAATGGTACTTCCAAAGATGGCAAGCCCACATCTGAACATCATCAATCCTTCCGCTGGGATGATGGCCTATGATACGGCGGCCCATCAGTTGGCTGTATTCAACGGCACGGTATGGTCGTTCTGGAAACCGTAAAAATACAGTAGTCTGGCCATAAGCAGGTAAAGCCTGTTTATTAATGATGACAAGTACAGAACAGCTCCTGATGCTCTGTAAAAACAAGCGGAGGAGGCTGAAGTAAGGAATTAACCCATTCCGGATCTCCAGCCTTCTTTTTTATGATTGCATTTGAAAGTGAGCACCATATAATATGGATATCCTGATAAAAAAGATATAATTATTTGCCTGAAAAATAAAATTTTCCTATCTTTGCTGTCTCTTTTGGCGCGAATAATTGTACATATATCTATAAAATACTGAATATCACCTCTTTCATGATTGTGAAAGGGCTTTCGTGTTTTATAAATACATGACGGTTACCGTTTCAAAAGTGATAAAAATATTTTGCATTACGCTGTGAAAAGATATACCAGTGTTGCAGTTAGAAAGAACTAAGCATAAAGTTAAAAGAAACAGGTCTTTCGTGAGCGCCAAAACACTTTTTCCTTTTTCAGAATACTTTGTTCCTGATCTTTCTGATATTTTTTAATGAATCAAAATATTTTTTAACCCTTCTTACAAGTTTTATGAGTAAAACAACAGCAACAACTAAGGGGACGCCGAGGATCAATTTCTCGTCAGCAAAAGGAAAAATCATTACTCCTGACTTCCTGGATATCCAGATTGAGTCTTTCAAAGAGTTTTTCCAGCTGGATACGCTTCCTGAAGACAGAACCGATGAAGGTCTTTACAAGACTTTTCAGGAAAACTTCCCGATTACGGATTCAAGAAACCAGTTTGTGCTGGAATTCCTGGATTATCTGGTAGATTCTCCGCGTTACTCTATCGATGAGTGTGTGGAAAGAGGATTGACGTATTCCGTGCCTCTTAAAGCAAGACTTAAACTGTACTGTACTGATCCTGAGCATGAAGACTTCCAGACGGTCGTTCAGGATGTATATTTAGGCCCGGTTCCTTATATGACGCCTAGCGGATCTTTCATCATCAATGGTGCTGAAAGGGTAATCGTTACGCAGCTGCACCGTTCACCTGGTGTATTCTTCGGGCAGACTTACCACGCCAACGGAACCAAGCTATATTATTCAAGAATCATTCCTTTTAAAGGATCTTGAATGGAATTTACCACCGATATCAACAGCGTGATGTACGCGTATATCGACCGTAAGAAAAAATTACCGTTAACCACTTTATTAAGAGCCATCGGTTATGAATCCGATAAGGATATCCTTCAGATCTTCGACCTTGCTGAGGAAGTGAAAGTTTCCAAAGCCGCCCTTAAAAAAGTAGAAGGAAGGACATTGGCTGCAAGGGTGCTGAACACCTGGTTCGAGGATTTCGTGGATGAAGATACAGGAGAGGTGGTTTCTATCGAAAGAAACGAAATCATCCTGGACAGGGAAACCATTCTTGAAAAAGAACATCTTGATCTTATTCTTGATGCCGGTGTGAAATCAATCCTGATCCATAAGGAAAACAGCAATGAATTCTCCATTATTCAGAATACATTACAAAAAGATCCAACCAACTCTGAAAAAGAAGCGGTGGAATACATCTACCGTCAGTTAAGAAATGCAGATCCGCCTGATGAGGAAACGGCAAGAGGAATTATTGAGAAATTATTCTTCTCCGAACAAAGATATTCATTAGGGGAAGTAGGACGTTACAGGCTGAATAAGAAATTAAGTCTGAACATCCCTACAACGACTGAGGTTCTTACCAAAGAAGACATCATTGCCATCGTAAGACACCTGATCGAGCTGGTAAATTCAAAAACCGATGTGGATGATATTGACCACTTGTCCAACAGGAGAATCAAAACCGTAGGCGAGCAGCTGGCAGGACAGTTCGGGGTAGGTCTTTCAAGAATTGCCAGAACCATCAAGGAAAGGATGAACGTTAGGGATAACGAAATCTTTACCCCGCTGGATCTTGTGAATGCAAAAACATTAACTTCTGTAATCAACTCATTCTTCGGAACCAACCAGCTTTCCCAGTTCATGGACCAGACGAACCCGCTGTCGGAAATTACGCACAAGCGTAGACTTTCCGCATTAGGGCCAGGCGGTTTATCAAGGGAGAGAGCAGGTTTCGAGGTACGTGACGTTCACCATACCCACTACGGAAGAATCTGTCCGATTGAAACGCCGGAAGGACCGAACATCGGTCTGATCTCCTCTTTAGGGATCTATGCGAAAATCAACAGGTTAGGTTTCATTGAAACGCCGTACAGAAAAGTAGAAGACAGCAAGATCGATCTTAATTCAGATCCTATCTACCTGAATGCAGAGGATGAAGAATCCAAAGTAATTGCACAGGCCAACGTTGAGCTGAGCGACAGCGGTGAGTTCGAAACCGACAGGATCATTGCAAGACTGGATGGTGACTATCCGGTAGTGGAACCAAGCCAGGTAGACCTTATCGATGTGGCACCGAACCAGATTTCCGGTATTTCCGCTTCATTGATTCCGTTCCTGGAACATGATGATGCGAACCGGGCCCTGATGGGATCCAACATGATGCGTCAGGCCGTTCCTTTGTTGAAGCCGCAGGCTCCGATCGTAGGTACAGGGCTTGAACAGCAGGTGGCAAGGGATTCAAGGATCCTCATCAATGCTGAAGGTACCGGTACCGTACAGTATGTGGATGCCGACAGGATTGTGATCAAATACGAAAGAAGTGAAGACGAAGATCTGGTACAGTTCGAGTCTGCTACAAAAACCTATAACCTGACCAAGTTCAGAAAAACCAACCAGAGCACAACCATTACCCTGAGACCGAACGTAAGAGTGGGAGATGTGGTAGAAAAAGGACAGGTGCTTTGCGACGGATATGCTACTGAAAAAGGAGAACTGGCATTGGGTAGAAACCTGGTGGTTGCGTTCATGCCTTGGAAAGGGTATAACTTTGAGGATGCGATCGTAATCAACGAAAAGGTAGTCCGTGAAGACTGGTTTACTTCCATTCACGTAGACGAATATTCCCTTGAGGTTCGTGATACCAAATTAGGTATGGAAGAACTGACAGCCGATATTCCGAACGTTTCTGAAGAAGCAACCAAAGACCTTGATGAAAACGGGATGATCAGAATCGGGGCTGAAGTGAAGCCTGGTGATATCATGATCGGTAAGATCACTCCGAAAGGGGAATCTGACCCGACTCCGGAAGAAAAGCTACTGAGAGCGATCTTCGGTGACAAAGCCGGTGATGTGAAGGATGCTTCCCTGAAAGCCGACTCTTCTTTAAGAGGGGTGGTGATCAATAAAAAGCTCTTCTCCAGAAACATCAAGGATAAAAAGAAAAGAACGGAAGAAAAACTGAAGCTTGAAGAGATTGAAAATACGTACAAAGCGAAGTTTGACGACCTGAGAAATACATTAATTGAAAAGCTGAATACCCTGGTAAGCGGTAAAACTTCACAAGGCGTGAAAAACGACCTTGACGAAGAAATTATCGGTAAAGGAGTGAAGTTCACGCATAAGTTACTGACTTCAGTAGAAGACTATGTAAACGTGAGCGGTTCGGACTGGACGGTTGATAATGACAAAAATGAACTGATCAAACAGCTGATCCACAACTACAAGATCAAGTACAATGATATCCAGGGAGTGAAAAACCGTGAGAAATTTGCAATTTCCATCGGGGATGAGCTTCCGGCAGGAATCATGAAGCTGGCTAAAGTTTACATTGCGAAGAAACGTAAACTGAATGTTGGGGATAAGATGGCGGGACGTCACGGTAACAAAGGGATCGTTTCAAGAATAGTTCGTGAAGAAGATATGCCGTTCCTGGAAGACGGAACACCGGTAGACATCGTGTTGAACCCGCTTGGGGTACCTTCCCGTATGAACATCGGTCAGATTTACGAAACCGTTCTCGGATGGGCAGGTCAGAAGCTGGGACTGAAGTTCGCTACACCGATCTTCGACGGGGCCACCCTTGATCAGATTACGGAATATACCGATAAGGCAGGTCTTCCTAAATTCGGACATACCCACCTGTATGACGGTGGTACCGGAGAAAGGTTTACCCAGGCAGCAACCGTGGGAATTATCTATATGCTGAAACTGGGACACATGGTAGATGACAAGATGCACGCACGTTCCATCGGTCCTTACTCACTGATTACACAGCAGCCGTTAGGTGGTAAAGCACAGTTCGGAGGCCAGAGATTCGGGGAAATGGAGGTTTGGGCTCTTGAAGCATTCGGAGCATCCAACATCCTGAGAGAGATTCTTACCGTGAAGTCGGATGACGTTATCGGTAGAGCAAAAACGTATGAAGCGATTGCAAAAGGAGAATCGATGCCTGAACCAGGAATTCCGGAATCATTCAATGTATTGCTGCATGAGCTGCAAGGTCTTGGATTAGACGTAAGACTAGAGGAATAATTTTAAATTTTAAATTATCAATACCGGGTGGCAACACCCGGAAATTAATCTAAAATCTAAAATCTAAAATTTAAAATCTAACAAATGTCAAATAAAAATAAATCAAGTAGATTTAATAAAATAACGATCGGTTTAGCTTCACCGGAATCCATTCTTCAGGAATCGAGAGGAGAGGTATTGAAGCCGGAAACCATCAACTACAGAACGCATAAGCCTGAAAGAGACGGTTTGTTCTGTGAAAAAATCTTCGGTCCTGTAAAAGATTACGAATGTGCCTGCGGAAAGTACAAGAGAATCCGGTATAAAGGGATCGTTTGTGACCGTTGTGGTGTAGAGGTTACCGAGAAAAAGGTAAGAAGAGAGAGAATCGGGCATATCAACCTGGTTGTCCCTATCGCACACATCTGGTATTTCCGTTCTTTACCGAATAAAATCGGTTACCTGCTGGGAATCCCTTCCAAGAAACTGGATATGATTATTTACTACGAAAGATACGTAGTGGTACAGCAGGGTATCGCCAAAAAACTGGACGGTTCCGATTTTGAAAACATGGAGTTCCTTACAGAAGAGGAATACCTGGACATTATGGAAACCCTTCCGGTAGAGAACCAGTATCTTGATGATTCCGATCCGAATAAATTCATCGCCAAAATGGGGGCTGAAGCGGTTGAGGAATTATTGAAAAGAATCGATCTTGATGCCTTGTCTTTCGATCTGAGACACAAAGCCCACAACGAAGGTTCTAAACAGAGAAGAACAGAAGCGCTTAAGAGACTGAACGTTGTAGAAGCATTGAGAGGTGCCAACACAAGAATGATCAATAAGCCTGAGTGGATGATTATGCGTGTACTTCCCGTTATCCCGCCGGAATTGAGACCATTGGTTCCGTTGGATGGTGGACGTTTCGCAACTTCCGATCTTAATGACCTTTACAGAAGGGTGATCATCAGAAACAACCGTCTGAAAAGACTATTGGAGATTAAAGCTCCGGAAGTGATCCTGAGAAACGAGAAGCGTATGCTTCAGGAATCGGTAGATTCGTTATTCGATAACACCAGAAAATCGTCTGCAGTAAAATCTGAATCCAACAGACCATTGAAATCCCTGTCTGATTCATTGAAAGGGAAGCAGGGTCGTTTCCGTCAGAACCTGTTAGGAAAAAGGGTAGATTACTCTGCGCGTTCGGTAATTGTTGTAGGTCCTAACTTACAGCTTCACGAGTGCGGTATCCCTAAAGATATGGCAGCGGAATTGTACAAGCCGTTCATCATCAGAAAACTGATTGAAAGAGGAATTGTAAAAACCGTAAAATCAGCCAAAAGAATTATCGACAGGAAAGAACCTGTGGTATACGATATCCTTGAAAACGTGATGAAAGGCCACCCGGTTCTTCTGAACAGGGCACCTACGCTTCACAGACTGGGGATCCAGGCATTCCAGCCTAAAATGATCGAAGGGAAAGCGATCCAGCTTCACCCGTTGGTAACAACGGCCTTCAACGCGGATTTCGATGGTGACCAGATGGCGGTACACTTACCGCTGGGTCCTGAAGCAATCCTTGAAGCGCAGTTGCTGATGTTGGGCTCCCAGAACATTCTGAACCCGGCAAACGGTTCTCCGATCACGGTACCTTCTCAGGACATGGTTCTGGGTCTGTATTTCATGACCAAAGAACTGAGCTCTACGGATGAAATGAAAGTGAAAGGGGAAGGCCTTGCCTTCTATTCTCCTGAAGAAGCGGAAATCGCTTATGCGGAAGGAAGGGTATCCTTAAATGCTAAAGTAAGATGCAGACTTCCGGTTAAAGAAAACGGAGAAATCGTAACCAGGCTCATCGAAACTTCAGTAGGTAGAATCCTGTTTAACCAGATTGTACCGAAACAGTCAGGGTACATCAATGAACTTCTTACCAAGAAATCACTGAGAAACGTTATCGGTAAAATTCTCGCGGATACGGATTTCCCGACTACCGTGAAGTTCCTGGATGCGATGAAGGATTTGGGATATTCCAATGCATTCAAAGGAGGTCTTTCTTTCTCATTAGGAGATATCGTAGTTCCTGTAGAGAAAAAGAAAATGATTGCCCAGTCTATTGAAACCGTAGACGAGATCAGAGCCAACTATAACATGGGTCTTATCACCGATACGGAACGTTACAACCAGGTAATCGACGTATGGACCAACACCAACGCCGGACTTACGGAAATGATCATGAGCAGGATGAAAACCGACCAGGGTGGTTTCAACTCCGTATACATGATGCTGGATTCCGGTGCAAGGGGTTCCAAGGAGCAGATCCGTCAGTTATCAGGGATGAGGGGATTGATGGCCAAGCCGCAGAAAGCCGGTTCTACCGGTGCGGAGATCATCGAAAACCCGATCCTTGCCAACTTTAAGGAAGGTCTTTCCATCCTTGAATACTTTATCTCTACCCACGGTGCCCGTAAAGGTCTTGCGGATACCGCTCTTAAGACGGCCGATGCCGGTTACTTAACGAGAAGACTGGTAGACGTTGCACAGGACGTTATCGTTACCGAGGATGACTGTGGAACACTAAGAGGTACAGAAGTTACTGCGCTTAAGAAGAATGACGAGATCGTTGAAAGAATCTCCGAAAGAATCTTAGGTAGGGTATCATTACATAATATTTACGATCCTGAAAGCGATGAGCTGATCATCAATGCAGACGAAGTAATCAACGAAGCATTAGCCAGAAGAATTGAAGAAGCAGGACTGGAAGCGGTTGAAGTACGTTCACCGTTAACCTGTGAGGCGAAAAAAGGGATCTGTGCTAAATGCTACGGTAGAAACCTGGCCACCGGTAAAACCATCCACATGGGTGAAGCCGTGGGGGTTATTGCAGCACAGTCCATCGGGGAACCGGGAACCCAGCTTACGCTGAGAACCTTCCACCAGGGGGGTACTGCAGGAAACGTTTCCGAAAACCCGTCCATTGTAGCCAGAAGAGACGGTATCGTGGAAATGGACGAAGTAAGAACCATTACTTCCGAAGATGAAAACGGCAACACGGCTGAGGTTGTGGTTTCCCGTTCAACGGAATTCAGATTGGTTGCCGACAACGAGTCCAGGACTCCGTTAATGGTTGCCAACGTTCCTTATGGTTCCATACTATCCGTAAAACCGGGTGATAAGGTGAAGAAAGGAGACGTAATCTGCAGATGGGATCCGTATAACGCGGTTATCATTGCCGAAACTTCCGGTAAGGTAGAATACGAGGACATCATCCAGGGTATTTCCTTCCAGCTGGAAATCGATGAACAGACCGGATTCGAAGAGAAAGTAATCTCTGAATCCAGAAACAAGAAAGCCGTACCTACCCTGAAAGTGGTAGATTCCAAAGGGGTTGAGCAGAAAGCATACAACTTACCGGTAGGAGCCCACTTGATGGTAAATGATGGTGAAAAAATCAAGGCCGGTAAAGTCTTGATCAAGATCCCTAGAAAATCTGCCAAAGCAGGGGATATCACCGGAGGTCTTCCGAGAGTTACCGAATTATTCGAAGCGAGAAACCCATCCAACCCAGCGGTGGTTACCGAAATTGACGGGGTGGTTTCTTACGGAAAAATCAAAAGAGGTAACCGGGAACTTATCGTTGAGGCTAAGACCGGTGAAAGAAAAATTTATTTAGTTAAATTATCCAATCAGATCTTAGTACAGGAGAATGACTTCGTGAGAGCAGGTTCGCCTCTTTCCGACGGGTCCATCACTCCGGACGATATCTTAAGAATCAAAGGCCCAACGGCGGTTCAGGAATATCTGGTAAATGAAATTCAGGAAGTATACCGTCTTCAGGGGGTAAAAATTGATGATAAGCACTTTGAAATCATTGTAAGACAGATGATGACGAAAGTATCTATTGTTGACGGTGGGGATACCCAGTTCCTTGAAGGAGCCCTTGAGCATAAGTATGACTTCCTTGAAGAAAACAACAGGGTATTCGGACTGAAGGTAGTGGTTGAGGCAGGAGATTCCAAAGTCTTCAAACCGGGACAGATGATCACGGCAAGAGAACTGAGGGACGAAAACTCCAAGCTGAAACGTGAAGACCAGGCATTGGTAGAAGTAAGAGAAGCACTGCCTGCAACCGCCACACCAGTGCTGCAGGGAATTACCAGAGCGGCACTTCAGACCAAGTCCTTCATGTCTGCGGCATCATTCCAGGAAACGACTAAAGTACTGAATGAAGCTGCTGTAGCAGGGAAAGTAGATGATCTGAACGGTCTTAAGGAAAATGTAATCGTGGGGCACAGAATCCCTGCAGGTACAGGTCTTAAGGAATACCAGAGTGTGATCGTAGGTTCTAAAAAAGAATTCGAAGATCTTAACTAAAATTAATGATTCGGAAATTTGAGGTTTGGATTTATTTTTATATTTTCACAACCTCAAAATTTCGAATAAAAAAATATTTATAAC
>NZ_CAJYMO010000282.1 GCF_913776365.1 uncultured Chryseobacterium sp. | reverse complement strand
ATGTTAAGAATTGACCATTGACCAGCATAGCGGATTGACTATTGACAAAGTGTGAATGGTGAATTTTGCTTCACAAGTCAATTTTGCTTTGCAAGTGAATTTCAGGCCGGTGGAATAACGGGCACAAGCTCGGAAGCTTGCGACAGCGGTGAATGGTGAATTTTGCTCCGCAAGTGAATTTTCAGACTGATGTTAAGAATTCACCCTTGCCCAGCGCAGCGGATTGACTATTGACAAAGTGTGAATGGTGAATTTTGCTTCACAAGTCAATTTTGCTTTGCAAGTCAATTTTGCTTTGCAAGTGAATTTCAGGCCGGTGGAATAATGGGCACAAGCTCGGAAGCTTGCGCCAGCGATGAATGGTGAATTTGCTCCGCAAGTCAATTTTGCTTCGCAAGTGAATCTTCAGACTAATGTTAAGAATTGACCATTGACCAGCATAGCGGATTGACTATTGACAAAGTGTGAATGGTGAATTTTGCTCTGCAAGTCAGTTTTGTTCCGCAAGTGAATTTTCAGGCTGAGGTTAAGAATTCACCCTTGACCAGCGCAGCGGATTGACCCTTGACAAAAAATCCGCAGCAAGGCTGCAGATTTTTTATGCGGGAGAGGAGAATGATTATTAAAATCTCACTTCGGAATCCATGCCGTCGGTAGCGCCTTTGATCTTTACGTCCGGGCTGTTGTGGATTTCCGCCCTGTTATGGGAATCAATAAATCTTTTTACCGTCTGGTAATCGGCCTGATGGATGCTCATGTTATCGATCAGATAAGTTTTCAGGGCACCGTGGCTGCTGAAAATGCTGCCTGCATGCTCTGCCTGCGCAGCATCCCTTACAGCAACACTTACCAGCTGCGGCGCATGGCTTCCTTCATTGAGATAGACAATATAGTCTGAATTATCGAAACCTGACTGCTCCAGGTCAGCCTCTAAATTCTTATAATCGTTTCCGTAGTTAAAAATACCGGCTAAAACATTTGACATAGGTAAAGTTTTTAAATTTGTATTCTAAAAATAATAAAAATTGGTTGTATCTGCGTTATTTTTAATAAAATTTAATCCCTTTTACATCATGGTCTGCATTTAAGTCTTTTTATTGTAAAAAGATGGAATAAGACAGGGAACGGGTACAGATACAGGAACTTCAGGATACTGTTGTGTATCCGTCTGAAATAGCTGACATTTGTACTAAAATTAATATCCTATGAAAAAACTGATCCTGGCCCTTTCACTAATCAGCGTTTTAAGCAACGCTCAATATTCCTGGACTACCTTTTCCTATCCGCCTTCGAACGGCACCGGGCGATACGATGATGTATTCTTTCTGAATGAAAATCTGGGCTGGGCCGCAAAGGGAGGGAACGGGGCTGTGTTCAAGACAACCAACGGCGGGGCAACATGGACCCAGCAGACCGTAAGTGCGGCCACCAATCAATATTACCGCAATATTGAGTTTCTGAATGAGAATATCGGGTTTCTGGGCACGCTGAACAACGATTTTTATAAAACCACAGACGGCGGAACCACCTGGCAGCGGGTAAACAATATCGCTCCGTATCCCCAGGCCATCTGCGGACTGGATTGTGTGGGAACTTCCACCGTGTACGGTTGCGGGGCATGGTTTTATCCGGCCTACATCATCAAATCCACCGACAGCGGAAATACCTGGCAGTATATTGATATGTCCGCCTATGCGGAAGCTTTGGTAGAAGTTGCTTTTATCAGTGAAAACGTAGGCTTTGCTTCGGGATCCGATTCCAACGGAGCCGTTATCCTGAAAACAACGGATGGCGGAATGAACTGGACAAAGATCTACAACAGTAATATCCAGAACGAATATGTGTGGAAGATGCAGCTGCTGTCCAACAGTACGATCTTCTGTTCCATTGAATCGGAAACTCCGAATACAGGAAAACTGCTGAAGACTACCAACGGCGGCTTTACATGGGAAACAAAAGATTTACCGGATCCTTATGTGCAGGCAGTAGGCTTCACTTCCGCTACCCATGGCTGGATGGGAGGCCGCAGTACCGGGATCTACGAAACCTCAGACGGCGGAACGACCTGGACCAATACCGGAGTTGGGGCATCGCTCAACAGGATTTTTATCCTCAATAACAACCTGGCCTATGCCTCCGGAAAAAATATTTATAAGATGACTGCAGGCAGCCTCAGTACACAGGAGGCATCCGCCGAAAATACCGACCTGAAACTGAGCGTGGAGGTCGTCCCGAATCCGGTAAAAGACAAGCTTGCCATGAATGTCCATTTTATGCATTCTGACCACATCATTGTCGGGCTTTATGATATCTCAGGAAAATTTATCGGAAATATTATTAAAGATGATATACGGGATAAAGGCGTGAAAAAATATGCCGTTGACTTTAACTATCCGGCCGGACAGTACCTGCTGGACATCCATTCCAATCTGGGAAGACAGTCGGTAAAGATCATAAAGGAATAACCTGAGCAAGATACAAAAAAAGGATGCATGGCAATCGCCGCGCATCCTTTTTTATGGATCGTTATGATCTGATTTTATGATCCGGATATTCTGTTACTATCAGCCGAGCCTTTCATTTTTGATTTCCTCTACGATTTCCGGATTCAACAGCGTGGTGATATCCCCGAAGTTACTGAAATCGCCTTCTGCAATTTTCCTTAAGATGCGGCGCATGATTTTCCCGGAACGTGTCTTCGGAAGACCGGAGACAAACTGGATTTTATCAAGCTTGGCAATAGGGCCGATCTGCTCGGAGATCAGCTGGTTGATTTCCTTCTTCAGGTTTTCTTTCTGGCGCCCTTCCCCGGTTTCTTTCAGGATGACAAAACCATACAATGCATTTCCTTTGATGTCATGAGGGTAGCCTACGATTGCAGATTCCGCTACGGCCGGATGTTCATTGATGCTGTCTTCAATAGGCGCGGTTCCCAGGTTATGGCCGGAAACGATGATCACGTCGTCCACCCGCCCGGTGATCCTGTAGTAGCCGACTTCATCACGTAAAGCACCGTCACCGGTAAAGTATTTCCCGGGGAAAGCGGTGAAATAGGTTTCCTTGTATCGCTGATGGTCGCCCCAGATGGTTCTGGCAATTCCCGGCCACGGAAAACGGATGCAGAGGTTTCCCGTCACCTGGTTGCCCATGATCTCGTTGCGTTTGTCATCCATCAGAACGGG
>NZ_CAJYMO010000281.1 GCF_913776365.1 uncultured Chryseobacterium sp. | reverse complement strand
GGGTAATGAAGTATGATTGATCAGATGGTAAGATCCTTCAATTGCATAGGCATACCGGGAAGGATAAAGCCGGATCTTTGTCTTCACCTCTGCAATAACAGGCTGCGGAAGGGTTTCGTATTTTCTGAAAGCCCTTTCATACATGATCTGTTTCGTGACTGTTTTTTTCCGGTTCTCAGGAAGATAGCCTTTCATGAAAAAATTTCCCGAAAGCATTCCTGCCGATAGCAGAACAATAATCGCGAAGGCTGTTGTCCGATCTCTTTTTCTGTTTCTGATCTGGCCGCAGATCAGCCGGAGAGCAGCCATCAGGCATGTTCCGCATAACAGGCGTCCGGCAAAGGCGGCAGCATAGGGTCCGTAGCCAAAAAAGTCGCTGTAGGCCCCGGTGTATCCGGAAAAGATCCGGAGGAGAGGATAAGGGAACAGGGTTTTTGAAACCGGGTCGCTCAGGATCAGGATGGCCGATACGGAAATGCCAAGGGCGGCATATCTGTTTTCTACCGTATCGTTAATCAGCAGAATGAGTGCAACAAACAGAATCAGCGGAAAGGTATGGAATAGGAACAGGCCGGAATAGGCATTCCAGTCCACAGGAAAATGAAGGAAAACAAACTGGAAAACAATTCCCTCGCATATCAGGATCACCGTGAGGAAAATCAGCAGGATACCCATAGCCAGCAGATGACCGCTGCTTTTCATTCCTGAATATACCGTGCTTGTTTCGATGGAATGGAAACCGGATAAACGGCTCCGCCAGCACAGGTCGTGTGTAAAATAGGCTGCTATGATCATTCCCGGGAAATGAAAATTTCCGGAAATGGCTTCAGCGATAAGGCCGGAACCCGCATACTGCTGCGGAATCCGTATTCCCTGGTCTATGGCAGCATAGATTTCCATTCCTGCAAAGAACACCAGAAGCAGGAGAGTAGCGAAAAGGCCTGTGTTTTTACGGAGATAAGTCAGGTCGGTTTTCACAAAGGAAGCTATGGCATGAAAGGCAGCCCGGTAACCGGAAATATACCCGGGGCGGATCTCCTGATGTTGTGGTGCCGCAAATGGTTCTGCCGAGTTTTCGATATGCTTTTTTCTGCTTTTCCCGGAGGATTGCAGGGAGAACCGGAATAACCGGTAAGCTAGCAGAAGTAAAACAAGGGCTGTACTGATGAAGATGCTTCTGTTCAGCAGCAGGTAACCGGAAAACGGAACCGTAAAGCTATTTTTCTGTTCCGGGGAAAACTGCCTTGCTTCCAGAAAGTATGCAGAAAGCCCGAACGGATCGCAAAGTGCAGAAATCTGCTGTATTTCCTTCGACTGGGGCAGGCTGCCGCTCATAAAAGGGGAATTGGAAAATAAAAGAACTATCATGTACAGAATATACAGGAACAGCCCGCCGGCAACAACCATCATTTTTTTTCTTACTGCTACAGCGGTCAGAAACAGGAAACTGCAGACCACAAAGCAATTCACGGCACCGAAGACGATCAGGGGATAGAGGTAGAACCAGCTGTGGAAGCCGGGCTGCAGGTCGCTCCCTGTTCTCATATGCTGGCCTGCAGTAAATCCTGCCATCAGCAGGAGAAAACCGCCGAAGGTTGAGATAAAAAGGATGGCAAATTTTCCTGTAAGATAGGTTTTCTCCGAGACCGGAAAGGAAAACAGCAGAATGCTGAAGCCGGAATCCTGGTCTTTAAAAAGGAACTGATAAGAAAATACAACAGCCATGAAGATGACCGACAGGCTGAGAAGGCCTGTCATGAAACCTATGGTATAAGGGGAATTAAAAAAAATTCCTTCGCCTGCCGTAAGGCTGAACCGGTTTCCGCAAAAGATGCCGGCAATGACCAGCAACAGGGACGTAACGTACAGCGGCCAGCGCTTTAAGCCCTGACCGGCTTCGAATAAAAATAAAGGATTCATGAGGGTGATTTGGTTAATGTGTGAAAATAAACATGTTCCAAAGTCGGGTGTACCGGAGTAAAGCCGTCCGGTTGCGTGTCGGAAAAAACCGTAATCTGCAGCTTTCTTTCAATAAACTGCCTGCTGATGACATGATATTGCTGCTCACATGCAGCCAGTCTGTCCTTCTCTATGGGCCTTGACCACAGTTTGTTTTCCAGTCCGGCGATCAGCGGATCAGGCTGCCCTTTCAGAAGCAGCCGGCCGCTTTTCATTACTGCCATTTCAGAGCAGAGGTTGCGTACATCTTCCACAAGATGCGTGGAAAGCAGGATAATGACTTCCCGGCTGATATCGCTTGATACCGAATTGAAGCGGTTGCGCTCCTCAGGATCCAGTCCGGCGGTGGGTTCATCCACAATGATGAGCTGCGGGTTTCCCAGCAGGGCCTGTGCCACCCCGAAGCGCTGCTTCATCCCTCCGGAAAACGTATGGGCCTCACGGTGTCTTTCGTCATAGAGGTTTACTTTATGCAGCAGGCTCTCAATCTGTACGTTGCGTGCTGCCTTGCTGCCGATCCCTTTCAGGATGGCGATATGATGGAGCAGATCGATGGCTGATACCTTCGGGTACACCCCGAAATCCTGCGGCAGGAAACCTAGGTATTGGCGGACAGCGCCGGAGTTTCCGGAAATATCTGTTCCGTTAAAAATAATCTTTCCCTTACCGGGCTTCTGGAGTCCGGCGATAGTCTTCATCAGGGTGGATTTTCCGGCCCCGTTGGGTCCGAGAAGGCCGAACAATCCATTCCTGATTTCAAGGGAGATGTCGGTAACGGCCTGGTGGCCATTGGGATAAGTAACATGCAGGTGGTCAATTACCAAAGTATTCATAAGTTAAGGTTTAGGTCATAGCGGTCCGGGCAACGGTATTCCGTTACTTTCAGAGGTAGTTGTCATAAAGCAGGTTTCCCGGATTCAGGATATTGAAAAATTCCGGACGGACAGGGAAGGCATCAGAAATCCCATGCTTTTATTCTTTCAGATAAAAGCAGTTGATGGTCAGGATGATTTAAACCGCGGGGATTGATGCATGGTTTTTAACAAGCCGGCATCCTTTTTTTGTAGGAAATACGGCGGGTTATTCTTCCTCTTTATATTCAAGGATATCGCCGGGCTGGCATTCAAGGATCCTGCAGATGTCTTCCAGGGTATCGAAACGTACGCCTTTTGCCTTTCCCGTTTTCAGGATGGAAAGATTGACAGGACTGATTCCCAGTTTTTCGGCAAGCTCCTTACTCTGCATCTTGCGCCTGGCCAGCATGACATCCAGGTTAATAATAATCGGCATTCTATATAAATAAATCTTGTTCGTTCTGTAAATGTAACCCTTGTCTGAAGATGTTGGCAAGAAAAAGACAGAAAATCCCCAGCATGAAATGGATGAATACCATTCCCCAGATCACTTTTTCCACCTCAGTAAAACATCCGGCCAGCAGGACCAGCGGGAGCGGAAAGAAAATATTGTAGATGTAAAACCGCCTGAGATGGATGATGTTGTATTCCGTAAAAAGCCTTTTCCGGAAAAATACCCTGAAGACCTTTGCGGCAAGCATAAAGAAAATACCGTAAGCCAGCAGAACGGCCAGAAATGAAAAAATGATGTAAGGAATGGTATTTTCGATGGTCAGGAAAGAGGTTTCCGTAAAAGGATAATTGATATGGAGGTTGTGATGATCCGTATGGAGGCCTGTTGCAAAACCCGTCAGCAGGCAGATAAGCGAATACAGGAATACGGCAAGGTAGCCTGCTGAGAGAATCAGGCAGAGGCAATAAAGAATCCTGGAGATGACTTCATTCTGTTTCATAGTCGATGAATTAATTATATGCAAATATATAATTAATTATCGTAAAGCATTAATTTTTTAATTTTTTATTTTATTAAAATGGAATGGTAATAGTTGTACTGAGCATCATTATTTTACCAGTTTCATGATCGTGTCTACATCTGAGTTCTTATGTTCGGCATACAGATGGGAATGGAAATCATTCAGTTTTACCAGTGTTTTCAGGAGTACGTCCTTCTCATGCGGCTCCAGTTTCCCGGAGAGAATAATGGAAGTGAGATTTACTTTTTCCACAGACTGATGGAACCTTTCCTTACCTTTCCGGGTAAGGGTCAACCTCTTGCTTCTCTTGTCCTCTTCATCGTTCCGCTCTTCGATGAGCCCTGATTCCAGAAGGCGTTTGATGATCTGGGAGCCGGTCTGCTTCTCGTGGCCGTTTCTTTCAATCAGCTGGATCTTGGTAAGATTAGGCTCATCTTTCAGGCGGTAGAGATAGGTGAATTCTTCATTCGCCAGCTCGGGGAATTCACCCAGCCCTTTCCGGATCATCTGTTTGGAATATCGCCCCAGGAGAAGAACCTGCTTACAGATTTCGTTTTCCGTGAAGGAGACCTGATGGCCTTCATTGGTAAAGAGCTTGGTAGGGCTTTCTTCGCGGTATTTTTTATCGTTCATCCAGAGGCGGAAATCTTCCACTCCGGCATGCGGTTTATATCCTTCGGAGGTTTCAAATTCCTTTACCTGAAGCAGGAGATCGATAAAAAAATCAGTATTCATAAGGCAATTTTTGTGTAAAGATATAGGTTTGAACATTGGATTCAAAATTACAGTTTCACGCTGCCCATTCCGCCATCGATCCCGAAGACCTGTCCGGTGATCCAGGATGCTTTGTCAGAAAGGAGAAAATCAGTAAGTTCCGCAATTTCAACAGGGTCGCCGATCCTGTGCAGCGGGTGCCTTTTGGCTGAAGCTTCGCGTTTTTCAGGAGTAGACAGCAAATGGGCAGCAAGCGGCGTATCGGTAAGGGAAGGAGCAATGGCATTGACGCGTATGCTCTGGGCAGAAAATTCCGCAGCCAGGCTCTTCGTAAGCCCTTCCACTGCACTTTTGCTGGCGGCTACCGAAGCATGGAAAGGCATTCCCCATTTGGCTGCCACGGAACTGTAAAGGACAACAGATGAGGTAGACGGCTTCTTAAGGTAAGGAAGCAATTTCTGGATAGATTTTACGGCGCCTGTGACATTGATTTCGAAATCATTCCTGAAATCTTCCTCGGTCAGGCGGTTAAACGGCTTTAGGTTGATGCTTCCGGGCACGTAGACCAGTCCGTCAACAGCATCAGGAAAGTCGATGTCATCCAGGTTTCCGGTAAGGATATCCATTTCATGAAAGGTGACATTGGGAAGCTGCAGTTCCGGGGTGGCGGTCCTGGAAATGGCGGTGATGTGATGGTTTTCGGCAAGTCTTCTGGCGGTTGCAAGCCCGATCCCTGATCCGCAGCCGATGATAACGATGTTTTTCATAAGTCTTTTTATTTTTAAATGATGGTAATTGGGTACGACAGATTATGAATTTCAAAATTTGATAAAGGGTTGATCTGAAAACCGGCCGGACCCCTTTATGTAGTAAGCTTTACATCTTTCCGGGGAATTCAGATTCTTATTTATTCTCTTGATATGAAGCGTATGCAATGCAGTGATTTGATAAATCTCAGCTGCTCCTGATATTCTGGTTGCCGGCAGAAATGGAATTCCCGCAGCCTTTAATTATAAATATCACAATACAACACATATAATCTTTCAACAGGAGTATGGTGTGCAGAGCTGAAATATTTAGGTCCGATGACTTGATCTTCCAAAACCGGATGGTCCTGATCAATGCTTTTATCGCTTTGAAATTTTATTATTGCTGATGGCCTTTTGCCGGCTGCACCGGAAGCGTGTGATTTCTTCGTTTCTCCTTTTCAGGTGCTTCTGGCTGACGCCGGAGTTGACCCTCTTTCTCCAGAGCCTGAAGCTGGAAGGCTTAAGCTCGGTTCTCATGATTTCAATGACGTCGGCCTCGCTGGTTCCGAACTGGAATGCAATGGCTTCGAAAGGCGTGCGGTCTTCCCACGCCATCTCGATAATACGGTCGGTCTGTTCCGGGGTGAATGTATTTTTCATTAAGGATGGTTTTTGATGATTTGATCTGCTGTCAGCAGGTGGTGTTCTCGTTTTTCGGGGGACATTTTATCCAGGGTGCGGAGCATCATGCCCAGCCTTGGGTTCTTGCTGAAAAACCCGCGGTTCTCATCCACGAAATTCCAGAAAAGGGCGTCCCATTTTTCTGTCCATTCACCGGCAGGGTAGTCGCTCATTTTCCTGAGGTAATTGCTGCCGCTGATGTAGGGCTTGGTGCTCATCTTCCCGCCGTCCGAAAAAGTGCTCATTCCATAGACATTCGGAACCATCACCCAATCATAGGAGTCGATGAACATTTCCATAAACCATTGGTACATTTCATCGGGATCTGTTTTCGCCAGGTTCATGAAATTCGCAAAGACCATCAGCCTCTCGATGTGGTGGGCGTAGCCTGTCTTCAGGATTTTGGACAGGGCCGTATCCAGCGGCCGGATTCCCGTGGTTGCCGTGTAGAATGATTCCGGAAGTTTTTCATGATGGTTCCAGTAATTTTTCCTGCGCTGGTATGTACCTTCATACAGATAGACGCCGCGGATGAATTCCCGCCAGCCAAGGATCTGGCGTACAAATCCTTCCAGGGAGTTTACCGGGATATCATGCTCCTCAGCATAAGCGATGGCTTCGTCCAGGACATATCCCGGCGTCAGCAGTCCGATGTTCAGCAGCGGTGAAAGGACACTGTGATGGAGGAAATGTTCATTTTCCACTAAACTGTCCTCATACGTCCCGAATTCAGCAAACCGGGTTTCCAGGAAACGGACTAGCCATTCTTCCGCCTGCTCAAAGGTTACAGGATAAATCTGGTATTCCGCCAGGCTGCCGTAATTGCCGGAAAAAAAGGTTTCGGTGTACTTTGCGGCTTCTTTATAATACGCATTGCGTTCCGGAAATTGTACGGCTGGTGCCATTTTGTTTTTCGGATATTTTTTGCGGTTTTCGTCATCATAGGTCCATTTCCCGCCCAGCGGTTTTCCGTTTTTCATCAGGATATCCCGGGAAAGCCGCTGCTGTTTGTAAAAATCGGTCTGGTGATATGATTTTTTATGCTGGAAGTAAGCTTTCAGGTCATCTCTGGTATTGATAAACAAGGGACTTTCTATAATCTCCAGTTCCAGTTTTGTGCCGGCGATCCTTTTTTCCAGCCAATGGTCACAGACATCAATGATCCTGATCCTGCCGTATCCCTTCTTCTCAAGATCCGGGATCAGCTTCCTGATATCGGAAACTTCTGAACTGCTGTCAATATATTCAACGGTAAAACCGGCATTTTTGAGAAAGCTCTCGTAAAACTTCATGCTGGCACGGTGCAGGGCGATTTTCTGTTTGTGAAAAGCATACTGCCGGAAGAACAGCCATTCCTCGATCATGAAGACCGGATGGCCTTTTTCCAGGTGGCTTGTATCCTTGAACAGCTGATGCGGAAAGATGAGCTGGACCGTGGGTTTTAGTTTCTGAGCCATAACTTTCTGAATTTTTTATCGGCATCATACATTTCCGCCTGATGTTCGGGATTGAATGTCCTGTTGCGCGGATCGTTGCCTACGCCGGCTACATACATCCAGTTCCCGTAATTGCTGTGCACATCATAGTCAATCAGCAGTTCTTCAAAATAAGCCGCGCCGATCCGCCAGTCCTGGTTCAGGGTTTTGCAGAAATAGGAGGCCACATTCTGCCTTCCGCGGTTGCTCATATAGCCTGTCTTTTTCAGTTCCAGCATATGGGCGTTAACAAATGCGGATTCCGTTTTCCCTTCTTTCCAGCGGCTGATGATTTCTTCATCATGAACAAAGGAATATCTTTTTTTCCCGATTCCGTTCAGCTGGAATATGCGGTCCTGGTACTCTATGGAAACAAAGCGGAAGAAATCCCGCCACAGCAGTTCAAAGATCAGCCAGTAGGTAGATTCATTGCTGCCG
>NZ_CAJYMO010000280.1 GCF_913776365.1 uncultured Chryseobacterium sp. | reverse complement strand
GGCTTTTCAGCCTGTGGCGTTCCTTATCTGCTACCCAGGAGTCAGGCTGAAGAATAAAATCTCCGAGCAGATGAGCTGATATGAGGGAAAGGAAAATCATATTACAGTTCTGAAATTTTCTTTTTGAAATAATGGTTGGTCTCTACAATCAGGTCATAATTGGCGCGTTTCAGCCGCTGGCTTACGGACGACTGTGAGATGGCAAATTTTTTCGCAAGGTCTTCCTGGGTGTGTTCACGGTTCATGATGAGTTCGTGAATGATTTCCGCCGTGGCCACTGTCCAGCTGTCAAAATCTTTGGAAGACCACTTCAGCAGGATGTTCAGATCCCGGTCTACGGCATCGCTCGATGTTTTGATGGCTACGGTATGACCGTTGCTCTTTATATCATCCAGAAGTCTACCGGAATGGACATATGCCGTCCCGTTGGATTCCGTAATCTTCCCGGATGAGAAATTCTCTTCCCCGATGCCGATGGCCAGCCTTACATCCAGGTGTTCCTGACTTTTAATTAATGATTTTATGGCTAAGAAACGCCAGAATGCGTCGTTGATATTACATTTGAGCTGGAACTCGTCTCCCCTGTAAATCTCCCATGTCTGCGGGGCACTTCCCCAGGTTGTGAGAAGATCTTTAAGCCTGGTAATCCAAACCTGTGTATCCGCTTGCTGTGAATGTATAATATCTCCGGTAATGACCGCTATCATTCTGCAAATATAAGCATAATTACTTATAAATAAAATAGAGTTAAACAAACGTGATGATATGATTTACTGATGTTCCTTCCAAAACAAAGTAAACACGGAACCGCAAACCAGATGAACGGGATTTGTTTTAGTAAAATCCTGTACTCCTGAAACTTTTTTGATGGAATATAGATGAAGAAAATGTACATAAGTATTTCCTGATAACAGATTTGTACATCATAAAAGGCTGCGCGGACATCCGCGCAGCCTGATGTGCTGATCTGATGGTATCATTGGACAGGTATTTCCGGACTGTTCTATTGCTAAATCCATACTTCATCTTTTACCTGGAGATGCATAAACAATCTGTCTTTTCCAAGGCAAAAGCCGGTTGTGAAAAAACTTTCTGTCTTCATTTTGCCTTTTCAGGTGATCAGGCTGATTCCTGCTTTGAAGGCACAATCTTTATTCCTTATATTTCACTTTTGTTATTCCGGTTGATGAAATAATAAACCGGAAGGCCTATCAGCACCATCAGCAGGCCCGGCCAGGTATATTGTTGTTTGTAGATCAGGAGCAGGACGCAGAAGCAGGTCCCGATGATCAGATAGATGACCGGAGTTACCGGATAAAGCCAGGTCTTGTAAGGTCTTTCCAGATCCGGTTGTTTTACTCTGAGATAGATTACCCCGAAAACCGTGATCATATAGAACAGGACGATCACAAAGGAGATCATATCCAGGAGGTTTCCATATTGTCCGCTCAGGCACAGCAAAGATGCCCAGATGCCCTGCATCCAGAGTGCATTTTCCGGCACCTGGTTTTTATTGTTTTTTTCAGCCTGGCGGAAGAACATCCCGTCTTTGGCCATGGTCTGGAATACCCTTGCGCCGGCAAGAATCAGCCCGTTGTCACAACCAAAGGTAGAAACCATCACCAGTACGGCGATAATCGCCGTTCCCGCGGTTCCGAAGATAAAATGCGATGCTGCCACCGCTACCCGGTCGTTTTCCGCAAAGGCCACAGCATCCCGGTCCAGTGCATTCAGGTATACGTAATTGACGGCAATATACAGGATCATTACGGCAGAAGTCCCGTAAATCATGGATTTCACGACGTTTTTCTTAGGATTTTCGATCTCTCCCGAGACAAAAGTCACGCTTTCCCAGGCTACCGAACTGAAAACGGAGCCTACCATGGCGGCGGCAACTCCTCCCAGCAGCGTCATTCCCCCTATAGGCTCCCATCCTTCCTGCAGAAAATTTCCGGAAGCATCTTTTGCCAGGTTACTGAAGGCATCGGTTCCGAAACTGAAGTTTTCTGCCAGATGGGAAACATCCACCAGGATAAATCCGGCTGCGATAAGTCCCAGCAGGGCAATAATTTTTGATCCTGTGAAAAGGTTCTGCAGGAGTTTTCCGCTTTCCACTCCCCTGGTATTGATATAGGTCAGCAGCAAAATCACTGCAATCGCCAGCATCTGTATCCAGGTGATCCTGAATTCCCCGCTCTGGAAAATCGGAGCGGCATCATTGAGTGACGGTATCAGGTAAGCGGTGAATTTCCCGAAAGCCATGGCTACAGCTGCAATGGTTCCGGTCTGGATCACGGTAAAAAGCCCCCAGCCGTAAAGAAATCCCATTCTTTTGCCGAAGATCTCTTTCAGGTACGTATATTGCCCTCCTGCCTTCGGAAAAAGGGCTGAAAGTTCGCCGTAGCTGATGGCGGCCGCAACCGTCATAATGCCCGTGATTACCCAGACAATGATCATCCAGAACCCCGAACCCAGGTTCCGCATCATGTCGGCACTTACAATAAAAATTCCGCTGCCGATCATGGAACCCATTACCAGCATAATGGCATCCCAGAGTTTTAGTTTTTTCTGCATAATAAAGTATAGGCTTCAAATATAATTAAATTAATCAACCGGCACATGTAAATTTACGGTTACCGATATCTGAAATGATGACAGGGAACAAGCAGGCTGCATGAAAAACTCCTCCTCCGATTCCTTATTTATGCCTGCTAATTTTTATATTTGCCCTAAATAAATATGTAATGGATAAAATTGACAGTCTGAACCAGGTAGCAGAATTCCACACCACTTTTAAAGCCCCGATCCTGGAAACGCCGCAGATCCCTTCCCCTGAAAGATGCAATCTGAGAGTTGCGCTTCTCCAGGAAGAACTGAACGAGCTGAAACAGGCTATTGAAGACCGGGATATTGTGGAAATTGCGGATGCACTCTGCGACCTTCAGTATGTATTGAGCGGTGCCGTTCTGGAATTCGGTCTTGGCAGCAAATTTGTAGAACTGTTCAACGAAGTTCAGCGCTCCAACATGTCCAAGGCATGTGATAATGAAGACCAGGCCCGTGACACCGTTGAATTTTATAGGGCAAAAGGAGTAGATTCATTCTATGAACTTTCCGGAGAAAAATACAATGTGTACCGCAAAGAGGATCATAAAGTCCTTAAAAATAAATACTACTCCCCTGCCGATTTAAAAAATATCATTGAAAGATCAATATGAAAAAGACAATCATCCGTACGGCCACCGTATTCTGCCTCGCTCTTGCCGGCCAGCATCTGCATGCCCAGAAAGTTGTGGTAAACCGCGAAGTGGAAACAACGAATGACGGAAAAATGCTGCTCGGCCATCAGCTGAAAGACCAGTTCCTGAAGTCTCCCTATGCCGACTGGTATGTAAAGGAACATGATGAATACGCCCTGGATCAGAAAGCCATCGGTGAACTGAGAAAAGACAAGATCAATTCCTATAACATTATTCTTTTCATGGGAACCTGGTGCGAGGACAGCCACCGTGATGTTCCGCGGCTGATGAAGATCCTGGAAGCCGTGAACTATCCGGAAAGCAAACTGACCATTATTGCCGTTAACCGTAAAAAAGAATCCCCTACCGGAGACGAAGCAAGGTACAATGTTCAGAAAGTTCCCACCATTATCCTTCAGCGGTATGGAAAAGAAGCCGGAAGGATTGTAGAGATGCCGACTACCGGGTATATCGAAAGAGATCTGGCGGAAATCCTCAAGAAAGATGACCGTTCCGTTATCAAAGAAATTTTTAATAAATAATCAAAGATTTGAAAAATATCAGGCTCGTACTTCCGTTTATAGCAGGGCTTCTCGTTATGGGGATCCTCTTTTTCAGCTTCAGGTCATGTTTCAGTATCAGTAAAAAAACTGAAAATTCTGATTATTATATCCTGACCAACCAGATTTCCAAAATGAACAAGCTGGTGGTCCTGGAACAGAATACGTCATCGATGCAGAAGACAAAAATGGGCTATGAGCTTTTCGGGAGGGAGATGACCAGCAACAGCATCATTACATTTACCAAGACCACGGCGCAGGTTTCCTATGATCTTAATAAAATGAAAATTGATGTGGATTCCATCAACAGGAAACTGATTATAACCGAATTGCCTGACGCCCAGATCCGGATTACCCCCAGTGTGGAAATCCAGTCGCTTGACGATTCGTTTTTCAATAGGATTTCTGAAAAAGACATCAAGAACGTAACGGCCAAAGCAAAAACCACGGCCATCCGGTCCATTGATCAGAACAGATTAAGGAATGAAGGCAGAAAGCAGCTGATGGAAAACCTGAATACGATTTTCGTTCTCGCCAAAGCATTGCATTATACCATTGACGACCGTACCGGGAAAATCGGGATTTTACCACTTTAGGATGATCTGCCGGTAAAGCCTGATATAAAAAGCAATCTTTCTGATGCATTTGGCAAAGGCTTTGAATAGATAACCGTATAAAAAAGCAAAAAAATGGATCCAGAAAACAACACCGAAAAAAAAGAATCCGCCAACAAAGCGGAAACGAAAAAACAGAATGAGGATTTTCAGAATATTCCGGCATCTTCCCAAAAGACCAATCCGTCTGATGTGGATCCTAAAGATGTAAAGAAATCTTCCGAAAACAATCCTTCAGGAAAAACGGATAATGAAGACTGAGTGCATCACCCGTTATAATATCACAACCGCAGAACCTTTATCAGGATCTGCGGTTTTTATTTGTTCATCATCCGGTCAGAAAAGCCTTCTAAAAAATGAGACATAATATTAATAGAGAGAACAAAAATATTTGCCGAAATTTATACCTGTAAAAATTCACAAATATTGGCGTTATGAAAAAATATATTTTGTTGTCCTGCCTGCTGTCTTTAGCTGTCCATGCACAGGAGACCCGTTTTATATACGAATATGAATTTGTTCCGGATATCCATCAAAAAGATAAAAAGAAGAGAGAGTTGATGGCACTCGATACGACTCCCGGAGGCTCCTCTTTCCGCAGCATGTATGCTATTAAAACACCGATTCGCTTACCTATGCGGTAATGAATCCTTCCGGCGGCGGAACCCTATCATTGAATACAGGCGGAGACACCTTCAGGAGGCTTGCTTCTATGAAAGAAAACAATATGATCTCGTATAAAATCACCAAAGATTATCCGTCCTACACTACTTATTTTTATGATATGATAGACCATTATCTTTATAAGGTGAAAGAAGATGAACCGATGAAATGGAAAATCAGTCCTGAAAAAATGAGAATAGGAGGATATGAAACACAGAAAGCCAGTACTGACTTCGGGGGCCGCACCTGGACGGCTTGGTTTACCCCTGATATCCCCATACAGGACGGTCCATACAAATTCCATGGCCTTCCGGGACTGATTGTAAAAATTGAAGATGGAACTCAAACCCACAGCATGACGCTGATCGCACAAAACAAGATTCCGGCACAGGACACAAATCAAGCAAAGCCTGCAGGATTCTGGCTTTATTCCAGTGAGGTAACGGCAAGCAAGAATGAATTCCGTAAAGCGTGGAAAGATTATATCAGCAACCCTTCAAAAGATATTTCAACCATGGGTACTAAAATGATCAATGACGGAAAAGTGATTACCGATCAGCAGGATATGAAGAGAAGCATTGAAAAAAGAGTCCGGGAAAGAGAAGAAAAGTACAATAATAAAATTGAACCCGGTCTGTATGAAGTTGTCAGTCCATCGGGAATAACGGAATGATCCCGTGGCATTAATAAGAACCTTGAGCAAGAAGGCTGAATGAAATAACCGTTGGCAGAATTTTTTTCTGCTGCACATGGTTAACAGCCTATACAAAAATGATCTTATTACCATATTTTAAATGGAATACGGGTAAATCCCTTTTAATTTATAAAAAAGAAAAAACGGTTCTGCAGATTTGCAGAACCGTTTTACTGACTATTTAATAGTAAAGGCCGGTAAGCCGGATCTTCTGGTTTTTCCGGTCATTATTTTATGGACTTCTGTATGACCGGCAATATGAAATGAATGTTGCTTCAGACGATGGTTGACTTACCGAGCTTTATATTTTCAAAATTATAATATGACTTTTCAGAATAGGTGATATAATCGGCGATGAAACTGCCGACCTCATCCGTGGAATAATGCTGCTCCGCATTAAGATCTGCCGTTACGTATTTGTTTTCAATGGCATATTCTACGGACTGCCTTAGTTTTTCTGCTGCCTGACCGAGCTTCAGGTAATCCAGCATCATAGCAGTGCTCAGGATGGATGCCACGGGATTGGCAATCCCTTTTCCCTTTGCCTGTGGATAAGAGCCATGGATGGGTTCGAAGAGAGCCGTTCCTTTTCCTACCGAGGCAGAAGGCAAAAGACCGATGGAGCCACCGATTACACTGGCCTCGTCGGAAATAATATCCCCGAACATATTTTCCGTTACGATTACATCAAACTGTTTCGGATTCAGGATCATCTGCATTGCAGCATTATCCACGAACATGAAATCCAGTTCAACCTCCGGATATTCCGCTGCAATTTTCTTGCAGACCTTTCTCCAGAGCCTGGAAGTATCCAAGACATTGGCTTTGTCGATCAGGGTTACTTTTTTTCTGCGTTTAAGCGCTTCCTGAAAAGCCATATGGACAATCGGGGCAATTTCCTCCCTGTTGTATCTGCAGATATCATAAGCATACCCGGCTTCTTCATCCGTAAATTTTTCACCGAAATAAATCCCGCTTACCAGCTCCCTGAAAATTTGGATATCGGCGCCTTCTACAAGTTCTTTTTTCAGCGGGCTTTTCCCGATCAGCGAAGCATAGGTTTTCAGCGGCCGTATGTTGGCAAACAGCCCCAGTTCCTTACGCAGCTTAAGCAAACCTTGTTCCGGCCTTACTTTAGCTTCCGGATCGTTATCGAACGACGGATCACCGATTGCCCCGAAAAGTACGGCGTCCGAATTTTTACAGAGTTCCAGCGTTTCATCCGGCAACGGAGTTCCCGTCCGGTAGATGGCTTCGGCTCCCATTAAACCGTATCTGAACTCAAACCGGTAACGGAATGCATCGGCAATCGCATTTAAAATTTTAATGCTTTCCGCCACGACTTCAGGGCCGATCCCGTCTCCGGGAAGAACGGCAATGGTAAAATCAGTTTTCATAAATTTTCTGTGTTTTCATTTCAAATTCTGTGATTGCCTGCTTTCTGCTGATCAGAAAGTCGATATCATCATAGCCGTTGATCAGGCATATTTTTTTATAGGAATCAATTTCAAAGTTTTCTGATCTGCCGCCGAAAGCAACGGTCTGTTTTTCCACATCTACAGTAATTTCCTTTTCAGGGTCCTGCGTAATATCTGCAAGGATTTCTTTCAGGAACCCTTCAGAAACTTTTACCGGCAGCAGCCCGTTATTGAGCGCATTTCCCTTGAAAATATCTGCAAAAAAACTGGAAATAACTACTTTGAACCCATAATCCGTCATAGCCCATGCGGCATGTTCCCTACTGCTTCCGCAACCGAAATTATTTCCGGCCACCAGGATCTGCCCGCTGTATGCAGGGTTGTTCAGCACAAAACTGGGATTCGGCAGGTGGCTCTGCACGTCGTACCGCCAGTCCCGGAAAAGATTTTCACCGAATCCTTTTTTATCGATACTTTTTAAAAACCGGGCCGGAATAATCTGGTCGGTATCTATATTTTCCACCGGCAAAGGAATGGCACGGGAGGTTATATTTTTTAATTTCTGCATGTTGTTTAGCTTTAAAATGTCAATAGTCAGTTCCTGCGGGTCAATGGTCAATTCTTGCACTCAGTCTGAAATTCACCTGCGGAGTAGAATTCATCATTCACTTATTGTCAATTCCTGTGGGTCAATGGTCAATTCCTGCTGGTCAATAGTCAATTTTTGCACTCAGCCTGAAATTCACCTGCGGAGTAGAATTCACTTGCGAAGCAAAATTGACCATTCACCCTTTCATCAGTTTTCAAAAACCGGGATTCTTCCTTCAATGGCAACCTTTGCGGCGGTCAGCGGACTGGCCAGAATCGTCCGGGCACCCTGTCCCTGCCGGCCTTCGAAATTCCTGTTGGAAGTGGATACACAATATTCCCCTTCCGGTATTTTATCGTCATTCATCGCCAGACAGGCCGAACAGCCGGGCTGCCGGATCTGAAATCCGGCATCGCTGAAAACAGTATCGAGCCCTTCTTCAAAAATCTGTTTTACCACCTGCTGGGAGCCGGGTACGATTAAAGCCCGTACATTTTCCGATTTTCTTTTCCCCTTGATATAGCCTGCAGCGACACGGAAGTCTTCAATTCTTGCATTGGTACAGCTTCCGATAAAAACATAGTTTACGGAGATCGGAAGAGCACACGTCTGAACTCCAG
>NZ_CAJYMO010000279.1 GCF_913776365.1 uncultured Chryseobacterium sp. | reverse complement strand
GTTGACCGCAAAAAGCTGGACCATCCGGTGATTGATTTTGACTTTTACGAACTGAAGGAAGGAAAACTGAAAACCATTGTGGTCTACACCAAACATGCCCGCGGAATGGTGGCCCGCTTCTGCGCCGAGACCCGGGCACAGACGCTGGACGATGTGAAAGCGTTCAACTATGAAGGCTACAGGATTGATGAAGAAAAGTCGACTGATAATAAACTGGTTTTTACACGATAAATGACAATTTCTGAATTTAAAAAACATTTCTGTTCCGCGCTTTCCGGGCTCTATACAGAATCGGAGACCGCCTTTCTGGCTTCTTTATTTGTGGAGAAAACCGTCGGTTTCAACTCTTTTTACCAACGCAGGTTCGGCCGTCAGGAATTACTGAAAGAGGACGAACGTCAACTGCTGTATATTCTTTCTGAAATGGAAACCGGAAAACCGTACCAGCATATCCTGGGGGAAACCGAATTCTACGGGATGACGTTTTCGGTGAATGAGCATGTCCTCATTCCCCGTCCGGAGACCGAAGAGCTGTTGGAACTCGCCATCAAGAAAATCCAGAGCTCCGGGCTGTTCGACATTCAGGACCTGAAAATTCTTGATATCGGGACAGGCAGCGGCATTATTCCGCTGGTCCTGAAAAAATATTTTCCCCATGCTGAAGTGTCCACCATTGATTTTTCTGAAAAAGCACTGGAAGTTGCCCGGAAAAATGCGGCATCGCACCGGCTTGAAATCAATTTCATCCATGCAGACTACCTGAACAGTGATCTGACTGAAAATTTTCACATCATCATTTCCAATCCGCCTTACATCGGTATTGATGAAGTCCCTGAAATCGAAGATTCGGTAAAGGGCTTTGAACCTCAGATGGCGCTTTTCTCCCCCGTTCCGGATGCCCTGGTCTTCTACAGGAAAATTGCCGCTGATTCGGCAAGGTACCTGAAGACCAACGGAATGCTGTTCCTGGAAATCAACCAGAAGCTGGGTCCCGAGACGCTCGAACTTTATCAGAAGGATTTCGCTGAATCTTTTCTGCTGAAAGATCTCTCCGGAAATGACCGGTTTGTTTTCGGACGGAAATAACAGGCAAAGAAATGGGTTACGGATCGTTCAGGATCTTAAAAATGATGCACATTGAAATTCATTACCGGACCATATACTAATTTCAACTTACTATCCGTTATCAGGAAAACTGATACTATGATACGGATACAAGTTTTCCTGATTTCCATTTTATTCCTCAGCATTTCATTCCCTGCACAGGAGTTCACAACCTTTAAAAACGGCATGATCTACAGTGACTCCACCATGTCCAAGCTTAGTAAAACAGTGGATTCCCTGCATCTGAAATATAAAACCTGTGACCTTACCAAGGTTTTCTACGCAAAACAGCAGTTGAAAGGGTGTATCATCCGGATGAAATCGGGAAACATGGCTCAGGCTAAAAAAGATATGGAAAGCCAGATCTCCCTGGAAAATTTCATTTTAAAATATCCTGAGGCACAGGTCCGGAAAGATATTCTGATCATCCGATCCAACAGAAAGGACGGTACGGACCATGAAATTATTTACGATGAAATTCCGGTTAAGGACAGTTACGGATTAGATATAAGGCAGAAGTATAGAAAATCCCTGTATGAAAAACCTTCCAAAGGCACGTGGGTTTTATCTTACCAGGAAAAAACGGCATATTCGGAAGAATCTGTAGATGCTTTTTATTTTCCCGAAAACTTTACAAGCATTTCGCTGGATCGAAAATATACGAAACAGATTATTTATTCTGACTGCCTGACGGATATTTCAACCGGTAAATTTACAGACAATGCAAAAAGTGACAGATATACCAGTGCCGTGGTTTCATTACCGGAAAACTGGCGGAAGCTACCGGTACGGGAAAAGGAGGAACTACTGGATTCCATGCGATCCGCTCAGGCAGTAGGCGGTTGCAGCCAGGACATGAGTCCCAGGATACAGGCCATCAATATGGCCCTGCTGTCAGCCGAAACGGGCAGATGGGAAATATTCCTGAAATCTCATCTTGATATGATGAATGACCGGTTTGAGCGGGTTTCAGACGGCAGTTATGCATGGAAAGACAGAAAAACCTACATCCGTGAGCTGGAAGAACTGGACATACATGTGCCGGACCTTCTTTTCGGAACTTTTTTCCGGTTGGAGAACGGAGAAAAAAATCATTACTACAGCAGCATTCCGCGATTAGGCCGTGCCATTTCAGAATCAAAGGAAAAAATAAAGTTCATGGACCAGATGATTTTCATGATGGAAGATGAAAAACTGGATGACTATAATCGGTTAATGGCTTATTTTCTGTACCTGAACTGTAACGGGTATACAAAAAGCTCCACAGAAAAGAAGATCAACCATTACCGGCTTATGACAGCTGCAAAAAAACTGCCTGTATACCTGGCGGAACAGATAACCGATGAAGATACGTAAAAACAAAACCAGTGAACTTCAATGATTCACTGGTTTTCTACCTGTAATGCGAGATGATTTTATCCTATCCTTTTCCTTACAAAAATCTCATAGCTTAGGTAAATAAGCGGCAGTGCCATGATCCCGATGTATAATGAGTTGGCTATTGCAGCGGCTGGCTGGTTGAGTACCGCATAGACCAGACCGAAGAAAGCACCTCCGAGATGGGCAGCGTGGCCGATATTGTCGTGCTGGCTCGGATTCAGCATCATGTATACTGAATAGCTGAAATATAACAGTCCGAAGATAAATCCCGGAATACCGATTGGAATAAAGAAAATAAAAATCTTTATGGCCGGATATAGCGCAATGGCAGCAAACAGGATCCCGGACACTCCACCACTCGCACCGATCGCAGAATACCAGGGCTGTTTCTGATAGATAAACAGCGAAAAAAGATTTCCTAAAATAATCGATCCGAAATAAATCAGGATAAATCCGATATTCCCGAAACCTTCAAGCACGATAGGCCCGAAAAAATACAGGGTCAGCATGTTGAATGCGAGGTGCATAATATCCGCATGCAGAAATCCTGCAGAGATCAGGCGGATGTATTCTTTCCGCTGGGCTATGGCACCAACGCTGAATTTATACTTTTCAAAAATGCTGTTGTTGTTAAGAGCAGCCAGGCTGATGATGGCTGTAATGACAATGATCGCAATAATTATATTCATTCTTTACTTTTAGTGTTTCCATACACAAGTTCTGTGCTATTCTGAAAAGCAGCTGTGTTCGGTGCATCATTTGTCAGAGTTCGGACCCTTTTCCGGTTTTGCGGTCGGTAAAAACACGGAATCCCGGTATTTTCCTGCCAGAATGTACTTCTATTTTTTAGAAACCCTGTAGGTCTTTTTTCCCGAACGTGTATTGACCTGTACTACATATTCGCCGGGAATGTAAGCGGAAAGGTCCACCGAACCGCGGATATTGTTTATTTGCTGCAGCGCCAGTTTGCGGCCTTCCAAAGTATAGATTTCCACAAAAAGAATGGTCTCTTTTCCTTCAACAGTTACGAAATCTGCTGCCGGATTGGGATACAACCTGAACTGATCTGCCGCTGTGATGTCTTTTGTTCCGAGCTGACTGCTGATAATGTTCACCGTATAATCCCTGGTTTCACCGGAGCCGAATGGGGAACAGGCGTCTAAGGCGCTGATGCTGCTTCCGTAGGCCCTGGACCTGATCCGGAGAAGCGTATTCCCGTTGGCCGCAGAGGCCGGCACCGTGAAAGTTTTGGTATTCTGGGTGACCATAGAATTGACCAGCTGCTGGTATTCCTGCTGCTCGAAAACACCGTTCCGGTTTTCATCCAGCCAGATACCGATAACGGCTTCCGATGAGGTGGAAGTGTAAAACTGATACGCCTGGCCGGCATTCAGGGTCGCGGTTGTATTTCCCGAAGCAGGATAAGCATGATAAAATTCATTCTGTGCAGAGAAGGTCTGGTGGTTAAAAGCAGTGGAATTGATTCGTATTTCAATAAAAGAAGGATCAGTATCGCCTCCCAGATTTGACACACATACATTCTGAGCATAAGAAAGACCGGTGAAAAGAATACCAGCCAGTAAAGATCGTTTCATATAAAAAGATTTAGGAAGCAAATCTACAAAAAATTCATTAACGAAACATTGTTGCATTAATATTTTCACTTATTGTATAAAACAGCGTGTTTACTGAATACAGAGGGATCAATGACATTTTTATCGTAGTGCAGCTCATTCCCAAAGATGTAAAATAATCCGTAAATTTGTATAGGCGCAAACAGATGTGCCGGGTGCAAAATTGCATTATTATATGAAACAGATCAGAAACACCAATGCCAAGACGGAAATTTTAAGCCTCATCAATAACTCGGAGGTCGCATTGTCGCATGCGGATATCCAGAAAAAAATCGGAGATCTGTGCAACCGCGTAACGATCTACCGGGTACTGGAACGTCTTGAAAAAGAAGGAAATATCCATAAGGTCACCAATGTGGACGGAGTGGTTAATTTTGCCAGATGCAGCCATTCCTGTCAGGAAGACGGACACTCGCATGACCATATCCATTTCAACTGCGAAAAATGCCATTCCGTCAGCTGCATAGAAAACCGGATGCCGGCCATCAGCCTCCCTGACAATTTTACAGCCAGCAGCTATAACCTTGTGGTCAGCGGCATCTGCCCGAAATG
This sequence comes from uncultured Chryseobacterium sp., assembly GCF_913776365.1. Lineage (GTDB taxonomy): Bacteria > Bacteroidota > Bacteroidia > Flavobacteriales > Weeksellaceae > Chryseobacterium. Next base: position 4,148 of record NZ_CAJYMO010000279.1, on the reverse strand, counting down.
CCAGCCAATAAAAAAGGATGACAGCGTGGAAGTCTGATTCCGTTTCAGAATATAAAATCAAAAAACAAGACCAACCTGCGCGCAGATTGGTCCTGTTTTTTATAAAGCACCGCTTTTTTCAGCAATTTCCGGTGAAAGGTTATTTTATTTGCCCGTGGGGGTCTCATCACTCTTGAACAGGTCACCGATCATTCCACCGTCGTCGTCAGATTCCGTACGTTCGGGTTCTTCATAGGTTTCCGGTTCTTCTGCCTGTTCAGGAATCGTGAAATTAATGGACTTTACCTTGAATTTGGTAAACTGGTTTCCAATGGCTTTGATTCCTTTTACAGAGATAAACTCATCAATGTTGATGGTTTCAGGCTCCCGCTCCTTTCCTTTATCCTTGGCAAAAATAATTTCTGCGGTAGCGCCGTTCGCTACAATAATGGTCTCGATAAATGACTTTGGATGTTCGGAAGGCATGAAAGTCTGTACATTCGGTGTGTTTTCAAGCACAAAACGCTTGATGAAATACATTTCCTTCTCGGCATCATAATAGATACAGGTCACCGGCTGGCTGGGCCTCAATTTTTCCAGTACCAGATATTCGTCATCAAAACGGTTTCCGAGATCAAATGAAATCAGCCTGGCTTCACCGTTGGTATTAATGGTAAGGATTTTATTGTCGCCTTTAAAGTTCCCTAAAAGCGTTCCCCGGCCATCTGCGTTCAGTCTTCTTACGGTATCGTCATACCATATTTTCCTGGGTGCCAGTGTAGAAACCCCTTCTTCTTTCAGGTCTACTTTCTTTATTGAATATTTTGTCACCAGGTTTCCTTTGGTATCCCTTCCTTTGATAGCCAGTTCGGAAAAATCCAGGTCCATTTTATTTTTCCTGATCCTCGGGTTAGGCTTTAACAGGACGCTTACGATTTCCGCTTCCCCGTTCGGATTGGCTGAGAAATAAAGCATTTCCGATCCTTTCTTATCGGAAGCCAGCGGATAATCCGTGTTTCGGGTCACTCCGGTGACAAAAAACCGTTTCATATAATACGGTCCGTCGCGGCCTTCACGGTAAATCATGTTATATACGGTACGCCGGTCGTTCTTTTTCCAGACGGCGACGTGCAGGATATCTTTTCCGATGAATGTCTTAGGTTCCACTTTTACCACCTTCATGCTTCCGTCTTTGCGGAAGGTAATGATATCATCGATATCGGAACAGTCGAACAGGTACTGGTCCTTTTTCAGGGAAGTCCCGATAAAACCTTCTTCAAAATTGGCGTAGAATTTCTCATTCGCTACCGCAACCTTCGTAGCATCAATGGTATCGAAAATCCTGAGTTCGGTTTTTCGTTGTCTGGTCTTGCCGTATTTCTTCTGGATGTTCAGGTAATAATCGATGGCATACTGAACGAGGTTCTGCAGGTGATGCTTCACCTGCTCGATCTTTCCTTCGAGGGCAGCAATGTTCTCCTTGAACTTGTTCAGGTCGAACCTGGAGATCCTCTTGATCCGGATTTCGGTAAGCCTTAGAATATCCTCTTCGGTCACCGCCCTCAGCAGATGTTTGGTATGCGGCTTCAGGCCTTTGTCTATGGTCTTCAGTACCTGTTCCCAGGTTTTCACCTCTTCGATATCATGGTAGATCCTGTTTTCGATAAAGATCCTTTCCAGGGAAGAAAAGTGCCAGCTTTCCTGAAGCTCGTGAAGCTCGATCTCGAGTTCCTTTTTAAGCAGGGAAACCGTATGGTCGGTATTCATCTTCAGGATGTCCGATACGTTCATGAACATCGGCTTATCCCCTACAATCACGCAGGCATTCGGTGATATCGTCACCTGGCAGTCTGTAAATGCATACAGTGCATCGATGGTTTTATCCGGGGAAACGTCATTGTGAAGATGGATCAGGATCTCTACTTTGTCTGAAGTATTGTCCTCAATCTTTTTGATTTTGATCTTGCCTTTCTCATTGGCTTTGATAATGGAATCGATCAGGTCGCTGGTGGTTTTGGAATACGGAAGCTCGGTGATGATGAGCATATGCTTGTCATGCAGCGAAATCTTTGCCCGCGCCCTCACCTTGCCGCCGCGGTGGCCGTCGTTGTATTCCGATACGTCTAAGTATCCCGCCGTCAGGAAATCAGGGAAAAGTTCGAATTTCTTTCCTTTAAGATACGCAACGGATGCCGTAATCAGCTCATTAAAGTTATGCGGAAGGATCTTGGTAGATAATCCCACACCGATTCCTTCCACGCCCTGGGCAAGGAGCAGCGGAAATTTTACCGGAAGATCAATCGGTTCATTGTTTCTTCCGTCATAGGATTTTGCCCATTCCGTGGTTTTGGGGTTGAAGACTACTTCCAGGGCGAAAGGCGTCAGTCTTGCCTCGATATACCGGGCTGCCGCTGCAGAATCTCCGGTATAGATGTTTCCCCAGTTTCCCTGGGTATCGATCAGCAGTTCTTTCTGGCCTATCCCCACCATAGCATCCGTGATGGAGGCATCTCCATGCGGATGGTATTTCATGGTATTTCCAACAATGTTGGCTACCTTATTGTAACGCCCGTCCTCCAGCTCACGCATGGAATGCATGATTCTTCGCTGAACGGGTTTGAAACCGTCATATACCGAAGGAATCGCCCTGTCCAGGATTACATAAGAAGCGTAATCCAGAAACCAGTCCTTGTAAAGGCCGGAAACTTTTTTCAAGCTTTCCCCTTCGTGCGGGTTTTCTTCTGTCATCATTTACTATTAACTCTTTTTCTCGTTATTGGTTTTCACCACTTTATTCAGGGAGAATCTTAAATCCTGGGTTTCCTTTCTGGTAAGGTATGAAATTTCATATTTCAGGATCGTGGAACCGCTGTTCTTGCTGGATATGGTGATATACAGCCTTTTCATGAAGAACAGGTCGATCACCTCATATTTTATCAGCTTGTATTTGGGAAACTCATCGCTCAGCGGCTTCTGCAGAAAAGGGATGATGTTCCTGTTTCTGAAATGAAGCGCTTCTCCGTCGCTGTCATATTCAAAAATCTGTCTTCCGTTCAGGTAAAACAGCAGCATCAGCAATGCCGGTGCCAGAATGAGTACCAGGCTTTCCTTTCCCAGGATGTCGAACCTGTATTCTTCCAGAAAATAAGCTGCCGTTCCTGCCAGCAGAAATATGATCAGAAGTGTATTGATAAAGCTGTATACCGAACTTTTATTACGGTTGCTGAGTCTCATTATATCAGTTTATTTGAATTTTGATGGTAAATATTTATAAAATGTTCCGGAACCTCTTTATCCGGCTGCTCCATCATCAGGAATTTCTTTCTTCTCAATATCCGGATTTTCCACCACCAGGTTCTCCAGGATAAAGGTCTGCCGGTCCGGTGTATTCTTCCCCATATAAAACTCCAGCAGCTGATCGATCGTCTGGTCTTTTCCGGCCACTACCGGTTCCAGGCGAATGTCTTTCCCGATGAAATGCTTGAATTCATCCGGCGAAATTTCTCCGAGCCCTTTAAACCGTGTGATTTCAGGATTCTTCCCCAGTTCATTAAGCGCTTTTACCCGCTCGGCTTCGGAATAGCAATACCTTGTTTCTTTCTTGTTTCTTACCCTGAAGAGCGGTGTCTGCAGAATATAGAGGTGCCCGTTCTTGATCAGGTCCGGAAAGAACTGCAGGAAAAAGGTAATCATCAGCAGCCGGATATGCATTCCGTCGACATCGGCATCCGTCGCAATAATGACCTGATTGTAACGCAGGTCTTCCAGGCTTTCCTCAATATTCAGGGCGGCCTGCAGAAGATTGAATTCTTCATTCTCATAGACCACCTTCTTGGTCAGTCCGTAGCAGTTCAGCGGTTTCCCTTTCAGTGAGAATACAGCCTGGGTTTCCACATCCCTTGACTTGGTAATTGATCCTGAAGCGGAATCCCCCTCCGTGATAAAGATCTGTGTCTCCCCTTTCCTTTCGTTTTTCTGGTCGTTATAATGCTGCCGGCAGTCGCGGAGTTTTTTATTGTGAAGGGAAACCTTCTTGGCACGCTCCCTGGCCAGTTTCTGGATCCCGGAAAGTTCTTTTCTTTCGCGTTCGGAAATCAGGATTTTCCGCTGGATGGCTTCTGCTACTTCCGGGTTTTTATGCAGGAAGTTATCGAGCTTGCTCTTCAGGA
>NZ_CAJYMO010000278.1 GCF_913776365.1 uncultured Chryseobacterium sp. | reverse complement strand
ATGTTTCCGCCGAAGCTATAAAGCAGTTCATTCAGGATTTTGATCTTGAACTTACGGATTGTATCCGTACGAATTTTGAAGTAAAAAAGGATTTTGAAAAATTTGCCCGCGAAAATGCTGAATTTTTAAGGCTTTACGAAAAAGATTTAGACAAAACCAAAACCCTGGAGCAGATCGCCGAAACCATTAAGCAACCGAAAGAGAAAGTAGAGGAAGCGATTAAAGAAAAAGATCCCAATATTTTCGATAACGGGTTTTTCAAGTCTTCCGTTTCAAGCTATGGGATCGATAACCAATTGGGCGGCAACTATCAATTCGTTTACAATTATTTCGGTCATAAAACCAGTCTTCAGAAAAGGGATTTTATCGGCTACCGGGATCTGTTTTTCTACATTTCGGGCATGCTGGAACCGTTTTTAAACCCTCAGCAGATCAAAGACTGGGGCATCAACAAGCCGGCTGGAATCATCCTGTACGGCCCTCCCGGAAGCGGCAAGATCTTCTGGGCAAATAAGATTGCGGAAATTATCGGCTATCGGTTTAAAGAAGTGAAAAAACATTATCTCGGGACTTCGTATATAGATGGCAACCAGACCAATTTCAACGATTTTCTGGTAACCATGATGAAGGAAGACAAGGTTTTGTTGTTTATGGATGATTTCGATGAAATCATGATGGCAAGGAAGTCGGAAAACAATGTCGCCGCCTGCAACCTTGAAACCCAGGAAATCATTCTTCACCATATCTCCAGGTTTGAGCAGGAAGATCTTCTGATGGTAGGTTCGGCCAAATCCGTTTCCGACATCGACGAAGAAATTACCGCTCCCGGAAGATTTGATGTAATGGTTCCTGTTTTCCCTCCCAATGTGGCGGAGCGGGCGGAGATTATCCTGTATTCCATGACCAAAAACCTGGAGAAAGATTCGCTTTTATTTAAAATCCTAAAAAACAATAAAGCCGATAAGATTCCTTTCTGGCACGGCGTTTCAGCCAAAATGAAAGTCTTCAGCAACACCATGCTGATCGATTTTACCCAAAGCCTGAAAAAGAGGATCAAAAACCTTTACCAGAAAACCCGTAACGAAAACCTGAAAATAGACCAGAACCTTCTTAACGGAGCTCTGCGGGATGCTGCCGGAAAGCTGACAGGGGAATACCTCGATCAGATTGCCGTTTTCCTGAAAGACGTTACCATCAACAATTTCGACCAGTTCCAGTCCCGGATCAAAGAGCTGAAAAAAGAAGTGGATACCTACCGTGCGGTGGAAGAACCGCGACGCATCATTGGTTTCCATCACAATGAAGAAGGCGGAAGCCAGGGGTGATGGGTGATGGGTGAAAGGTCAATTTTGCTCTGCAAGTGAATGGTTAATGGTGAATAGTTAATGGTGAATTTTGGATGATTGTTAAACATAGATTTAAAAATTACCCACAATCAATAATTGATGCCATTTGATATTGAAGGGTTTATAACATTGAATAAAAAAGTTTCCAACTTCCAGTTTTGTTCTTCTAATCTACTAAGACATAGCCTCAATGAAATACCTGCCTTTTGAGCATATCATCTATATATCGCCTTTTCCTCAGGATGAAGTGATGGCGATCCTTTCCCGGTCTGTTGATCGAAAAACGGTGCGAATCTTTAAAAACGGACCTGTAAAAGAATACGAAGGTATCATCGATGGCCAACGTTTCAAAATCAGCAGGATCATCAGGGGGAGGAATTCTTTCCAGCCCCGGATTACCGGAACGGTTCAGCCGGATACCACCGGGACCAGAATCGAAATAAAGATGCAGCTGCATCTTTTCGTACTCATCTTTTCCGTATTCTGGGGCTTAATGGTGGCAGGATTTTTAATTGTTGATGTAACAAGTGCCAATATGAGCTACAGTTACGTTGATATACTTCTTCCGATATTTATGCTGATAATTTTTTATCTAATGGTCATCCTGGGTTTCAAAACGGAAACTAAAAAGTCAAGGAGGTTTTTTGAGCAATTACTTGATGCCAAAATAATATTGGATAAATAGAATAATTGCTAGAAAAAGCCAGGACGCGAATCTTTTGCAAGGCATAACTTTTTAAGATGCCTGGATTTTATCTGTGATAGAATTGAGCGCTGTTGATTTAAGGGAATAAATTCAAAGATTGTATCCGCTATAAAAATTTGACATTGTCAAATTTCTTGCGTCTTTCAGCAGCATAATGATCCAAATACCTTGCGCCTTTGCGCAACCCAACAATAACGGACAACAGAATCTACAGGTGTAAGGATCCGGCCGGCAGCAACCATCTATTCTATTTTGATCGTCAAACCTACACAATCCGGCCATAACGGAGTAAAAATTTCTTATTTTTGCAGAAATAAAAAATCGTGATCAACAACGACCAGATAAAAGAAATCCAATCAAGGATTGACGACCTCCATAAATATCTTCAGATTGATAAAAAGAAGATAGAAATTGCCAATGACGATGAAAAAACGGCTGCACCCGAATTCTGGGACAATCCCAAAACGGCGGAAGCTTTCCTGAAGCAGCTCCGGTCCAAGAAAAAATGGGTGGAAGCCTATGATGAGATCAATACCCAGTTTGAGGACCTTCAGGTATTGGTGGAATTTGCCAAGGAAGACCCGGATTCCGAAAAGGAACTGGATGCTACTTTCCCGCAGCTGGTGGAGAAAATCGAAGACCTTGAATTCAAGAATATGCTTTCCAATGAAGGCGATGAACTGTCGGCGGTGCTTCAGATTACGGCGGGAGCCGGAGGAACGGAGAGCTGCGACTGGGCGTCCATGCTGATGAGAATGTACACCATGTGGGCGGAAAAGCAAGGCTATAAAATCCGTGAGCTGAACTTCCAGGAAGGCGATGTGGCCGGTGTAAAAACCGTAACCCTTGAAATAGAAGGGGAATTTGCTTTCGGCTATCTGAGAGGGGAGAACGGCGTTCACCGGTTGGTAAGGATTTCCCCTTTCGATTCCAATGCCAAACGCCACACGAGTTTCGTATCGGTGTATGTGTATCCGTTGGTAGACGATACCATCGAGATCAACATCAACCCGGCCGATATTTCATTTGAAACGATGCGGTCTTCCGGAGCGGGAGGGCAGAACGTAAACAAAGTGGAAACGGCAGTCCGTCTCCGTCACGCGCCGACAGGAATCATCATTGAAAACTCCGAGTCGCGTTCCCAGCTTCAGAACAAGGAAAAAGCCATGCAGTTGCTTCGTTCCAGGTTATACGAAATGGAACTGGAAGAAAGGCTGAAAGCCCGTAACGAGATCGAAGCCAATAAGATGAAAATCGAATGGGGAAGCCAGATCAGAAATTACGTCATGCATCCGTATAAGCTGGTGAAAGATGTACGTTCCGGCTTCGAGACTTCGGATGTGGATTCCGTAATGAACGGAAACCTCACGCCATTCCTGAAAGCCTTCCTGATGGCGGATGGGACGGCCGTTTCGGACGATGACATGGACTTATAAAGATCGTGTTTAAATTTCGTTAAAATCTTATAATATATTTCCTTTTGACGTTTATTAATCCTATTTTTGTTGCTTATCAAAAGGTATGGAAGATTACAACAACTGGAGAGATTTATTAAATCCCGAGTTCTACATCAAACTGGGTGGGTTCTGGCTGATTCTATTTATTATTTTTGCCGAAACCGGTCTTTTTATAGGATTTTTTTTACCGGGAGACTCGTTGCTTTTCGTTTCGGGAATTTATTCAATCGATATCATCCAGGCAACTTTCGGTTCTACGGGAAGTGATTTTCTTGATACCTTCATTCTTGCTTCATCCGTAGCTTTAGCCGCCATTATCGGTAATGAAGTAGGGTATTACTTCGGAAGAAAAGCAGGTTCTACGTTGTACAAGAAACCGGACAACTGGTTGTTTAAAAAGAAATACCTGTACCAGGCGCATGACTTTTTTGAAAAGAACGGCGCACTGGCGATTATCATGGCGAGATTTTTACCGGTGGTAAGGACATTCACCCCGATTGTGGCCGGGATCGTGAAGATGGATAAAAAAGACTTTCTGAGAGATAATGTGATCGGTGCCGTACTGTGGTCGTTTTTACTGATTTTTGCCGGGCATTACCTGGATAAACTGTTCATCGACCAGTTCGGAATCGACCTTAAGAAAAAGCTGGAACTGATCATCATCGTAATCGTCCTGATCACCACTGTTCCGATTATCATTAAATTTTTATTCGGTAAAAAACAGGATTTCTCAAAATATGAGAACCATAATTTTGACGAGGAAGAAAAATAAGAATTACCAGTATAAGATATAGAATAACCTGATCATTGGAGCAGGTTATTATTTTGTATGCTATAGAAGAATCCATTACTCCGATTTTCTCCACCATCCGTAGACCTCCAATAATTCA
>NZ_CAJYMO010000277.1 GCF_913776365.1 uncultured Chryseobacterium sp. | reverse complement strand
ATATTGTACTTTAGCGTTTCCTCCGGATGGTAAATTTTTAAAATCCCTTTCATTATTTCTTAAAAAAGAGCTGTAATACTATGATTGTTAAACGTTTTCAACAAAGATAAAAAATAGATTGAATGTGGAGAATTTTTTGAAAAAATATTTTTTAAAATCATCGATAAATTTCTGCTTCCTAACGGCACGGAAAATATTTTCACAACATTCGGATCCTTAGGGATAAGATGCGATATAAATATTTACATTTGTCCAAAGAATTCATGCCGTATGAAAAACATATTAATGAAAGGGGCTGCCGCCCTGCTGCTGGTGCTCGGGCTGTCATCCTGCAGGAAGTCGGACTCTCCGCTCACGAAAGTTACGCCTTCCAATCTGGATTCCATAGCCGCCAACTATTATGAGCAATACCTGAAAATGTATCCCCTGGAGGCCACTTCCCAGGGAGACCTCCGGTACAATGACCAATTGCCGATTACGATCGATAAAGACTTTATTTCAGGCGAAGTAGCCTTCTATCATTCTGTGCAGAAACAGCTGGAGAATGTAGACTACAAGAACCTCTCCGATGATGACAAAGTAGTCTATAACGTACTGGACTACACCCTGAAAGATAAAATCGAAGCGTATGCCTATCATCCGGAATACATCCCGTTCACCCAGTTCGGGGGATTGCCTTTGAGCTTTCCCTTATACGGAAGCGGGGAAGGAAGCCAGCCCTTCAAAACCGAAAAAGACTACACTGACTGGCTGAAAAGGATGGAAAAGTTCCCTGAATGGATGGATGCAGCCACCGAAAACTTCAGGGAAGGCATCAGCAATAAAATGGTGCTTCCCAAAAAGCTGGTCGTTAAGATGATCCCTCAGATGAGAGCGGAAGAAATAATCTCTGCCGATCCGGAAAAAAATATTTTCTACGGACCCCTGAGAAATTTTCCGAAAGACTTTACCAAAGAACAGAAAGAGCGTTTTTCAGGGTCTTACAAGGAAGTGATTACCAACAAAATCATTCCTGCCTACAGCCGGATGGGCGACTTCCTGGAAAAGGAATACCTGCCGAAAGCCCGGGATACCGATGGCTATAACAGCCTTCCCAACGGTAACGAGATCTATCAGTATTACGTGAAAAGCTGGACGACCACCAGCCTGTCTCCGGAAGAAATCAATGCCACTGGCCGCCAGCAGGTGGCCATGCTGCGTGCCGAAATGGAAAAGGTAAAGCAGCAGGTAGGTTTCAGCGGAACGCTGGAAGCGTTTATCAGCTATGTAAAAACCGACCCGAAGGCAATGCCTTATAAAACTTCAAAAGAAGTGCTGGCCGCCTTCAATGGGATTCTTACCCAAATTACCCCGAAACTGAAAACCATGTTTTCCGTTACCCCAAAGACGAAATTCGAGATCCGGCAGACGGAAAAGTTCAGGGAAGCCAGCGCCAGCGCAGAATACATCCAGGGAACCCCTGACGGCAAAAGGCCGGGAATTTTCTATGTCCCGCTTCCGGATCCTTCAAAATTCAATGTAACCTCGGGGATGGAATCCCTTTTCCTGCACGAAGCCATTCCGGGACACCATTACCAGGTTTCCCTGCAGCAGGAGAATACCAGACTGCCCAAGTTCATGCGATTTGGCTGGTTCGGTGCCTATGGTGAAGGCTGGGCCCACTACTGTGAAACATTGGGACCGGAATTCGGCCTGTACACGGATCCTTACCAGAAGATGGGATATTTGAGCGACCAGATGCTGAGAGCCGTAAGACTGGTAGTGGATACCGGGCTGCATACAGGAACCATGAAGAGAGAAGAAGCCATCAAATACTTTCTCAGCAATATTTCATACGATGAAGCCGGTGCCACTGCCGAGGTAGAACGGTATATGGCAATGCCCGGACAGGCATTAGGTTATAAAATAGGTTCATTAAGAATCCGTGAACTAAGGGAAAAGTATAAAAAAGAACTGGGCAACAGGTTTTCACTGGCCAAATTTCATGATGAAGTCCTGAGCCAGGGCTGTCTTCCGCTGGATGTGCTGAACAGAAAAATGGACCTGTGGGCCAAAAAACAGAAATAACAGGATCAGATTCCGGAAGGGAAAAGTGATTATTAAGAAAAAGCCACGGAACAAACCGCGGCTTTTTTGTTTAGATTTGACTATGAAAAAAATCCTTTGCCTGATGATCGCTTTATGGGTATTTTTTCCCGTATGCTGCCGAAAGGAAGAAGAAAACAGCCGGTATAACAGGTTTACTGTCGATGAAAGCATTCCCTTGAATGACACGGTAAAGCGCCTTTCCAAATATCCCGAACTGCAGTTGTATAATGGGGAGAGGATTGAAAGCCCTGCAAGGACGGCATGGATTATACAGCAGGCCAGCTATTCCGACGGCTTGTTTCCTGCTTTGTCATTTCAATTTGCAGATTATAAATGCAATGCCCGATACAGCAAAGACACCATGGATATCCTCCTGAATAACTACAACGGATATTTTGGGAACGGCGTTCTGGTAAAAGTATTTAAAGATCGGTTCTTCATCAGAGATATAGATCCGAAAACGTTGAAAGGGGAAACGAAGTTCATCAGATCAGTACCGGCCTATCAGAAAATAAAGCTTCATCAAGCTTCTTTTGAGAAGGGTGACAGCATTTACGGCTTTATTGATTACACCACCAGAATAGACTCTGTTATAACCAAGAATTTCAAAGGATATTTTAAAACAATTATTAAATAGATAAATAAAATAAAGTGATTACAAAAGAATTGCAGTCCCTTTTCATCAGGGATTTAACAAAATTGAAAACGGAAATCGAAGCTTACCGGGATGAAAAAACAGTATGGAAAACAGATAAAGACATTCTGAATTCTGCCGGCAACCTCTGCCTTCATCTGGTGGGGAATCTCAATACCTATATCGGTGCCCAGCTTGGAAATTCAGGATATATAAGGCAGCGCGATCTGGAATTTTCTTTAAAAGACCTGCCGGGATCTGAGCTCGTCGGACAGATAGAAAAAACAATGGAGATGATCCTGTTTTCATTCGGTAAACTAACGGAAGAAGATCTCAAAAAAGAATATCCGATCGAGCCTTTAGGCTATAAGATGACCACCGGCTATTTCCTGATCCACCTGTTAGGGCACCTGAATTACCATCTGGGCCAGGTCAATTATCACCGGAGGCTGCTGGATGCCCTGTAATTCCGTCAACCAGACCGAAATAGGTAAAACTGTAAAGTTCCGGAAGGGGCTGCCGTTATTTGTCAAACAGCATAGGGGTAATGAAATCATTTCCTTTTCCCCTGGCCGGCGAATATTCCCTTCCGTAATAGATGATCTGAAGATGAAGTTTATTCCAAGATTCTTTTGGCCAGAGGGCCTTTGCATCTTTCTCAGTTTCTACCACGTTTTTACCGGAAGTAAGCTTCCACTGCGTCATTAGCCGGTGGATATGGGTATCCACGGGAAATGCGGGGAAACCGAATCCCTGGCTCATGACTACGGAAGCCGTCTTATGGCCTACTCCCGGAAGAGCCTCCAGTTCTTCATAGGTATGCGGCACTACTCCGTTATGCCTTTCCAGCAGCAGTTCAGCCATTCTCTTCAGGTTTTTTGCTTTGGTATTGGAAAGCCCGATTTCCTTGATTAATTCACGGATCTGATCAACTTCAAGCCGTGCCATCCGTTGCGGGGTACCTGCTATCCTGAAAAGTTCCGGGGTTACCTGGTTCACTTTTTTGTCGGTAGTCTGGGCAGAAAGGGCCACGGCTACCATCAGGGTATAAGGATCCGTATGGTCCAGCGGTATGGGTACCTGAGGATAGATTTTATCCAGTTCTTCCTGAACGATCTTAGCTCTTTGCTTTTTTGTCATATAACGATTAAATTTGAACAAAAATAAATGATTATGTTGAAACCCGGAGATAAATTACCGTCGTTCGAAGGAATAAACCAGGATGGGGATACAATTGATTCGAAAAGCCTCACCGGTAAAAAACTGGTTGTCTTTTTTTATCCGAAAGCAGGTACGCCCGGCTGTACGGCAGAAGCATGCAACCTGCGGGACAACTATGCAGCACTCGAGAAACAGGGATTCCGGCTGCTGGGCATCAGTGCAGATTCTGTAAAAAGCCAGAAAAATTTCAGTACTAAATTTGAACTGCCGTTTGATATCATAGCCGATGAAAGCCGCGACATTATCGGTAAGTTCGGCGTCTGGCAGCTGAAAAAATTTATGGGCAGGGAATTTATGGGCATTGTAAGAACCACTTTCGTTTTCGATGAAACGGGGACCTGTGTCCAGGTCATTGACAAGGTGAAGACCAAAGACCATGCTTCACAGATTCTGGAGGCATGAGAACTCAGGATTTCAGGTCTTCCTGCCGGGCCCTGAAACCTTTTCCTGATATTGCCCTATGGCTATTCAGTTTCATAATACCTCAGTTCCTCGGTATCACCGGGAAGGGTAATCATGTTACGGAATTCCAGTCCCAGTTTCTCAATTAATTTTTGGGAGGCATTGTTATCTTTTGTGGTGATGGCTGAAATTTTCGGTAAGCCGAAATCATGCATTCCTATCGACTTCACTTTTAAGGCTGCTTCATAGGCATATCCGTTTCCTTCGAATTCTTCGAGAAGCGAAAAGCCGATGTCCGCAATATCGAGGCCTTCCCTTTCGAAGATTCCTGCTGCGCCAATCTTACGGTTTCCTTCCTTGATAAGGATCAGGTAATTTCCGAAACCCCGTTTTTCAAATTGGGGGAGAAACCTGTTTTTAATATATTCTGCTGCATCGGAAACGCTTTTCAGGTTCCTGTCGCCAATGTATCTTATAAATTTAGGACGGTTATAAAGCTCGAGGATGAATCCGGCATCCTCCAAGGACATCGGCCGCAGCACAAGTCTTTCCGTTTCATAAAAATTATCTGCGTTTAGCTGATTTTGCCGGTTTTTTAGATTCATCTTTCGGTTCTTCCGGTTTTTCGATTTTTAAAAGCCTCGGGTTGTTTTTACATTTCTTGTTATACAGTTCAATGTAAGATCCGTTATCCTTTACATCCACTACTTTTCCTGTCGACCTTTCTACCGTAAGGGTGAAATGTTTTTTCTGGTAAGGGCATTCCGCAGAGGTAATTTTTCCCAGATCCAGGTGGTAAAAAGAACGGTCTTCCTGATAGTTCCCTGCCATATCCCTGAAATCTTCATCAACAATATATCCGTCTGCCGCTGCTACGGCTGCTGCATCATAAATATTGTCAATTTTCCCTACAAAATCTTTAAGTGCATTGAGATCCGTGACATATTCCGTTTTTGCGCCGGAAGAATAGACGATGTAATAAAATTCATCTTCTGATGCGATTCCCATATTAAAGCCCGATGCCGGAGAAATATAATCCTTCACCACGCCGGACTGCTTAATAACGGTATCTTTTCCGTAATTCTTATGAACCAGCATCCACGAATCCGTTTTCCGATCCGGAACAATATTCTGCAGAATTCCCCCAACGTGGGGAAAATGCTGTTTCCCCTGGCCATACAGAGATTTGCCGGTCAGCAGAAAAATAAGGATGCCGAATGTATAGATCAGTTTTACCATGTTATAGGAACGCAGAAATACAGCGATTATTTTACATGAATTTGTCTCCTTTCCTGAAGTTTTTCAGATCCAGCACATAGTCTTTGATCAGTTGGTCATTCTCTCTCGGGCAGATTAGCAGTGCTTTGTCCGTATCCACCACGATATAATTTTCCAATCCGTCTATAATCACCGCTTTGTTATTATTTTTCAGGCGGATCACATTTCCTTTTGAATTATAGGTAAGTATGGGTTGCTTAGGCTTTACGGTATTAAGATTCTGGTCTTTATCTGCATTCTCATACACAGAAGTCCATGTGCCGAGATCGCTCCACCCGAGATCTGCAGGAATCACATATACGTTTTTTGCTTTTTCCAGGATCCCGTTATCAATGGAAATCTTCTGCACTTTAGGATATATCAGTTCAATACAGCCTTCTTCGCTTCCGGCATTGTATTCACATGCTTTAAAATGCTGGGTCATTTCCGGAAGATAGGTTTCAAAAGCCTTGCAGATGCTTTGCACATTCCAGATAAAGATTCCGGCATTCCAAAGGAAATCACCGCTTTCAAGGAAACTTTTTGCTATTTCCAGCATGGGTTTTTCCGTAAATGTCTTTACCTTATAGTAATCTGAATCATGTTTGTCGACAAACTGAATATATCCATAGCCCGTATCCGGCCTGGTAGGTGTAATACCCAATGTTACCAGATATTCGTTTTTCGAGGCAAGCTCAAAAGCAAGCTCTGCCTTTTCCAGAAAGGTCTCTTCTTTCAGGATCAGATGGTCTGCAGGCAGGACAATCATAGTAGCTTCCGGATCAACTTCCGCAATCTTATTGGCCATATACAGGTTACACGGAGCCGTATTTTTCAGCAACGGCTCTCCCACCACATTCTTCTGAGGGATTTCAGGAAGCTGCTGATGCGTAAGCTCAACATATTCTTTGTTTGTAATGACAAATATATTTTCAACAGGAATCATTCTGCTGATCCTGTCATAGGTCTGCTGAATCATCGTACGGCCAACGCCTAAAATATCCTGGAATTGTTTCGGGAATTTCTGCGTACTCATAGGCCAGAATCTGCTTCCGATCCCACCCGCCATAATCACGCAATATCTATCTGATTTTGACATTGTTAAGTGCATTTTTCCACTCTCGCCAGAGGTTTGAAAGAATATTTCCTTCCTGTGGCCAGATTTTTACAAAGATAGTTTTTTTTAATAAGCCCTTCCAATAAATACTTTTCATTGCGGTACATAAAGAAGTCCCCTTTCTGCAGCTTTTCTATAAATACGAGCCTATCATCCTGCTTTTCAATGTGAAAATACCTTACCAGTTCCGGACTTGCCATAAAATTAGCTCTTGGTGATCTTGAGAATTTTACAATAACCGGTCTGAGCTTTTCCTCATATACCTCCAGGCTCTGCAAAAGCATCTGCCTGAACGTTTCTTTCCATTCGTTTCCATGGGGCGAAATCCTCCGTCCGTATTTTTCAAAAGCGATCAGATGGGCCAGTTCATGGGTTAATACAAAAAAGAAAAGCTCCGGAACCAATGTTGAATTAAGCGTGATCTCATGGGTGTTATCAGGAAGTTTCCTGTAGTCTCCGAGCTTTGAGTCCCTGTTTTTTGTAATCTTGATATGGATATAATAATCGGCAAACCATATCTTTAAATAGGGCAGCGTATTTGGCGGCAAATATTTCTCTAACGACTGGATGGACATGGCATCTATAAGCTCAGCGGAATTCCCGAATAGAAATTCAGCAATTTCTGACTGAAAAGATAATTGAATTTGGCCTGGGCTACAGATCCCTGGGCATTGGCATAATTGTTTCTTGCGACATTTACATCATAGATGGTAGACCTTCCTGCGGCATAGCTTTTATCGGCGAAATCTAGAGCCAGCTTCGTGCTTTTTTCAGCCTGAACGGCAGACAGATAAATTTCATAATTTGCATCCACATCAAACTGTGCTTTCTGAACATTCTCCCGTACAATCTGTTTCTGCTGAAGCATGGTTACTTTGGCAATATCTTCATTAAGCTTCGACTGCTCTACCTGGAGCTTTGTAATTCCTTTATTAAAAATCGGGATGTTTACGGAAATATTCAGATTCTGTCCGAAGTTATCCCTATACTGATTGAAGAAAGGCGTATCGTAAACCGGGTTGCCGAACTCGTCCGTTCGAAAATTAAGCAGGTTGTTATAAAAACTCCCGATTCCGGCACTGGCCGTTACGGTAGGCCAGAAGGATGTCCTGGTCACTTCGGTCTGGGCTTCTGCAGACCTGATCCGGCTCTGGGCCGCTTTGATCTGCGGCTGGGTATCATAGGCTGTGGCCAGCACCTCTTCCACCGGTTTCAACTGAGGAGTCAGCTGATCCGGAACCTCTACATCCTCCACATCAAAATCTTTGTACTCCTGCAGCTGCAGCAGCTGGGCAAGGGCAAATAAACTTCTTCCTACATTGATTTCAGCAGTCTTGAGATTCTGTTTTTCCCTTGCCAGGCCGGCTTCCGCTTCAGCCAGAACCGTCTGGGCTGTGGTTCCTACGGTAGTGGTAATCTTGGAACGGTCATACTGTTTCTGAGCGTTTTCTACGGCAGCCTGGGAGATTTTTACAATTTCTTTATTCAGAAGCGTGGTAAGATACTGCTGTGCGATCTGCAGTGAAATGTCATTTCTGACGGTTTCAATATCATACTGGCTGGCTTCAACATCGAATTCTGTTTTTCTGACGGTTTTTTCCAGTCTTCCGTTATTATATACCAGGATATCCGCACCGACATTGGCATTGTTGCTGAAACGGTCATTGCGGATACTTCCCGTTCCTAATGAAGCCTGCCCGAAACTTACGCCGTTCCCTACGTTTGCAGAAACACCGGGAAGGTAATTTCTTTTGGCTATTTTAAGGTTAAGATCCTGGATCTGTTTTGAGTATTCATTCTGGATCACCTGCAGATTATGCTTGGCTGCATAATCCACACATTCTCTCAAAGACCATCTTTTCTGGGCATTGAATGCCAGGCAGGACAATCCTAAAATAATAGTCAAAACTTTTTTCATGTTACGATTTTCCCTATTAGACGAATCAAATAATGAAAAGTTACAGATTTCAGGAAATTATTGTTTCATATCTATGAAACTTTTGAGAATTTTGCATCATGACTACTGAACAATACAAAGAGGCCGTGGAATGGCTTTTCGTACAGGCTCCCAACTATCAGACCGACGGAGAGAAAGCTTATAAACCCGGACTGGGCAATATCATCAAATTATGTGCATTTTTCGGAAACCCGCAGGAAAAAATAAAGTGTATCCATATCGGAGGAACCAACGGAAAAGGATCCACAAGCAATATGCTGGCTTCGGTGCTGCAGGAATCAGGATACAAAGTGGGTTTATACAACTCTCCCCACCTCATTGATTTCACGGAGCGGATCAAAATAAACGGTACCAATTGCGATAAAACATTTGTCTATGATTTTATTCAGAAACTGAAGAATCTTCCGGAGGACATCCAGCCCTCTTTCTTCGAGTTTACTACCATAATGGCTTTCGAGTATTTCTACCGGAAGCAGGTGGATATTGCCATTATTGAAGTCGGTCTTGGGGGAAGACTGGACTCTACCAATATCATTACCCCGCTGATTTCAGCCATTACCAACGTGCAGCTGGACCATCAGAATATTTTAGGGAATACCATTGAAGAAATTGCAGCAGAAAAGGCGGGAATTGTGAAGCCCGGCATCCCGGTGATTTCAGGTGATGAAAACGAACCGGTAAAAGAGATTATCCGGAATAAGGCAGCACGGGAACAGGCAGCTTTTATTGATGCTTCCTTACGGGATACGGATCTCGTATCCGACCTGCAGGGAAATTATCAGAAAAAAAATATAAAGGTCGTAATGGCATTGCTTCAGGAATTAAAAAAAATGAATTATACTGTTTCTGATGAAAATGTAAGAGAAGGATTGCTGCATGTGCAGCGGAATACCGGATTCATCGGCCGATGGTTCGAATTTTCCCCGTTTCCGCTTATCATCTGTGATACCGGCCACAACCAGGCCGGCCTGGAGCATGTCTTTGCACAGTTGAACGCTATTGACAGGCATAAGCATATCATCTTAGGATTTGTAAATGATAAGAAGATTGACGAGGTCATGAAAATTCTGCCGCAAAATGCCGAGTTTTATTTTGCCAAACCTTCTATCCACAGAGGAAGACATCCTGAAGAATACCGGACCTTGCTTGAGGAAGCAAAAATTCCCTTTACCATTTTCAATTCGGTACAACTTGCGTATCTCGCTGCAAAAGAACAATGTACGGATAAAGAAATGATTTTTATCGGCGGAAGTAATTTTGTAGTAGGAGAATTTTTAGAAAAAAATTTGGAGATTTCTAAATAAGTTGTATATTTGCACCACTCTAAACGAGGAAACAAGTATAGGGGCTCTTAGCTCAGTTGGTTCAGAGCATCTGGTTTACACCCAGAGGGTCGGGGGTTCGAATCCCTCAGGGCCCACACAAAATCTCTCAGGAAACTGGGAGATTTTTTTGTTATTATTTGTTAGATTTACGTCAGCTATTAATAAAAACAGCAGCAGGCAGAAATCCGTTCCGGAAAATTGCCCGATAAATTTCTATTTTTGTGTAATTCCTTATCCTCATGAAAAAAATTATCCTTATCGAAGATGAAACCGGCGTAGTGTCCTTTATTAAAAAAGGCCTTCAGGAAAACGGCTATGAAGTTTCCGTGGCTTTTGACGGGAAGACAGGCGTTCAGCTGGTACAATCAAATGACTTTGATCTGGTGATCCTGGACATTATGCTGCCGGAAATGAACGGGCTGGATGCATGTAAGGAAATCAGAAAGACCAATCCGCACGTCCCGATCCTGTTTCTTACCGCTTTAGGCACTTCCGAAAACATTGTTCTCGGGTTGGAAAGCGGCGGCGACGATTATCTGGTAAAGCCGTTCAAGTTTATCGAGCTGGTAGCCCGGATCAAATCCCTGCTCCGGAGAAGCCATAACGGGAATCCGGCAGAGCCTGCCGAACCGGAGGTGGACCAGGAATACCTCTATCAGTTTTCCGATCTGGTGCTTAACGATTATACTAAAAAAGTAACCCGCGGCGGAGAAGAAATTTCACTGACTTCCACCGAGTATAAGCTGCTCCTGTATTTCCTGAATAATCCGGAGAAGGTAATTTCCCGGGCGGAGATCCTGGATGCCGTCTGGGGAGTCAATTATGAGCTGGGTACCAATGTGGTAGACGTGTATGTAAATTACCTGCGGAAAAAGCTGGACCATCAGGAAGACCAGAAACTCATCCATACCGTTATCGGAATGGGATACGTCATGAAAAAACCATAGCGGATGTTTAACAGAGTCATTACCAACCAGACCAAGACGATGGTGCTCCTGATGCTGGTGTTTACCGCCATCATCCTGCTGTTCAGCGGACTGGTATATTTTTCAATTGTCAATTTCTCACACCAGCGGTTCTATGAGCTGCTGAAGATACGGACTACCACCATTATCCAGATCGAAAAAAGCAAGGATGACCTGGATATCCCGGAGAATTACATCCTGAACGGGCTGAATGACGAAGAACTGCCGATGGAGCGCGACTATGTGTTTGCCGTTCCCGCAGATTCCAATTTCAGCCAGATTTCACAGAAGATCCATATTCCGGGCTCTTTTTTTAAAAGCATTGTAAGAAAAGGGGAATCGAATTATAATGATCAAGAATTTTATTATATCGGCCAGACTTTCCGCCACGATGACAAGACTTATATTGCCATTGCTTCCGCTAAAAACCATTACGTGGTCTATTACCTCGGATTCCTGAAACGCACACTGATTACCTGTATCGTACTTTCCCTGTTTTTCAGCATGATCTTTTCTTTCTACCTTTCAAAAACACTGTTCAGGCCGATCCTTAAGATCACCAGCAAAGTAAAGGAAATCAGTTCCGAAAACCTGCACCTGCGCCTGGAACCCCAGCCGGACAATAAAGAACTGAACGAGCTGGTGGAAACTTTCAACGGGATGCTGAACCGTATCGAAACGTCCTTTGGAACCCAGAACCACCTCATCGGCAATGTTTCCCACGAGCTCCGGACACCGCTGACCTCCATCATGGGCGAAGCAGATGTAGCCCTTTCCATTTCCCGGACCAACGAAGAGTACAAGGAAACCCTGGGGATCATTTTGGATGAAGCGGAAAAACTGGATAAAAAGATTAAGGCTTTGCTGCTGATTGCCCAGACCGGCTTTGATGGGAAAATTCAGAAAATCGATCAGATCAGAATTGATCAGCTTTTATGGGATGTTATCGAAACCCTCAGGAGAATCGATACCCGGAACAACATATTCCTGGACATCAGTATGCTTCCGGACAATCCTAAAAAACTGAAAGTGCAGGGAAATGAGCAGCTGCTGCACCTGGCTGTGACCAACATCATCCAGAACGGCTGCAAATATTCCGATTTCCAGCAGGTAAGGGTTTCCCTGGGCGCTACGGATACCGACGTCTACATCATCGTAAAGGACAACGGAATCGGAATTCCCGTTGAAGAAATGAACAAGATCTATGATCCTTTTTTCAGGGCTTCCAATACCAACAATTACGAAGGCTACGGCATCGGTCTTCCGCTGGCCAGGAATATTGTCAGGATGCACCAGGGAGAACTGATTGTCAGTTCCTCTCAGAACCAGGGAACTACCGTACAGCTCAAGTTCCCGAATTTTTATCATACCACGCAGGAAGAAAGCAGGGAAAGCTAAACAGCAGAAAAAAGACTCAGGAAAAATTTCCGGAAGACAAACCGCGCCATTATTCAATGGACTTACATCGCTCTTGCTGATGTCCGGAGAAAGCTTTACAGCGGCATAAAAAAAGCCAATCTCCGTGAGATTGGCTTTTTGTTTATTTAAAGTTGAATTTTACTGTAAACATTACCTGGCTCGGCCGCAGCTGTATCCTGGTATAAGAAATATTACTGGTATTGATCTCATAGTTTTCGAAAACCTTTTTATTGGCAATATTCATCCATTTTATTTCAAAATCGATTTTCTTTTTAGCCCAGGTAAACTGATAAGACAGATCATAGAATCCATTATTATATTTCTGTCCTTCCGCACTGGAGTTTACCTGATCCCAATTGAATCCTACCGTGTGGTTTTCAATCGGATAGAAGAAAAGTCCCAGGTTATGGGTAAACCCTTTTCTGGCTGCATTGGAAACAATTTGTCCGGTACTGGTCTGCTTTGTACGGGATACGTTTGCATTATAATCGATGCTCATCCAGCTGAAATAGGTATTATTGAATTTAAAACCAACCGACTGGCTGTTGTTTTTGTTGGTGAAGGCAGCATCATCAAGAAAAGCATCGGAAGTTGTTGTATTATTGCTGTAGCTTAAGGAAGCATTGGTCTTGAATTTAGGAAAATATTTTCCTACCTCAGCGCTGTAGTTGTTGCTCAGTACATGGTTGTTCTGTTCAATATATTGCATCACTGTAAATCCGGCCGCATTGATGCTAGGGTTGGAAATCAGGTTTCTTTTTGCATCTGAAAATCTGTAATTGACATTAAAGAACAGGTTATTCAGCGGATTCCGGTATTCCAATCGTGTTCCTGCAGATTTATTATTGTTCTGAGGGATAGGATTGTTGGCATCCATAGCATTCAGACTGGTAGGTGAAGTCATCAGCAATCCGGAATAGGCGCTGTTGATTTCCCCGAAGTTATTGTTGATGTTTGCATTCACTGAGGCTTTCCAGAAAGAGGCAAAAGTATACTGGGCAAAAGCGTTTGGTTCGAAGGTCAATCTGTTTATTGATTTGGATACAAATCTCAAAGGATCTTCTGCTGTGATATTGTTGGAATTTACAGGAAGGCTGGCATAGAGCATCCAGGCATCACTCTTATAGTTAATCCCTACGCTAGCGTATGGTATTGCTGTAGTATATTTAAGATCATTGTAATATTCCTGTCCGTATCCGTGGTATGTTCCCTCCTGAAGGTTTGCCAGAACCGTATTCAGTGCTGTAGATTTAAAATTGAATCCTATTTCCGGGGTAAAAGTCCAGCCTTTGGTGGAAAAGCCGATATTGGCTGAATGATTCGCCTCAAAAGTCTTAAGACTCAGATACTGTCTCACTGTTTCTGCATACGCCCCCGGATTGAAGCCCGGAATGGTAACGTAGGATGCGGGAGACACGTCCAGGGTCTGCCGATCGGTCTGATAGCTCACAAAAGATAATACGTTGACCATCTTTTCTTTCCACGGAACAATGGTACTCAATGAGTTCTGGAATGAGGTAGTTGGGGATTCTATCGCTTCTGCCCCATCCCTCAGTATTTTGGTCTGGCTGTCGGTACGGCTGACGATTCCACGGTCTGCATTCCAGTATTGGGAAAAACTGGTGGTATTTTTAAAAAATCCTTTTTTGGCATTTTTTGTAAAAATCAGCTCCCCTTTTGCCTTGTCCGTATAAAAATTATTGAAAATATTCTGTGTAATGGTAGAAGCTATCGGACGTGACGGGCTTGCAAAATAATCAGTCTGGCTGTAAGATTCCCTTTCCACGGCATTATTGGTGTAATTGGCACTGGCCTTCAGCTCCCATTCTTTTTTCTTATCGATATTGGTAAGGTAGTTGGCAGAAAGGTAATGTACACTGTTCAGCAGGTATCTTTTAACCGGCAGGTTTGGGGTACTTGCATTTTCCACATTCAGCCAGTCATTCTGGGTGGCATTGATCCTTCTTCCTTCAAACCGGCTTCCGAACGACAGGATATTTCCTTCATTTTCTACCTGTTCGCCAACGTTATTGGTTTTGTAATTCACCACCCACTGGCTTTTTTGTCCGAAGAACATCGGGGTCAGCTTTACGTTCCACAGGAGCGGGCTGGCTCCTACCCCCACTTCTCCCCGGCCCGTCATGGTTACCGAATTTTTGAGTTTGATATTGATGGCAGCCTGGTCGGAAGGCACTTTATTCTGAAGAATCTTTACCGGCTGATGGTTTTCCAGTACCTCCACTTTCTGTACCGCGTCTTTCGGCAGGGAGTTGTTGATGGTTCCGTAGCCGCCTTCCATCAGGTCTTTTCCGTTAACATAGAATTTATTGATGGCATTTCCCTGGTACAGGATGGTACCGTCGGTATTCACTTCAATGCCCGGGATTTTCCGCATCACGTCCGCCAGGGTCCTGTCGCTTTTGCTGTCGAAAGCTTTCAGGTCGTAGGCAATGGTATCTCCCCGTGCTGTAATCATTTTCGTCTTCAGCTGTACTTCTTTGATCTCCGTAGCTTCCGACTCCATTTTAAAATTCAAGTTCTGGTCGCTGTTCCCGATCTGCCGGGTGAGAGGCCTTTGGTTAAAGGCTTTCACTTTCAGGTCCACGTTCGGTTCGGATGAAGTAAAGGTGACTTTATATTCTCCTTTGGCATTGGTGATTCCGTAAGCCAGGATGGCGTCTTTGCCCGGCTCCTCTATGGTAACGCTGGCACTGGGAATCGCGACTCCGTCTTCATCCGTAATTTTCCCCGAAATGGTTTTCTGCGCAAACGAAAGCACAGAGAGAAAAATCATCAGGAATAAAGAGATTTTCATGTTCATAATGTATTATTTGATCAATTAGTTAGTACTTGCCTTATTTTGTTACATTCATAAAGATGGGATTTATCATGAAAGGTTAAAACCCGTTCTTATATCACTACAAACATAGTGATATTTAACCTATATTTCTCTATCCCTTCCTATTTTTCTTTCCGGCTCCGGCGTGATGATCTGACTGATTATTAAACGAAAGAAAAATTAAGTTAATTCATTGTTATTTTTTAAATGTATTATATATATTTGTGTAAATATTTTAATATGGGAGTAGGCAACAATCTTAAAAAGCTCAGGAGCAAGACCAAATTTTCACAACAGGAGGTGGCAGACATGCTGGGATTAGGCAGAAATACTTATACCAACTGGGAGAATGAAAGCACCGATATCAAATCCAATTATATCCCGAAACTGGCAGAAATTTTCCAGATAAGCATCCTTGACCTCTTTGAAACCGGAAAAAAACATGACGGATACAACAGACTTGCCAATTTTGCCCTGAAGGATCATGCCGTTGCCCAGAAAGATTTTCAGCAGGGTATCATTATCAATATCACGGATTCGGAAGCGGCCAAGCTGATCAGTTCCCAGCTGGAAGAACTGATCAGAAGCCTGAATAAATAAGCAGGCTTATCATTTGCAGAAACAGGCATGTAGCATTCACTGCCCTGAATCTCATTTATTCGAAAGGTTTTAATTCCAGGGGATTGTTATACATTACTTTCAATTTCTCAAGTGCTGAGTCATATTCCCTCTTCATATCGCCTTCCATAGGCGGCATACCGGCCGGGGTGAATTCATAATTGTATTTAGCCTTGAGGTATTTAGCCTTATCAAAATTTTTATATTGACCCAGATTAAATTCAAATTCATCAGTATACTTTTCAACTTTTGCCAATGTAAAATGATAATCATCTCGGGTATCGTATAACTCGAAGATCAGGCCCGGTAAACCTGTAAATTTATAGGGGCCGACAGGCTGTGAATAATCTTTTGAAAAATAGGCAATCCAGCGTCTGCCATATTTATTGGTGGCTGCCATCTGGCATTTTACACCGTTTATCATTTTGGTATCACTGTACAATACCCATTTGAGTACAACTTTTTCCTGATAACGGATTTTACTGTCAATGACATTTACAAAAACATTTGTAATTCCATTTTTCTCAATAAGCCTTTCTTTGAAATAATCCCTGAGCATGGTCAGGTCTATTCCGTTCTTAGCTTTATATTGTTTCGTATCATTCAGATAATTCTGGTCGGCCGCAAAATAGTAGTCCTCTGAATTTCCTATTAAAAAAAATTTTTGATCATGCCTGTATTTTTCACCCAGTTTAAGGGAAGCGTTATATTCTACTTTGACAGTGGGCTTAAAATTAATTTTTTGTGCGGTGATGAACAGGGATAAAACCAGTGCGACTAGTAATAATAATTTTTTCATATTTTAATTCTAATTAAAGTTGGTGGATCGTGATGATCCACCAACTCAATCTAAGGATTGATTGTTACGTTCGGGGTCACTCCACATTCACCCTGATTGATCTGAGCGATATAAAGTGCCATTTGATTGTAAGTCCAGTTTCCCGTAAATGTAGTATAATGGGTTACTCCACACGTAGAAGTCCACACGGCCTGAACTCTTGCAAATGCCATTATGGAAATTCCTAGCATGGCACAGAATAAAATCTTTTTTTTCATAAAAGTTGTTTTAAAAATTAGTAATTCTTTTTTCCCAAGCTGAACATCCCTTTCTAGAATAAGCGGCCAGCCCGGATGATGCATCATTTTGTATGGACTGCTTTCGGAAATTCCTGCCCCGGTTTTGTGTGAAGCAGGCTGCGCTATTTCTTATTTAGCCATGGATCAAATCTATTACGAATTTTCCGGAAACACTGCCCTGAAAAACCAGCAAATTATGCCGGGTTTTTTGGGCATATTTTACAGTAAATCAGAAATATATATTTCATAATTTCGTTACAAATCAGGATTATGGTTTTTTGTTTTCTTTCCATAACATTTTATTCCGAAAAAAAAATGAGCAGAAGATTTATTTTAATCATAAATTATCAGCTGCAATTGGTTTAGATTTAATCAGAAGAAAACAGATCGGCTACTGCCGGTAGAGAGCGAAGACCGGCGAAACGGGTGTTCATGCTTTACTGAATTCACAGCAATTCTGTCTTTTTATTTGGACTAAATAGCTAAAAATGATTTGAATCATAGATTAAAAAAACCTTAAACCTGTTGACATCTGTTTTTATTTAATAATTTTGTAACATTAAATTTTTTAAAAAATGGGAATAAATTTAAAGCCGATCGATATTGTGGATGATATTACCCAGGAAGAGTTTATCAGGAAGTACCTGAAGCCCCGTAAACCTGTAGTCATCAAAAACATGGCAAAGAAATGGCCGGCTTACCAGAAATGGACAATGGAATACATGAAGGAAGTTGTAGGCGATGTAGAGGTTCCGTTGTATGACAGCTCAAAAGCTGATCCTTCTGCTCCCATTAATTCCTCCGCCGCCAAAATGAAGTTCGGCGATTATATAGATTTGATCCAGCGGGAGCCAACCGACCTCAGGATTTTCCTTTTCGACCCGATTAAATTTGCGCCCAGGCTCCTCGAAGATTATATTTCCCCTAAGGAACTTATGGGCGGGTTCCTGGATAAATACCCGAATATGTTTTTTGGCGGAAAAGGCTCGGTAACGTTCCTTCATTTCGATATCGATATGGCTCATATCTTCCATACGCATTTTAACGGCAGGAAACATGTCCTTCTTTTTGATTATAAATGGAGAGAAAGGCTGTATCAGATCCCCTATGCCACCTATGCGCTCGAAGATTACGATATCGAAAACCCCGATTTCATCAAATTCCCCGCCCTGGACGGCGTTGAAGGCATCGAATGCTACCTTGAGCATGGCGACACCCTGTTTATGCCGACCGGCTGGTGGCACTGGATGAAGTACCTTGACGGAAGCTTCTCGATTTCCCTCCGGGCATGGGACAAATCCTGGGGCGTAAAAGCCCATTCCTTGTGGAACCTTACGGTACAAAGGAAGTTTGATGATATTATGAAGAAAAATTTCAAAAAGAAATACATGGACTGGAAAGAACAGATTGCCATCAAACGGGCAGAAATTGCCCTCAAAAGAGGTCTCCCCAAATAGAATACGGCAAACTTTCTCAATACCATCAGGCTGACAGATAAAAAAAGACATTCCTTCACCGGAATGTCTTTTTGCTTGTACGATCTTAAGGACCTAAAGAATCCTGTAGACCGGATACTGCCGGAATGTTTTTCCCTCGAAATAAGGTGAATTCCTGTAGATCCAGTCCAGCTGAGCGGTACCATCTTCTGCAAACGTTTTATCCGAAGCTTTTTTAGCCTCGAATTTCTGCTTCAGGCTTTTATCTTTTTTCAGGAGCTCTGCTGCCGTGTCCTCAAAGATATAGGCGGAATAATATTCTTTCCGGGCTAAAATTCCGTCGAAGAAATTCCAGTTGAAGAACGAATCCAGTGCTTCCGGTTCCAGGGTTTCGATGAGGTATTTTACGCCTTCCTGACTGGTTGGGACCAGATAATCTCCCGCTGAAAACAGGATATTCTTATTTGAGTGCTCAACCGTCGTTTCGAAATGGGGATAATGTCCTTCGTAAGGGTTTTTAACGGTCCTGAAATCATTGATGGTATAGGATTCTACGGCGATGCTGCTGTCTTTCCGGATCGGCTTCATCCGGATGCCGTTTCTTTTAAGTTCTTCGATCACCCGGTACTGTGCCTGCGGAACCACATAATATTTCGGAATGGTAATAAAACCTGTCGGAACGGCCGTTGTAAACAGCTTTATATTCTTCGTAAAAGGTTTCTTACGGTCGTAATACAGCCTCGGTTTCCCGGAAATTTCGCTTGGTTTGTATTTTCCTTCATAGCCTTTAAAATCCATAGTCGTGTATTTCGTGGAATCTATTTTCCAACGGATTCCGTAGGGCTCTCCAGCCTGGTACTGCTTCAGGTTTTCCGTTCTCAGCTGCTTTATTTTCCGGTACTCTTTATCCAGGTTCTGCAGGTTGACCAGCATGTATTGGTAGGTGGCATCCACTCTTTTGTCATAAGGTTTCAGCATGTGGGTTTCCGGCATCGTCGACATGGCATTGAACAGCGAAGCATACCCGGTGGAATACCTTGGCGAATCTTCAAAAGCGGCAAACCCGATGTCCGGGACATCCCCGTGGATATTGACGTACGGTGTACTTTCATAACCGATTTTCTTTAAATCTTCCAGATTTTTAGCCTGATAGGTATTGTAAAAGTAATTTCCAAGCACTTTGCCCAATCGCTCCTTGAAGGTTGAAATATAGGTAAAAGTATACTGGTAATCAGCTCCGTTGCTCACGTGGTTATCGATGAATACATCCGGCTTCAGCCACTGATAGATTTCCTGGAAACTCCTGGCATTTTTCGTATCGGCCTTAATGAAATCCCTGTTCAGATCGAAATTCCTCGCATTTCCCCTGAATCCGTAGGCTTCGGGCCCATTCTGGTTGGCCCTGGAGAAAGAGCTGCGATTGAGCATTCCGCTGATGTTATAGGCAGCAATGGCAGCCACAATAAAGTTTTGAGGCTGGCTGATTTTCCCGGTGGCCAGATCCCGCATCAGCATCATGGTTGCATCAATTCCGTCCGGCTCACCGGGATGGATCCCGTTGTTGACGAAGAGTACCGCTTTGTCTTTTCTGAGTTCTTCTATTTTCTTTTCCGGAAACGGATTGTAAAGTACGACATAGATCGGTTTCCCGTTATCATCCTCCCCTTTTTTCAGGTATTGGATGGTCGGGAAATTTTTCGCCAGGTCCTGGTACCAGGAATTCATTTCTTCATAGGTAACGGTTTGGTTGCCGTTGCCTTTTTCAAAAGGGGTCTTGAATGTGTTCTGTGAAAATAAAAAAGAGGATGTGAGAATGAATAAAAGCGTACTCAGTTTCATTGATGCATGTTTGAGGTTTCAAAAGTACTTAAAGTTTAGAAACTGGTTGTTATCTTTTAACGCAGAATCTGTCATTCTGAATAGCTAGAAATGAGTGAAGAATCTGAAGTAAAGTTGAGGTTCTCCGCGCGTCAAAATGACAAACTTGAATCTAATTTAACATGTAAGAATAAAAAAACCCTGAAAGTTGGATACTTACAGGGGCATTTTTACTTTATTTCTTAATTATAAATTTACCACATACCAACGTCCACATTGATTAGTGCATATATTTTCAAATGTAGGATCACTTGAAGGAGCTTGAAGGCAGGCTGCCTGATTACTGTAATATGGCCGACCTGAAGTCCACCATGACGCGCATTCCTGAGTTATTCCTCCTTTAATAGATTTTAAATTTTCTCTTGAAATTTTGTTTAATTTTCTGTTTTAATTTTTTACTCTTACGTTTTTATGATTACATGATTTAATACACTAATATATGAAATATTCTATATAAAAATAAAACTTTTTTATAAAGAGTTTATTTTTTAAACTTTTGCTACCATGAAATATATTCTGCATCCACAAAATCCGTCAGCCAGACGTTGTTTTCGGAAAGATAGAACGGGATCCCGGCTTCATGCATTTTTCCGGTTTCTATGGTCAAAATAACCGGCTTTCCGTGGCGCATGCCGACTTTGATAGCAGTATCCTTATCCTGACTTAAATGCACATGCTGACGACTTCTTTTCTCAATCCCGTTTTCCAGGATCGAGGGGATGTTTGCTTCGGCTGTCCCGTGATACAGGAATTCAGGCGGCTGCTGCGGCTGTAAAGCCAGATCGATATCGATCGAATGGCCCTGATTTGCCCTGATCCTGGTTTTATCTTCATTAAAAATAAACCGTTTTTTGTCATTAGTTTCCACCATTTCGATCAATTCTTCCAGCGTAAAGCTTCTTTCGTGCTTTGCGCACTTTTCCATCAGCTCATCCACCGCTGCCCAACCGTTTTCATCCAGCGTAAGATTGATTACTTCAGGTTGGTGTCTCAGAACCAGGCTCAGAAATTTGCTGATTCTTTTTTTATGTTGTTCGTTCATGATTTGTGTTTATTTATATTGACTTAATAGATTTATAAATTCGTCGTCATTTCTGTAATCTTTCCAATCATCATCTTCATTAATATGTTTTACTGTTATCCATTTTTCATCTAAGGTTTCCTTTAAATATTTTAATGCATTTTCTTTATCTGATAATAGTGCGTGTGAACAGGATAAATTATATGGATTGCCATCTAACAAATATCCCCTTTGCGATATTGATAATGCTGTTTTAAAATATTTACTATTGTTGAGTAATTTGCCTAATTGAATTAAAGTATTTGCAAAATTATTAAGTACACTTAAATTTTTAGGATCTAATTTTAAGGCCTGATCATATTTTGTAAGACTTTCGTCAAATAGAAACTTATCCTCTTTTTGTTTTGCTAAATCTGCTAAAGCAGTTGCCCAATTATTAAAAACACTTGCATATTGTTGATTTAGTTCCGATGCTATTTTGTATTTTTCAAAACTTTCTCTAAACAATGTCTCATCACTGTTTTGTACTGCTAAATCTGATAAAGCTATTCCCCAATTATAAAAAATACTTGCTTTTTTTGGATCTTGCTCAGATGCAATTTTATACTTGTCAAAACTTTCTCTAAATAATATTTCATCACCTTTTTGCTTTGCTAAACGTGCTAAGGCTGTTCCCCAATTAAAAAAAACATCTTCACAATTTGAATCAAGTTCTGATGCTATTCTGTACTTTTCGAAACTCTTTCTAAATATTTCCTCGTCACTTTTTTGTACTGCTAAATATGATAAAGATATTCCCCAATTATTAAAAATAGTTGCATTTTTTGGAGCTAACTTTGATCCTCTTTTGTATATATCAAAACTTTCTCTAAATAATAACTCATCATTATTTAGTTTTGCTAAATTTAATAATCCAGTTCCCCAATTAATAAATGTATTTATATTTTTTGGATTAAGTTCCGATACTCTTTTATACTTCTCAAAACTTTCTTTAAATAGCGATTCATCATTATTTTGCAGCGCTAAACCTAGTAAAACAGTTCCCCAATTATAAAAAACATTTGGATTCTGCGGATCTAGGTTAGAAGCTATTTTATACTTTTCAAAACTTTCTCTAAATAATACCTCATCTTTCTGATATTTGGCTAAATCTGATAAAGCACTACCCCAATTATTAAAAACATCCACATCTTGTGGACTTAATTGTGATGCCCTTTTGTATTTCTCAAAACTTTCCATAAATAATGATGAATCATTATTTTGTCGTGCTAGATCTAATAAAGCATTTCCCCAATTATAAAGAACATCTGTTTCTTTTGGAGCTAATTCTGATGCTATTTTATATTTCTCAAAACTCTTTCTAAATAATATCTCGTCACTCTCTTGTTTTGCTAAATCTGATAAAGCATTTCCCCAATCATTATAATACCAAGATAATTGCTCGGTAACATTCTTATAATTATTTTTCTTAATTTCATTTTCAAAGGACAAAGCTACTTCTTCATTAAAATCTCCTTTCAATATTGCATCAACAATTTTCTGTTTTAGATTTTCTTCTGTTCCTTCTTCTTCGTATTGTGATATTGCTTTATCAATTCTCTTATTACAATTGAGAACCATCTTTTTTACATTGTCATTTAACTCATCATCTTCTTTAATCTCATTAATACTCTGTAAAACAGACTTAACAAAGGTAAATGGTTTACTAATAATTTCAGGAGCGTTTAACCCTTTATCTAATTTTGAAAGTTCAGCATGCAATTTCAAGAAAAAGGAATCAGCATAATATCCTTCTATTTTATTAGCATTGATGTTAGGCGTTTCTATAAATTCTAAGACATCTTTGTCAGCTTCTGAAAATTTATTTTTTACCCAGAATAATTCGTTTGAAAAGCTACCTAAAGATTTTATTTTATTAAATATTCCGTCATTACCACTATATCCAACCACGATCCAGGTTCTTCGCGTCTTTATTGAATTAAATAATCTTAAAACCTCATCCTCTACCTTTGCCAACTCATCAGGATTATTTAACAACCACTGCCCAAAGTATTGTCCGTGTAAATAAATAACAGAATTTTTCCTAATGTCAGTAGTTGTAATTGTCTTGATATTGGAAATATCATAAACAGGAGGAAGAAAATTAAATAATGTACAGGCTTTTAAAATTAAATCATCAAAATTGACTGTAACAATGTAATCAATATAACCTGACTTTAACAATTGTGCTAAGTAAATATTAGCTAAATTCAATTTGACTTCATCTCTGGTAACATAAAAATGGAATAGATCCCTTCTCTCATCTGCTGTTAAAGCACCCATCAAACTATAATAGTCATCCTTGTTTGTTTTAATACACTCTTTTATGATAGGATTATTAGAAAATTTATCTTTAATATCTTCAACAATAGTTGCAGTTAGGGGTATGCCTGCAGAAACTGAAACGCCTGCTCCTAGAAAAACGATTGCTTTCTCTCTTCCTTCATTTTTTTTAGCTTCATCTAATAGATATGCTAAATATTCTATCGTATTTTTGTTCATGGTTATTAAATTTATTACAATAATTTTTCTTCTAATTTAGCACAAAGCTTCTCAATATCCTCTTTTCTCACCAACACCTCAACCCACTCCTCAGGAATCGCTTCAAAACCATAATAAATTCCAGCCAATCCACCCGTGATCGCTCCGGTCGTATCGGTATCTTCTCCCAGATTCACCGCTTTTAAAACCGCTTCGGAATAACTTTCCGAATTCAGGAAACACCATAAGGATGCTTCGAGGCTGTGAAGGACATAGCCGCCGGAACTTATTTCATCTTCAGGGTATTTCGAAATATCGTTTTTTAAAATCCGATCAAAAAGCTGTATTTCTTTTGGGTTAAATCCTTGATTTCCTGCAAAATCTAAAGTTGCTTTTTGGGTATGAGTATAGGCTTCTTTTTTATTTTTTCCTTTGATCAGCTCAATGGCAAAAACCACATAGACAAAGCAGGCAAACACTGAACGGAAATGACCGTGCGTAATGGACGAAACTTCCTTTACCATCCGGTATAAAGTTTCGATATCTTCTTCATCCTTAAGATAAAAAGCCAACGGGAGGATCCTCATCAGAGAGCCGTTCCCGTTATCTTCTTCAAAAATATTCCCTGAAAAGCGGGCGCTTTCACCTTTGCTGAGCCTTGCAATGGAATGCCTGGTCGTTCCGCCAATATCGAAAAGCATGCCGTGTGCTGTCCAGTGGCCGTATTTGACCCATTTCACGAAGCTTTCTCCGATCTTTTCCAGATCGTAGTCTTTTGTTAAAGTGTCTGCAAGGCATAAGGTTAACGAACTGTCATCACTCCACGTTCCTTTCGGCTGGTTCCAGGAACCGAATTCCTGCATATCAGTAACAGGAAAACTTTTCAGGGTTTCCCTGCTCTTAAATTCCACCGGCACGCCCAGCGCATCACCCACACAGACACCGAAAATTCCGGCTTTCACAAGATTTTCCATCACGCAAGGTTTACCAGTTTATCAAACAACAGTTTCATTCCCTGGGTTGCGGTTTCTTTCATGACCACTGCTCTCTGCCCATAGCCGAAGTTTGTTTCGTTGGGATTGATTACAATCAGCAGACAGTCGTCCTTAATGTCGTGAAGCAATCCTGCCGCCGGGTAGACCTGCAGAGAGGTTCCGATGACCAGGAAAATATCGGCTTCTTTTGCCATTTGGATGGCTTCCTTCATCAATGGTACATCTTCGCCAAACCAAACGATGAACGGTCTCAGTTGTGATCCGTCTTCCGCTTTATCACCGATGTTGATGTCATGTTTATGCTCGTAGATCAGGTTCTTGTTGTTGCTTGAACAGGATTTGAAGAGCTCGCCGTGAAGATGCAGGATATTGGTGGATCCGGCTCTTTCGTGCAGGTCATCGATGTTTTGGGTAATGATCTGAACGTTAAAATATTTTTCCAGTTCCGCCAGTAACCGGTGGGCTTCGTTAGGTTCCACTTCATGAAGCTGGCGGCGTCTCTGGTTGTAAAATTCCAGGACCAAAGCCGGGTCTCTGCGCCATCCTTCCGGACTGGCTACATCGGTAATGCTATGATTTTCCCAGAGTCCGTCTCCGTCTCTGAAGGTTTTTATTCCGCTCTCGGCACTGATTCCGGCGCCGGTTAATATGGTTAGTTTTTTCATTGGGTTTTATTTTTAAATTAACGCAGAATTCACAAAGAATTTTTGTTAACTAACTGCTTAGAGGTTCGCAAAGCTACTTCGACAAGCTCAGCATAAACTTTTCACTTAGCTAAGATCAAAAATTTTCAATCTTTATTCTTCAGTAATTCTTTATAAATCGCTTCATTTTCATCATCAAAGCAGACGAAAATAATTTTTTCGATGGTGTCTGATCTGAAATTCTTTACCGTTTCTACGGCAATTTTTCCTGCCGCTTCTTTCGGAAAGCGGTAGACGCCGGTGCTGATGTTGGGAAAAGCAATGGTTTTTACACCAAGGCTTTCAGCCAGTTTGAGTGAATTTTTATAGCAGTTCTCCAGCAAGGAGAAGCACTTCTCTTCGTCTCCGTTCCAGACCGGCCCGACGGTATGAATGACATATTGCGCCGGAAGATTACCGGCTGTCGTTACCACCGCTTCTCCGGTATTGCATTTCCCCTGCCTGTTCCTGATTTCGATGCATTCCTCCAGGATCTGCTTTCCGCCGGCCCGGTGAATGGCCCCGTCTACCCCGCCGCCGCCCAGCAATGAGGAGTTGGCTGCATTCACAATGGCATCTGCCTGTATTTTGGTGATGTCACCTTTAATGAGTTCAATGTTCATAAAATCTGCTTTTTTTCCAGTTTTCAATTAAGGCTGTCCATTCCGGAATGGTGTTTTCCTCACAACACAGAATGCGTACGCCTCCGGCCATAGCGCAGGTCGTATCCCGGTCGCCTAATGCAGAAACGGTATTCCAAAGACATTCTTCAAAATTGCTTCTGTACTGGGAAAGCATCCAGGTCACCAGCGGCACCGTATCCTGGGCCGTCATCCCGGTTCCGTTTCCTAATGTTTTCACCAACAATTCCATACTGGGATTTCCGTCTAAATATAAGCATTTGTTCAGTTTGCTTTTCAGGTCGGAATCTACTAATTCGTTCTGAATGTTTCGGATGAAATCCTGCTGATCCAATATTTCCATTCCCATTTTTTCCCTGACAGCAAGGTAGCAGCCAGGGCAATGGCTTTTGTTCCTTCCATGGCTTCCCGGTTGGCGTGAGTCACTTCGCACGACCGCTCCGCATTTTCTTTGAGCCTGGCAAAATCATCATAAAAAATAAGCTCCGATTACAGAAGCTCTCATCGCTCCGCCGTTTCCCATAGAACCCTGTCCTTCAAATTTTGCATAGGAAACTTCTTTCCAGTGCTCATCGCTTTTTACTTCTCTGAAATACCGGTGCATGGAAGGTCCGTATCCGCGGTTGGTGTCTGAATAATAATTTTTAGTAAACTCTTCCGCCAGAAAATCCTGATCGATTTCCCCGAATTTCTGTAATGATCTGAACACGGCAATGGCCATGATCGTATCATCGGTGAAATCCAGATTACCTTCAGGAATAATCCTTTGATGAATATGGCTTTTCACAAAACTTCCCTCGCCAAAAAAACTTTCACCGAAAGCATCGCCGATGGATATTCCCGTCAGCGATTTCGAAGCAAGCAAGTATTTATCTTCCATTATTTTAGCCTTAATTTATTATTCAGAACCTCATCATCAAACAGCAACGGTTTTTCTTCAGGCAACATCAGCTGATCCAAATCACCATTCAAAACAAACTGATGCTGTTCTTTTACAAATTCCGAAATATTTTCAATTAAAATGAGATCTTCTTTGGCAAACGATCTGATCAGATCATTTCTCAAACCGATCTGGATTGCCCTTCTTTCCTGCTTTGCCCCGAAAGGATCATGATCCGGATCCCATTGCAATCTGGAAGAGGACGTTTTTACCTCATCCTGCCATTCTTCCCTGGAAATTCCCAACCGGTCATTATAGGAAGAATAGACGGCATTTTCCAAGTACTTTCTGAAAGCATCCATTTTCAGGTGAATGGCCAGCACGTATTCCTGTCCTTCTTTTGTCCCCCAGCCGTTCCGGTACATCATCCAGAGGAAGTTCGGCTTGATCCAGGTCATCCTTTCCAGGCTAAAAGGCCCTCCGAAATATTGATTTTTTACGGCAAATTCCCCGATGGCTTTCCGGTAAGACTGGTATACGATAATCTTTTCATCATCATATTGCGCCATAAGATGATGTCCTTCCTGCGGCCAGGCCTGTATTTGTTCTTTATAGTTTTTTAATTTGAGTTTCATGATATTTCTTCGAATGGCCTGATCATTTCCTCTTTCTTCGAGAGAATTGCGAAGACCACTCTTTTAAATTTATTTTTATATTTTCCCTGAAGGTGCTTTTTAAACAGCTCCGCTATCTCTTTTGGATCGTTTTTAAAAACGCCGCATCCCCAGGCGCCTAAAATCAGGGTTTCATTTCCCTGATGTAATGCCAACGCCAGCATTTTCTCCGTTCTGACATCCATGGCTCCGAAAATTTCACCGGCTCTTTCCGGCTCCTGACGTTTTACCACTCCCGCGTTTACTGCCGGAGAGGTGATGAAATTGCACAAAACCGGCTTCAGCAGCAATTCCCCTTTGTCCTTACGGAAAACCGGGACTTTCGGGCTGTAAATCATCATGTCGGTATAAAAACAGGATTCCATTTCCCGGTGGATTTTATAATAATCCCAGGCCTGAAGCAGGCTTTCATGCAATCCCGAAGTTCTTGCCAGGCTCTCCTCCTGTGCTTCGGCTCCGTTGATGAAGCCGCCGCCGGGGTTTTTAGCCGAGGCAAAATTCAGGCACATGATTTTTTCCTGTTCTTCCTCTTCTGCCAGCTGTAGAATGGCTTTCAGGGAACTGCATCTCCAGACTTCAAACCGGGTTTCAAAATGCTTATCCGGAGTTTCTTTTTCCGTAAGTTCCGCAAGCGCTTCGGAAGAAAACAGAACGGTTCCTTTCGTAGAAGCTTCCAGTTCGTTTTCGATGCTTATCTTTTCGTTGTTTCCGTTGATATAATATTTCCTGGCTAAGATTTCCAAGGTATCTTTTGCCATTCCTTTATTGGTCATGGTCAGTTTTTTAATGTTAAATAATAAATTTTCTATGGCTTCATGCGCCGTTCCTTTGAAGTCTTTCCCGATAAAAACCTGAGTGACTTCAATTTTTCCGGTGATGGACTGATTGAACGTTTCCAGCTCTTCCGCCGGAACCCAAAGCTCATTATGGTTTTTTGCCCCTACATTCCGGAAAGGGTATTTGTTAACCGCTTCTTCCAGTACTTCAAATCGGGTGACAAATCCCAAATAATTTCCGGCTTCATCACGGGTGTTCCATTTTTCTGCAATTTCGGAAGCATAGTCTTCATTCAGCACAGGATAGAAAATCGGCTGCCATTCCAGTCTGGGAGGAAATGCCTTGTAACCGTTTTCAATGATTAAAAGCATTTCCTTTTCTCCGACCGGTCTGTATAAGGTTTGTGTTTTCATGGTTATTTTATATTAAATTTCGGCTCAAGCCATTGAATATTTTCTTTTTAAAATGGGCTAAAGCCCATTCCTATTGATAAAATTATTACAGTCTATTCAAGATCATAAACATATACTTCTATACCATCTTCGAGCAATGCACTTTGAATAATCGGTTCGATTTCTTCCCATTTTCCTCCTGCTAAGCCACAGCCGATCCTTGGCATATGGATGCTTGCCTTTAATAGTAAAGCTTCATCAGCAAGTTTTTTCAGGCAGCTTTCAACCGCTTCATACCGGATCGGTGCTATTCCCTTTGAATTGGTGACGGTTTTATGCTGACCTATCATATTGCATACCCAAAGATCTTCCTCCACCTGAACCATTTGGATTTCTCCCAGATTAAAATGAGTTCCGCTTTTATACCAGTCCCGGTAATTATCCTCAGGCTTCTTCCATCTTTTGGAAATAGCAAGAACAAATCCTTTTCCCCATCCTCCAATATCGTTGCAGATATGGGCGATGATCTGATTTCCTGCTGTTGACGGATTTGTAGCGTCCCCTTTTATATATTTAATCTTCTTCATGATGCTCTTTTCTGATTATAATTGATCATTAAATTCTTCTGAAGTCCTTTGAATATGGAGAAAAAGATCCCCAAATTTCATCAAACTTGACGTTCAGTTTTGCGGGTTCAAAAGATTCGTCCAACTGATCGAGGCAGGTGACCACCAGGTTTTTCCGGTGGGCAATGCCGTAGCCTTCATCTACCTTTAAGGCATAATCCAGCAATTGGTAATCCAGATCCCCGGTACGGAAGGCTCCCTGATAGTCATTGAACGTACAGGTTTCCTCTTCATTGTTCCGTAACGGAAGCTCTTTTTCATTACTCATCCAGCCGTTTCCGTGACGGGTGCCGTAGTTTCTTGTAACATAGAACATTTCGATATGATCGATTCCCAGTTGACTGCATACTTCGTGGGCATTTTTTGAAGTGGTGTGGGCATACGTTACGTTCGGAAATACGCCGTGATCCATATCCAGCAGGATTCCCTGGCTGCCTTCAAAAATAAGATGGTCAAAACTTTTCAGATAGCCGTAGCCTTCGATATTCCAGTCCATTTCGTCGACAGCGTGCAGGAAATCATCCAGTGCCTGCTGTATTTCTTCGCCTTCAGAAAAGCCATAATAAAGAGCGATGCCTTTCAGCTTTTCGATCAGCATCGGTCTTGGCGCTATCAGGTCGGCCGCAAACAGCCGGTAAGGGCTTTCATGCCTTTTCATCGTGGCACCGACTCCTTTTCCGCAGGTTCCATGTGCGGTATTCCTTACATCTCTTCTGTTGTGAAGGACATCAAAAGGCGTCGTTACTTTCGCCAAAGGATGAATATGAAGTCCGGTATTCCCGTTTTTGGCTTTCAGTTCCTTCCATTCATTATACATAAAAACCGGATGGATGGTGCAGTGTTCGGTAAAATAAGACGGCAGTCCACGCAAAGCCCCGCTGCAAAAGCTGGAATGGACATGCTTGCGGTCACCGATCATCACCGTATGCGCTGCCTGCTGCCCTCCTGAAAACCGGATGACCACTGCCTCCGGATTGCAGGCCGCGAGGAAATCGGTGGTGATGCCTTTGCCTTCATCACCGAATCCCAGTCCTATAACGATTTCTGCTGTTTTCATCTTAAAAATCTCTGAATCATTCC
>NZ_CAJYMO010000276.1 GCF_913776365.1 uncultured Chryseobacterium sp. | reverse complement strand
CGGGCTTGATTTTTAATGCAATACGGAAGTTTGGTTCTATCCGTTTACTGTTCTTTTGTATACATGATGTCTGTCCTCAGCACATATTTCAATCCGCTGATCAGCGTTTTTCCTTCGTGTCTTAAAGGATGATAGAAAACGAGAGCGGAACCTTTCTTCGGAGCAACAGTGAACAACCCTTCAAATTCGGTTTCCCCGCCTTCAAAATCGTCGTTCAGATAGATCAGGAAGGTGTAAAAGCTCTTTTCATGTTCATTCCTGATGTAGCTTCCGTCGCGGTGCATCTTAAACCGTTGTCCCGGCGAATATTTATAGATTCGGAACATCTCATTAAAGCCTGTGACCTTGTGGTTCTCATGGGTCTGAGGAAGAAACCCGGCGGCTTTTTGAAACAGGTTTTCAGGCAGTTTATTATCGAAAACCATCAGCCGGTCATTGTTCCTGATGCCTTTGCTCATGACCTGCCGGCCCTGCATATTGATCTTTGCTTCTTTAAAAACTTGGTCTTTTGTCAGTTCAATATAATGGTCGCATTCTTCATTCGTCAGGAAATTTTCGATCAGGAAGATCTCCGGATGCAATATTGTCTTTTCCATAGTATCATATGTTTGGTATTGTGTTTTTACCTTCTCAGTTCGTTCCGTACTTCCATCAAAACAAATCCCAGGAGATTTTCGCCGTTCCACTGTGATGGATTTAGGGCTTTGGGATTGGTTTCCAGCATTCCGATGCCCCAGATGGTATCGTACGGACTGGCTTCCACCAACACCCGGTCTTCCGTGGACAGCAAAAATTCTTTAAGCGCTTCATGCTTAGAAAATTTCAGCAGGTTTCCCTGTTTTACGATCTCGTATTTATGCTTATCCCAAAGCTGCGGATCAAAATTGCTGACCTTTCTTCCCAGTTTTTTAACCTGATCTGGAGTTTCAGAGTGGATGATCTGTTCTAAAATTTCATGATCGTCAAACAACCTTGCTTTTCCGGCCATCATATAATGTTCGGCAGTCTTGTATAGTATACCGTCTTCCTGAAACTCAGCCGGAAACCACTGGCTGAAACAGGCTTTGGTCATTTCTTCTTTCACCGTATGTCCCCAAAAGAATAGAAAGTCAGGCTTTTTCTGATGCCGAAATCTTTCAATGGTATTTCGTATGGTGTATTTCATGATTGCGTTATTTTTACACAAATTTAAAGGAATATAGTTTTACCTGCCAAATTAATTTGTGTTAATTTTACGCTAAATAATTTAATTAATTGATTATCAATGATAAAAATTTCAAAAAATTAGTATTGAATTGATGAATTTGGCTTATGCCGTGTAGATCTGTTAGATGAAAACAGATTGAAGCCTTTTCAGATAAATAAAATTTCCGGATAATGGATTTGTGCTTCTTTTATGATCTCACGCAGATTTTACAGATTACGCAAATTTCTTTATTATAAAAAATAACTAAGCTAATAAATTACATTTGAATAGTGAAAATCAAGAAGTTTATTTACATGTGAACAATAAATTGATGATATCACCGATCACGAAAAATCTGCAAATCTGCGCGATCTGCGAGCGTATATTTAAACCTATAAAAGAAAAATCCTCTTTTTAATAGGTATTCATGCGAATAAGTTGAAGCTACTTCAGTTCAAAATAAAATCCCTGTTCTTCCAGTTCCTTGTATTTCTCCTGGTTGAAGGTAAACATTTTGCCGGGCCTGCCGCTGCCTTCTTTCTTGAAGTTGTCGGTTTCATTCAGCAGCCCGTAGCTCATGATCTTTTTACGGAAGTTGCGGCGGTCGATTTCCTGTCCGACAATGGTTTTATAGAGGTTTTCCAGTTCTGAAAAGGCAAATTCCTCGTTCAGCAGATTAAAACCGACGGGTTGGTACTGGATTTTAGTCCGGAGCCTTTTTAATGCCGTATCAATAATGGTCTGATGATCGAAAGCCAGTTCCGGAAGACTGTTGATGCCAAACCATTGGGCATCATCCGCATCGGAATCGGCAGCCAGTTCATAATAAGAAGGGTTTACCAGCCCCAGATAGGTTACGGAAACCACCCGGTTCCGCGGGTCGCGGCCCACATTGCCGAAGGTATAAAGCTGTTCCAGAAAATCGGGCTTTATGCCTGCCTCTTCGCAGAGTTCACGCTTTACGGCATCATCCAGGTTTTCATCATCCAGAACGAGTCCGCCCGGAAGCGCCCATCCGCCCTTGAAAGGCTCGATATTCCGCTGGATCAGGAGCACCTGAAGGTCTTTTTTATCGAAATACCCGAAAACTACCGCATCTACGGCCACTTTTATATCCTGTAACTTCTTTGAACCTGCCATGTATTAAATTTGCGTTGTGAGTACACAAAGTTACGGTTTAGTTAACATAAAAAAAATAATCTGAGTCATAAACAAAAAATCCGCAGAAATTATCTGCGGATTTCAATTTATTTTTTGCCTTCTTATCAGGCTCTTTTATTTAATCATTCAGCTTCAGCACAGCCATAAACGCCGACTGCGGTACTTCTACCCTTCCGATCTGCTTCATTTTCTTTTTTCCTTCTTTCTGCTTCTCCAAAAGCTTTCTCTTTCTGGAAATATCCCCACCGTAACATTTTGCGGTAACGTCTTTTCTCAGTGCTTTAATGGTTTCCCTGGCAATTACCTTGGTTCCCAAAGCGGCCTGAACGGCGATATCGAACTGCTGTCTCGGGATCAGCTCACGGAGCTTTTCACACATCTTCTTACCGATATGATAGGCATTGGAATCATGAATCAAAGATGATAAAGCGTCCACCATATCCCCGTTGATCAGGATATCCATTTTTACAAGCTTGGAAGCCCTGAATCCGATCGGATGGTAATCGAAGGAAGCATATCCTTTGGAAATCGATTTGAGACGGTCATAGAAGTCGAAAACCACCTCAGCCAACGGCATGTTGAATACCAGCTCCACTCTTTCAGAAGTCAGGTAACTCTGGTTTACAATTTCCCCTCTTTTTTCGATACATAAGGTCATTACCGGACCTACGAAATCGGATTTGGTGATGATGGAAGCTTTGATGAAAGGTTCTTCTACCCTGTCCATGATCGACGGATCCATCATTTCAGACGGGTTGTTGATCAGGATCGGCACTTCCGGTTCTTTTTTGGAGTACCCGAAATACGATACGTTAGGTACCGTAGTGATTACGTTCATGTTGAACTCCCGGTCCAGACGTTCCTGAACGATTTCCATGTGAAGCATTCCCAGGAATCCGCAACGGAACCCGAAACCAAGTGCAGCTGAACTTTCCGGCTCAAAAACCAGGGAAGCATCATTCAGCCTTAATTTTTCAAGGGAGAATCTCAATTCTTCAAAATCCTCGGAATCGATCGGGTAAATCCCGGCAAATACCATCGGCTTAACTTCCTCAAACCCTTCAATCGGTCCGGCAGCCGGCTTATCGAATGAAGTGATGGTATCCCCTACTTTTACTTCACGGGCATCCTTGATTCCGGAAACAAGGTAACCTACGTCCCCGCACTCAACGGTTTTCTTAGGAACCTGCTTCAGTTTCAATGTTCCTACCTCATCAGCCCCGTATTCTTTTCCTGTTGCGAAAAATTTAATCTTTTCGTTTTTCGTAATGCTTCCGTTTACTACTTTGAAATACGCTTCAATTCCTCTGAAGGGGTTGTATACCGAGTCAAAAATCAAAGCCTGAAGCGGTGCATCCGGATCACCTACCGGTGCCGGAATTCTTTTAACGATCTGTTCCAGAAGGTCATGTACCCCTTCTCCGGTTTTTCCGGAAACCCTTAATACATCTTCATAATCGCAGCCGATCAGGTTCATGATCTCATCGGTTACCTCTTCAGGATTTGCTGAAGGAAGGTCGATCTTGTTCAGGATTGGAATAATTGTCAGGTCATTTTCCAAAGCCAGATACAGGTTGCTGATGGTCTGTGCCTGGATGCTCTGTGCTGCGTCTACAATAAGTAGTGCCCCTTCACAGGCCGCAATGGAACGGGAAACTTCATAAGAAAAGTCCACGTGTCCCGGAGTGTCGATTAAGTTTAAGATATATTTTTCGCCGTTGAGCTCATAATCCATCTGGATGGCGTGGGATTTAATGGTAATCCCGCGTTCTTTCTCCAGATCCATGTCATCCAGTGTCTGGGACTGTAATTCTCTCTGGGAAACCGTATTGGTATATTCCAGAAGACGGTCTGCCAGAGTACTTTTACCATGGTCGATATGAGCGATTATGCAAAAATTTCGTATGTTTTTCATTTAAGAACTATGTAATTTGCAAAGATAATAAAATGCAGGATAATTTGTGATTCTTATTTCTAAAGCGCAGAAAATTAATTCAAAGGATGAAAAAAGCTTTCCGGCAGGTACAGGCTCCTTCTCTTTTTCGTTTTTCAGATCAGCTGATCCCGGTAGCTACCAACCCTTCCACACAATCATTTTTTTCAAGATTGGGTGATTTTATTAAGTAAGAATTAGTTATCTTTTTGCTCCGTAATTTAACCACAATTCAATCTCAATTCAACTTATGAAAAAACTTTTGCTGATCCTTCTGATGATTCCTTTTGCGACTCATGCACAGTGGATTGAAAATGCCCCGGAGCATCCTGAGGAATTCGTCAATCCGTTAATCGGGTCGCTGTCAAAGCCTTCGCTTTCCAACGGGAACACCTATCCTGCAGTTGCCGTCCCTCACGGAATGAACCTTTGGACGCCACAGACCGGAAAAAATGGTAACGGCTGGCAATATACCTATGATGCCGACAAAATCCGCGGGATCAAGCAGACGCATCAGCCTTCACCCTGGATGAACGATTACGGAATGTTTTCGATTATGCCCGTAACCGGAAAAATGCGTTTCAATGAAGAGGAAAGAGCAAGCTGGTTTTCCCACAAATCCGAGGTTTCAAAACCTTATTATTACAGTGTTTACCTGGCTGATCATAACGTAACGGCGGAAATTACACCTACGGAAAGGGCTGCACAGCTGAGACTGACTTATCCTGATTCTGAAAATTCATGGA
This sequence comes from uncultured Chryseobacterium sp., assembly GCF_913776365.1. GTDB lineage: Bacteria > Bacteroidota > Bacteroidia > Flavobacteriales > Weeksellaceae > Chryseobacterium. Next base: position 4,129 of record NZ_CAJYMO010000276.1, on the reverse strand, counting down.
TTGTTGTGGATGCCTTCGATAAAGGATCGAACATCAAAATCATTCCTTCCGAAAAGAAAATCGTTGGTTATTCCACAAGATATTCGAGGGGAAAACTTGTCGGCTTCAAAAATTACTTTGTCATCTATGCCGATAAGCCATTCGTAAAATATTCAGCGTGGAAGGATAAGGATTTTGTGAAGTATGTGCTTGAAATTACAGGCGACCACTGTGGAGCCGTCGTTGGTTTTGCCACGAAAAAGGGTGAAAAAGTAAACCTTAAAGTAGCTTCTTCGTTCATCAGTCCCGAACAGGCAGAACTGAATTTGCAGCGGGAACTGGATCAGGATTCGTTCGATGATACCTTCAGAAAAGCCAAACAGGCCTGGAATGAAAAACTGAAAAAAGTAGAAGTTGCGGGAGGAACCGTCGATCAGATGCGTACTTTCTACTCTTGCCTGTACAGGATGCTCTGCTTTCCTCATAAAATGTACGAATTCAACAAAGAAGGAGAAATCGTTCATTACAGTCCGTATTCAGGGAAAACGGAAGCCGGTTACCGGTTTGCAGGGACCGGTTTCTGGGATACTTTCAGAGCCCTCTACCCTTTCCTGAACCTGGTTTATCCCAACATAAACGTTGAAATGCAGAAAGGGTTGATTAACGATTACAAAGAAGGCGGCTGGCTTCCCGAATGGTCGAGCCCCTCCTATTCCGATATTATGATCGGCAACAATTCCGCTTCCGTGGTGGCCGATGCATACCTGAAAGGCTTACGCGGCTATGATATTGAGACTTTATATCAGGCTCTGCTCCACGGGGCCAATAACGAAGGTCCGCAGGCAACGGGAAGATTAGGCATTCAGTATTACAAAGAACTCGGCTATGTTCCCTATGATGTAAAAATCAATGAAAATGCAGCGCGGACGCTGGAATATGCTTACGATGATTTCGCCATTGCCCAACTGGGAAAAGCTTTAGGGAAACCGGAATCCGAATGGAAAGAATATTACCGTCGTTCCCAGAATTTCCAAAAAGTAATGGATCCCGAAACCAAACTGGCGCGCGGAAGAAACCGTGACGGAAGCTTCCAGGCTCCTTTTAATCCTTTTAAGTGGGGCGATGCCTTTACGGAAGGAAATTCCTGGCATTACACCTGGTCGGTATTCCAGGATATTGAAGGCCTGGCCAAACTGATGGGCGGAAGGAAAAAATTTTCAAAAAAACTGGACCAGGTCTTCGAATTGCCACCTGTTTTTGATGATTCGTATTACGGATCGACCATTCATGAGATCCAGGAAATGGTGAATGCGGATATGGGACAGTATGCCCACGGAAACCAGCCGGCACAGCATATCATTTACCTGTACAATTATTCCGGTGAACCGTGGAAAACGCAGTATTGGGTGCGGGAAACCATGAACCGCCTCTACCAGCCTACTCCGGACGGTTATTGCGGCGATGAGGACAACGGGCAAACTTCAGCATGGTATATTTTCTCAGCGCTTGGTTTTTATCCTGTTACTCCCGCAACGGATCAGTATGTTCTGGGTGCCCCTCTGTTTAAAAAAGCAACGGTCCATTTGGAAAACGGAAAGCATATAGAGATCAATGCTGCCCGCAATAATGATAGTAACCGGTTTGTACAATCGATGGAATTCAACGGAAAAAAGTACACCAGAAACTGGCTCAGCCACCAGGAATTAATGAAAGGAGCTCAGCTCAATTTTGAAATGGCTTCCCAGCCGGATAAAGACCGGGGTACGGATGAAAGGGACTTTCCGTATTCCTATTCTACGGATCAGAAATAAAAAAAGAAAAAGAAAGAGAAAGAGAGACGCACAGGTCTCTCTTTTTAGTTTATTTAAATCCATCAGGCAAAATATATTGCCCTGTAAGCGGGTCAAGGTAAACTTCCTGTTCCGGAACTCTGTTTCTCCTGCTTTGGGCTCCGGCATCTATTGCCACACCAATGACGCCACCGATCAAACCTCCGGCCATGACACCGATCATGGCACCATTGGATGATTCGGGAAAGAGTTCCGCTTTTTTCACCTCAATGAAAAGACCTTGATCACTTTTTAAAATTTCAGCATAGCCTACGGGAATAATTTTGTAGGCCACGCCGTTATGTACAAACGCATAAAAGCGGCGGATTGCCGTTTTATCCTTGCCGTTTACCGCTTTGGTCACTACCCCTTTAGAATCAGTTTCCAGCACAAAGCCTGGTTCCGGACGATGATTGAAGAAACTCTGATAATCTTTGTATACGCCGTCTTTCAGTTCGTCTGCCTTCAGGATATCGAGCTGATCCGTAAGTACTTCAGCATAACGCGGAAGATCCTGTTCCGGAACGCTCGGTTCCCAGGCTTCCCGTTTATATGAATCTTCCAGAAAGTCTGAAAGGATCATGGTGAATTTTCTTGCGAGATTCTGTGCTACAAAGGGATTAACTCGGGAGGAAACTGTAGTTGCCGTATCTTTCCTGTACAGGAAATGATATCCGTCTGCTTTTTTTATAAAGGTGCTTGCCCTGAGCTGGAGCTTACCGACAGAAGACTGCTCATTCTGCTCTTCTGAAACTTTCAGATCTTCAAGCAACAGGACCAGATCATTTTTTCCCTGCATCGTTTTGGATTGTCCCACCCAATTCTGAAGATCTGTAACGGCATCGTGTTCAAATGCCACCTTCACTTCTTTTCTGTGATCGGTGACGCTTCCGATATTTTTATCAGGACGCTGATCCTTCACCGTGAAGGTCCTGATAAAATTCCTGTTGTCTTTGGGAGACCTCGATAGATTGATGGTTTCCGTTTTCTGAGCAGATAAAAAAGCTGAAAAGAGTAAAAAAACAAATATTTTGTTCATAGGTTGGTATTATTATTTTGTAATAGGTATTCAAAATTACGGAATTGCCGGCTGGCAAAAAACAGAATCCGATAGGTAAAGATTTTTAAGAAATTTTATTTAAAAATTTAGTTAAGTCAAAAACTATATTCACCGGTAAGAGGATCGATGTATACATTGGACAGTTCCGTATCCGGCCTTCTTTTAGCTGAACCGGATGAATCGATGGCTGCACCGATCAGGGCTCCCACCATTCCTCCGGCCATAGCGCCGATCATCATGCCACTGTTATTCTGCGGCGGAAAAAGTTCAAGCCTGGAAGAGACTACATAATAGCCTTTATCATCTTTCTGCATTTCCAGAAAGCCTACCGGTGTCAGGCGGTACGCCTTTCCGTCTTCCACATATCCGAAGATTTCTTCCCCCGAGACGGTAAGATGTTCTGCATTCTTTACTCCTGTTACTTTTCCTTTTTTATTTTTGTCGACATAGTATCCTTCTTTTGGTTTCTGCAGGTAAAAGGACCGGAAATCGGTATAGACGCCTGGAGTAAGCTCCGGAACGTTCAGGTATCTGATGTTCCTGCTGGCAATGGTTTCATAATGATCCAGCTCAGATTCTGCAACCGGTGTGCTGAATGCGATATGGGAGTAGGAATCATTGATCAAAGTAGACAGTATGGTGGATAAGGCAATGGAAATCGTCCTGGGAACATTTGGAGTCACCTTAGGATTGAAATCCAGGGTGTTGTTATACCGGTTGATGAAATAATACTTTCCGTTACGGTTGATGAAACTGCTGATCCTTACTTTGGCTTTGGTAAGACGGGTCTCTGTGAACTCGCTGACCTTGATTTCTTCCAGCAATAATACAATATCATTGTTTCCCCTGGTTTTATTATCTTCTGCAAACCAGCTTTCAACCTCACTTTTCAGGTCGCTGCCGGAAAATTTAATGTCTACCGGTTCTCCCTTGTAGGTTACCGTTCCGATATTTTTATCCTGCCTGTTATCAATTACCGTCAGGGATTTCGTACGGGAAAATTTGTCTTTGATATTCTGATTTAGCTTGATTACCTCTGCCTTTTGTGCCCATGCCGCTACTGACAGCGAGAGGAAAAGAAACATAACAAGTTTTTTCATAGTTAAGAATTTCAGCAAAATTAATCATTCATTCTTAGAGTATGTTTAAAAAAGATTTGTATTATTTATCTGATTTTATTGAGGATAATTTGACAATTTTGCCATAATATCCAATATACCTGACTTTCAGGTGTCTTTTCATGGTCTTTATCCAGCCTTCT
>NZ_CAJYMO010000275.1 GCF_913776365.1 uncultured Chryseobacterium sp. | reverse complement strand
CCGTCCGATTCTATATCGACCATGATGTAGCTCATATCCTTTATTTTTTATTAATTTTTGGCCTGACGAATATATCAAAAAATTGCCTCTGAAAATCCGGTATTTACAAAAGTTCAAAAAAACTTCTCTTCCCGATCTTGATTTTTGTTCCTTTGGTTACTGCAACTTTTTCATCGGGATTAGTTATTTTCTGATGATTGATCTGAATCCCGCCGTTGGTAATGAGCCTACGGATAAAAGACTTGCTTTCTTTGTTTTTCAGCTGATGGCAGAGTTCTGCAAGAGTCATGCTTTCCTGACGATGATTCAATGAACTTAAAGAAACCGGCTCAAACACTTTTTCACCATCATTTTTATTTTGAAACTGGTTCGTGAAAAACGTTTCAGCTTGTTCCGCAGATTCAGGATCGTGGTATTGCGTAATGATATTTTTGGCGATCAGCTTTTTAATATTCATTGGATTTTCACCGTTTGTAATGCTGAGCTTCAGGTTTTCTTTTTCTTCACCGGAAAGATCGGAGGTAAGGTCGATGAATTCAGTGATCAAAGTATCCGGGATAGACATGGTTTTGCCGAACATTTCATTCGGGGTATCTGTTAATCCGATTGTATTGTTCAAAGATTTACTCATTTTTTCTTTCCCGTCCAGGCCTTTAAGCAGCGGCATGCACATCACGATTTGCGGAGATCTTCCGTGGTTTTCCTGCAGCTGTCTCCCCATGGTACAGTTGAACAGCTGATCCGTTCCGCCCATCTCTATATCACATTCAATCTGTACCGAATCGAATCCCTGAAGAATCGGGTATACCAGCTCATGCATGGCAATTGGGATATTTTCGGTAAATCTTTTGCTGAAATCGTTCCGCTGCAGCAGCTGCGCCACCGTTACTTTAGACAAGAGCTGAACGACTTCTGAAAAAGGCAGCGCATCCAGCCAGTCGGAATTGAATACTATTTTTGCTTTTTCAACATCGATTACTTTGGCAAGCTGGCTGATATAGGTTTCTGCATTGTGCTTCACCTCTTCAGCATTTAAGGGTTGCCGGGCTTTATTTTTCCCGGTCGGATCCCCAATTCTTGCTGTAAAGCTTCCGACGACGATCACAACCTGATGGCCCAGCTCCTGAAACTGCTTTAGCTTTTTCAGGACGACGGCATGCCCAAGGTGCAGGTCGGGAGCGGTAGGATCAAAACCTATCTTGATGATGAGTTTCCTGTTTTCTTCTGCGGCCTGCTGAAATTTTAATTCCAGACCGTTTGGCGGCAGCATAATTTCTACGTTTTCTTTTAGTGTACGGATCATTTTTTTGAATTTTATATATGAAAAAACCCGGACGAGAGGTCCGGGTTTTCTATTATTCTAGTTGAATGTTTACTGAAATATATCTATAGAAGCTTTCCCGAACCATAGGCCGGGTAATAATAATTGCTGAAAAAAGGCAATCGTAAGATATTGTTGAGCTGCTTCATTGCTGCAAATATAGAAATTTTTTCAAATCTGTGAAAAGAAATACCTCGCTACACACGGTGGAGTATTATAATATTTCCTTTGTAAAATTTAGTGGAATCATACAGTTCGGAAAAATGACGGTGCATCTCCGGTTTTGGCATATTAGATTTATTTTCCTGATAAGCGGTTTCAGCAAGGGAATAAAGGTTTGAATAACCGGATTTCAGGTAATCAAAATGAAAATCTGTTTCACCGTTTTTATTGATCATCCCTGAAAAAAAGATCCCGTAGATGAGGAATGGATTAAAAACTTCAGAATCCATTTTACAGCCGAGGATTGTGTTTGCATGTTTCTTATAATCCGACAGGATCCGGTGGAAAGCTTCCACGTCCGATGCACCGGAAATCTCATGGAATATATCGATCCCGTGAGTAAATAACTGCGCTTGCAATTCTTCGGGATCCGTATTGCATTTGGCCTCAAACCACCTGAAAATATCCAGCAGCTCTTCTTCTGAAATATCGTCTATATGATGAAGTGTTTTTTTCTTGATGAGCTCAAGGCTTGTTTTTTTATCATCCTGGAGAAATTGGAGAACATGCTCTTCTTCGCGGCAGAGTTTATTGTATAAATTGATTTTTGCCACAACCGGATTGGTCTTGATGAAGTAAAGTTTTTCTGCCATACTATTGGGTGATGCCTTGTTTTTCAGTAAATAACATGACTAAGTTAGTGAAAAAAAGGACATAAAGACACAGAGCGGTAATATTTCATACGCACTCTGTTTTTGCCGTTAATTTTTATTATTTATCGAAAGCAGGCAGATGTTTTATGTCATCATTTAATACCATTTCCTTCAGGGCTTTGTGAATCAGGCGGCGAACCACGGAAAGCGGGTGGTCGGGAAATTCCTTATCGTACTCCTCTCTTTCGGATTTATTCATCAGGGCTCCCTCCCTGAATGAAGGGTCATAAGGGTCTTCAAACCAGTCTTTCAGCCCGTCATCGTCGAAAGTAACTTCGCCGGTCTGGAAAAATCTGCTTAAAACAAGATTATCTCTTATTCCTGTGGTTCCTACTTCAACAGCCTGGGCTTTAATTACAAAACTGCAGTT
>NZ_CAJYMO010000274.1 GCF_913776365.1 uncultured Chryseobacterium sp. | reverse complement strand
AAATGTAACAATGTATCAATGTAACAATGTAACAGTGTCATATTCTAATGATTGATAAACTGTTACATTGATACATTGGTATATTAACTTATTTTGTTCTGTTTTCCTCGATGTATTTTGCCATCGTATCGATGGAAGTAAAGATTTCTTTTCCTTTCTTGGGATCGGCGAGTTTAATTCCGTATTCCTTATCCAGAAGAACGATCAGTTCAAGTGCGTCGATGGAGTCAAGACCCAGCCCGCCTCCGAAAAGCGGATCGGTATCCTGGATTTCCTCTACGGCAATATCTTCAAGATTAAGGACTTCGATGATTTTGTGTTTTAATTCTTCTCTTAAGTTTTCCATAAAAATTATTTTAATGTACCAATCCAGCAGTCTACCAATTTACCAATGGATGACTACAAATCATTGTTACATTGTTATATCGTTAAATTGTTATATTAGTTGGTCAGCAAATATACAAAAGCTTTGTAACTTTCCTGATATAGTTCTACCCAGCCGCACAGGACACGGTCGGCCTTCCCTGAATGCAAAATCTGTGCTGAATAAGTGTTGAGAAAATCTTCGTCAAATTCATCCAGGACGAAAAAGGCATTCTCGGTCTGCATCCTGTGGCGGATGCTGATTTCACCGACACAGATATTGGGTAAGGTATACACAAATACGGCCGGGCTGGGAAAATAGTTTTCTTCTGAATTGATGCTCTGCTGGTATCTGAAATCCGTATCCAGGCTGGAGGACCTGTTGGCAAAGACCAGCGCGGTACGGCTGTGGTCTTCATCCTTTAAAATCATTTCAGAGGCCAGGAAAGCAAGTTTGCTCAGGTTGTCCATTTTATGAAATTTAGGATAACCCAGTTCCAGGCTTTTATAAGCTTCTTTGGCGAAATCTGAAAAATTGGCAGCAGGAGATTCAAAAACAATTTCGGTATTCAGCATAATTTTTGAATTTTCGATGAGGCAGGTATCTGTTTTCTTCATGAATATATTTAAAAAAGAGATTAAGGCTTTCGCTCCGGATTATGATGAGTGTTGAAAACCGATAGTATAACTAATTTATCATCGATCACATCAAAAATAATGATATAAGGAAATTGCGGATATAAGCCTCTCTGTATTCATTCCTTCGCTTTTATTTCTTCCCAGGTAAATGATTTTGCTTCTCCACTGATGTATTTTTCTTTTCTCTTATCAAGTTTTTCATAGAACCATTCTGGAACAGGCGGTTGGTCTTTTTCCTGCTCTTCAGTATCCATAATCCCATTGAAAATACGCAGGATCCTTTCATCCCCGGTATCAATGAACCCGTGAATTCTTTTCCTGATTTCTAAAGTAGATTCCATTTTTTAAACTTAAGTCCATCAAAAATACAAAATTATTATCTATATTTTTTCTAAAAACAAGGTGTGTCTGATGCCCTTACCGGGAAGTTCTTATACAAATATCTTATCTACCTCTGCCTGTACTTCAGGAAAAAGGGATGAGGTTAAAATCCGGCCTTCAGATATGGGCTTAAGGCCGATATATCCGTCATCTTTCAAAACAAAGATATTAATGGATTTTTCTTCCGGGTAAACCAGCCGGTATTCCTGTACACCGGCTTCCTGATAAAGATCGAACTTATAATCCATTTCCTTTTTGGAATTGCCGGGAAGATAAGATTTCAATGACCAGATCAGGAGCACCGGTGCATTTTTTACCGTCTGCAATTTTTTCGTAATCGCAGATGACGCAAAGATCCGGCTGTACCACGGTAAAAATGTCATTTTCTTCTGAAGGTTTTTCTTATCGGGAAGCAAAACGTCCAATGGAGCATAGAAAACTTTGCAGGGTTCACCGAAAAAATAATGATCGAGAACTTTGTTGATATTCCTGGAAATATTCTGATGACTGATACTTGGTGCAGGGCTCATTCTGAAAATTTTTCCTTTAATAAGCTCTACTCTTTCCTTGAATTTCCATAAAAGGTATTCCTTGTAAGTATAGGTCTTCTCTGAATCTAAATCATTGATATCCGTGACAAAATGTTCCATACAGCAGAATTGGTTTGATAATAAATTAATGATATTTTACCAATCTTAATTCAGTGTCTTTTCCAAAACAACAGCCGCATTACAGCCGCCGAATCCGGAAGCGGTCTTCAGAATATACCTGATGTCGGCGGTCTTGTTTTCCTTAATGATATTGAGGGGCTGCGAGGTGCCGGGATCTTTAAAATTTTTAGACGGAATCAGCATGTTTTTCAGGGCGCTTTCCATGGCCATGATGCTTTCGAGCAGCCCGGAAGCGCCCAGGGTATGGCCGTAATATCCCTTCATGCTGTTCAGGGGGATATGCTGCATGTCCATCCTGTGAAAAGCGATGCATTCCATCTCATCATTATAGAGTGTAGCGGTACCGTGGGCTGAAATAAAGTCGATATCTTCCGAAGAAACCTGAGCTTCGTCCATCGCATTGCGGATGCTGGCGAACAATCCGTCGCCTGTTCTGGAAGGCCCGGAAATATGGTTCGCATCATTTATCGCGGAATCGCCTGACACTTTAAAACTGAATTGTTCATTCCCGTCCGGTTCTGAAGTCATGTAAACGGCGGCGGCGGCCTCACCAAGGTTGATTCCGTTGCGGTTTTTATCATAAGGCCTGCATGGGCCGTCTGCAAGCGCCTGGAAGGAATTGAAGCCGGAAAGCACAAATTCCGAAACCTCGTCACCGGCAATGACGAATGCATCTTTGTATTTTCCTGTCCGGATCATATTTTTGGCTACGGCGATGGCCATCACTCCGGAAACACAGGCATTGGAGACAACGACCGGTTTAGTTTTGAAACCAAAAAAAGCAGCGATCTTCTGAGCCATGCCGGAAAGAAAAACCCCTTCGGGTAATGCAGGCTGGTTCTTTAAAAGACTGATATTTCCTTTTGTTGTAGATACGATAAGCGCTGTGTTTTCTGAAATTGTATGTCTTTCCGCCAGAGGTTTAAGGCTGAGCAGCAACATTTTTTCCAGCCGGGAGGCATGCTGTCCGGGGAACTGCTTTTCAAATTCGGCTTTCAGCCGTTCATTACTGATGGCCGAAACATAGAAAGCTTCCCGGCTGTCCGCAGGCTGCGTAAAGCATACACCGGATTTTCCTTCGGCCAGGGCCCTCCAATTGGATTCTGCATCGAACCCCAATGGGGTAATGCAGTTGTAACCGCTGATATAAACATCCTTTCTCACGGTAGTCCCATTTTATCTTTCCAGTCCTGGAAAAACACAGGATTGTATAAACACAAATTATTGTCAGCATCCAGGAAGACCTGAATGGTTTCTCCTGAACAGACCAGTTTATTGTCTTTGTTAAAAAGCTCGTACCGGTACATCAGCTTTGCTGCCGTGGAATTGATAAAAGTAGTGACAATTCTGAAGGTTTCCCCGTATCTGAGAGGAAGAAAATGTTCACAGGTGCTTTTCACGATAGGCGTCACATAGCCTGCTGCCTGGATATCGAGATACGTCAGGCCATGTTCCCTTCCGAAAGCTTCTCTTCCGTCTTCGAAATAAACGATGTAATGGCCGTGCCATACGATTCCCAGCGGATCGGTTTCATTGAACCGTACCCGTACTTCTTCGGTACAGCTGATGAGGTTTTCTTTAGACTCCATATGGTTTCTCTTCGATAAATAAAGCTGCCCGCAGACAGCAAGGATATGCATTATACATTATGGAGCTTACGTTCATAAAATAATGAAACAAGCACCATCACAATATAAAATAAAAATAAGAAAATGAGTTCTTTGGCAATGCCGCCGATGCTGCTGTTGCGCAGGATAATGTCATAATAAGCATTCAGTCCCCAGTTCATCGGGGAGAAGCCGGCAATGGTCTGCATAAATTCAGGCATCAGGAAGACCGGAACCCAGATTCCACCTATGGCAGCCAGGACAACGACAGAAGTTGCACCGAACGGGGCCGACTGTTCCTGGGTGTCTGCCACCGTACCCAGCAGAACACCAAAGCCGATGGCGGCGAGCCCTGCAAATACCGTTACCACAATAAGCGGGAACATTTTCCCGGTAACGTCAAACTGAGGAAGATCCATATAAGGGAAAAGGTAAATCCCAACGGCCACCATCAGCAGGAACTGGATCACACAGATGATAAGATAGGTGAAGGTCTTGCCTAAAATATGGACAAAGTAAGGCGTTGGGCTGATTCTGGCCCTGACACTGGTTCCCTGGCTCTTCTCTTTTACAAGATTGATGGATAACGGGACTACAATGAAGAAAATGGCAAACAGCGCCCAGGCAGGAACATTGTGCTGAACAGAATTCGGCAGCGTCTCTTTTATGCCCTTTTTCGGAGTGATTTCCTTAAACCCGATCAGGCTTTTGCTCTTTCCCAAATCTTCAGTGGTTCCCAGCTGTTCCTGAAAGGCTTTGTAAATTTTCTTGTTTTCGATTTCAAAAACCATTTTATTGATGGAGTTCATCACATTGTTCTTGAACGCGATATTGGTGGCGGGATCGAAATAAAGATGGATGTCTTTTGCCTTCGAAACCTTTTCCGGAACCGGGGCGGTTTCCGTTTCCACGCCAAAAGAACTTACAATGGCCTGCACCTTGGATTCTACGTTGGAATCGATATCTTTCGTCAGGTCTGCCGGAATTACGATCGCCATCTGGTAATCTCCTGAAAATACGGCTTTTTCTGCAGAGGTTTCGTTGTAGTTTGTCAGCAGATCGAAGGTTTTGCTGTTTTCGAGTTCCTGACGGATGCTTTTTGAAACTTCAGACCGGTCATTATCGATGAAGATCACCGGAATTCTGGTGCCTTCCAGGTTTTTGAAGGTGGAATCCTGAATCAGGGTAATGGTAATGATCAGCAGCAGCGGCATCACGAAAATAATGACGATTCCCCCGATATCCCTTCTCAGCAGAAGGATTTCCTTAATAAAGCTTCTCCACAATTTATACAACATCCCGCAGTTCTTTTCCGGTTAATGAAATAAAGACATCCTCAAGGTTTTCGGCATGGGATACTTTCTCAACGAGTTCCTCCGGTGTTCCCGTAGCATGGATTTTCCCGTGGTCGATGATAGCGATCCTGGTACAGAATTCTTCAGCTTCCGAAAGATGGTGGGAAGTGTAGATGATACACGTACCGTTCTTATTCAGTTCCTGAAGGAAATCGATAATCACTTTTTTAGATTGTACATCCACACCAACGGTAGGCTCATCCAGAAAAAGCACCTTCGGATGATGAAGGGTTCCTGCAATAAGGTTGCAGCGCCGTTTCATACCTCCGGAAAACTGCTCTACTTTTTTATCGGCAAATTTAGACAGGCCCATGATCTCCAGGGATTCTTCGATGGCCGTTTTGAGTTTTTTATGGCTCAGGCCATACAGGCTCCCGAAGAACATCAGGTTCTCCCTTGCCGTCAAAGTGGGATAAAGTGCATATTCCTGCGGAACAATCCCGATAATCTGCCGTAACCTGGATCCGTCTTTCTGAGGAGAAAGTCCGTTGATCTTAAAGGATCCGGAAGTGGGTTTGATCAGCCCGGAAAGCATGGAAATCAGGGTGGTCTTTCCGGCACCGTTAGGTCCCAGGATTCCGTAAATTTCATTGCGGTCTATATTCAGGGAGATGTCATTTACAGAAAATTCTTCTGCGTTTTTGTATTTCTTATAGAGATTTCTGATTTCAATAATATACCTGTCCATCATCAGATCGCTTTTTTCAGTTTTTTGTAAAAAGCTTCTTCCAGATCGGCAATATGGAGCATGGATTTCGAAAGCTCATTGTAGATGTCACTTTTCGAGTTCCTGTTTTTATAGACCCGGGCGATATCCACCGCAAAATCCCTCCAAAGGTCACCGATGGCGGTAATTTCTTTAGAAAGATCCTTCAGTTGGCTGTTGTTCAGGATAACGGCTGCTTCCTGGAGGAAAGCTCCGTAGATGAACCTGAATCCGCCGCCGCCGGTCCCGATTTCTTCCTGCATCCTGATCAGCTGCCCCAGATAATGATTAGTGGTTTTAGAACCTTTTTTCTCTGCCCATTTCGGGATGCTTTTGGCGACCCAGCGGATGGCTTTCACCCCTACGATGGGAACCGGGGCCAGCATATTTTTGCAGGTATCCCTGATCCCTTTTTTTATGGCTTCTTCCAGATTTACATTTTCAGGGATAAAGGTAGGATAGTACATATGGCCTTTCGGCGGTAATGCACCCTTCGCATACCGGACTTTCTCCAGTTCAGCTTCTGAGAGCGTGGTAACATAGTCCATCACCGGATCGCTGATGAGAAATTTCCCGTTTTCTTTTCCGTATACCACGAGATTGTGGGCGTTGAAATGGAATTTATATTCTTCAGGGAAATAAGTAAGGTTGAAAACGCCTACCTGCAGTCCTGTCGGAATATTATTTTCAAGGTTTCTTTCCAGGGCTCTCTGGGCTTCTCCCGGATCGGAAAATTTTATCCTTTTAATTTTAATACCGAGCCTTTTGGCTGCCTTGCTGAAAATAGCACCGGGCATCGGCCGGTAACTGAATCCGGGAGCGAAATTGACTTTCAGAAAAGGAAGGTATACAAAAAAAAGTCCGGACCCGATGCCGAAAATCATAGGTTCACTGAGTTTCAGGCCTTTGTTAAGCAGTAAATTGGAGGCAACACCGTTCTCGCAGTGAGCGGTCTGGTGGTGTTCAAAATTAAGTTTCATTCGCGCAACTTATTGGTTCTTTACATAACAGACGGAAACCCTGTGTTTCATCTGCCGTTTTTATCTTTTTACCGTGGGAAAGACCGGTGATTTTATTATATTTGATGCTCAGGAATTCCTGAAGAAATCTTCTTACTTTCCGCTGAAATTTTTTAATTCATCCACTGAAATACCGAAAGCACCGGCATATTTTTTCAGTACGGATTCGCTTAGTGTCCGGAATATTTTTGGTTTGGTATGCCTTTTCACGCGCCATTGCCATATTCCGGCATAGGCAGCCAGTACCTGCATATCCATTTTATTAAGCTCCATAAAATAGACGATGGGGCTTGCCTGGCCCCGGGCTACCTGCTGCCTGGCGTCTTCAATCCTTTCACTGATCAGTTCCATGGATTCTTCCAGGGCTGCTTTTTTGGCATCCCAGCCGATACTGTTGGCCGTAGTGTAATTATCATTTTCATCCGTTACATACAGGACTTCGGTCATATTAGCCGATTTCAGGTTGCTTTCGTCCTGGGGAAGGTCTTGTTTTTTCATGGGTTCAGTGTTTTATTTCCTGGATAAAAAGATTGATTTCTGCGCGGATCAGCAGCTCATCCCCGTTGAAGGTTTCACAAAAAATATGGCAGATGTTCTCGAACTGCGAAATCAGGGATGCTCTGGAAATAATGGTATCCCCGACTTTGGGCAACCCGGATATTTCAATTTTTTTGATATTGGTAATGAAGCCGATCACTTTCGTATCGGCTTCAGGTTTCTCAAAGAAACTTTGCCCGAGAATGGAAGAGCAGGTCTGGGCTGCATTTTCAATCAGGCCGGCCTCGGCAAACTCATGGTTATGGACAAAGATGTTATCCGGGGAAATAACAAAGGAGGTGACCACTTTTTCCGGGGTTAATTCCAGGATATAATCCGTCATCAGCATCGGCTCACGGTGCGGGAGAAAGTGATGAATATTAATGATGTTATCTTCCCTGATTTCCATTTTTTTTCTTTTTATGTCCGTAGGCAGCCGGATGATCCAACTGTTATTTTACTACCGTTTTCATCTGTGCAGTGGCAATTACCTGTCCGTTTAACTTCGTTACGGCATCCACTAGCGTTACACCCATGACCTCATTCAGGATCTTCACTTCCGTTTCCAGAACATCTCCTGCTTCAGGTAACCGGACGGCCTCAAAAGATTTGATGGCTCCGATATAACCCGTTGGGGCTTCTTTCCCCAACAGGTAAAAAGAGTACCCGGTATGAAGGGCTACGCTTTGTGCCTGGTGCTCAATAAGGCCTGAAGCCTGGAAAACATGATTATGGACAAAGATATTATCTTCTCCGATTTCAAGTCCTGCAATCAGGTGGGAATCCGAATATCCGGAAATGCTGTTGACCATCACGAAAGGAAA
>NZ_CAJYMO010000273.1 GCF_913776365.1 uncultured Chryseobacterium sp. | reverse complement strand
ATCGGCATCCTGTTTTACATGGCCGAGATACTTGGTGCAGTAGGCACCGAAAATCAGGATCACCAGGAAGCAGAATACCGGAATGATGAATGAGTGCTGCACGCCGAAAACATCTGCCAGGTATCCCTGGAAGATCGGAACGATCGCTCCGCCCAGGATGGCCATTACCACCAGCGACGAACCCTGGCTGGTGTATTTGCCCAGTCCGGAAATCGCCAGCGTATAAATATTGGAGAACATGATGGAATTGAAAATCCCGATGCCCAGAATGCTGTACATGGCCATTTCGCCATGGTTCAGCATAGCGGAGATCAGCAGGATTACATTAACACCGGCAAAGATGGATAACGTCCTGGCCGGAGCCGATTTTCCGATAAAGAAAGCAATGAAGTTCAGCGCAATAAACACCAGGAAAAAGGAGATCTGTGCAAACGTGAGGTCTACAATACTGAAGATCACCAGGAATACCAGCGTGGCTGCTCCCAGCATGTATAAGGCTTTTTTGCCCTGGCTGATCGAATGGTTCAGGGAAATGGCTCCCAGGAAACGTCCGATCATGGCACCGCCCCAGTACAGGGAAAGGTAGTTCTTACTCACGGCTTCAGAAAGGTTGGTGATCTGGGGCTGCTCCAGGAAGCTGATGATAAAGCTTCCTACCGCAACTTCGCCGCCGACATAGCAGAACATGGCCAGGACCCCGAATTTCAGGTGGTTGTGCTGCAGGGCGCCGAAACCTTTTACAATTTCTTCGCTTTTTACCTGAAAGTCAGGAAGCTTTACCCGCGAAATCAGCAAAGCGACAAGGATCAGAATGGCTGCAAAGATAAGATACGGAATTTTGGTGGCGGCAGCGCTGAAGGATCCGTCCGGTGCGGAAAACAGCTCAAAGATGAGGTGTCCGCCCAAAACCGGGGCAATCGTGGTTCCGAAAGCGTTGAAAGCCTGCGTCATGTTCAGCCGGCTCGATGCGGAGTCTTCCGGTCCCAACAGGGAAACGTAAGCATTGGCCGTAATCTGGAGTACCGTGAACCCAAGCCCCAGGATAAACAGCGCTCCCAGGAACAAACCGTAGGAAGCCAGGCTGGCAGCCGGATAAAACAGCACACATCCCAGTGCCGCGAGGAAGATCCCGAAAAGGATTCCCTTTTTATAGCCTACTTTGTCGATGGGATCGCCTTTGGTAGTGGAAATCAGGAAATAAATCAGGGAACCGATAAAGTAAGCTCCGAAGAAACAGAACTGGACCAGCATCGATTCGAAAAAGGTCAGTTTGAAAAGTTGCTTCAGATAGGGGATCAGGATGTCATTCATACAGGTGATGAATCCCCACATAAAAAATAAGAGCGTAATGGTAATCAGCGGGACCGTGTAATTCCGGCTGTTGGTCTTTACTTCATTGATCATATACAGTCATTTATTAAAAAGTGCCTAAAGATAATCCCTTTTCCTGATAAAATCTTTATTTGGGACAATAAATATGAAGCGGTATTATAAGAAAAGTGAGTGCTGCCATTGGCAGAGTCCGGATGCATCATAAGACCGCAATCCTGCCTGATTTTGCAGCCGGCATAAAAATCTGCTGATTAATTTTCTGGTTTTCATTATTTTATCTGAAGACAGAAACAGGTGCACTGAAATACCGGCTCCGGTCCTCATTCCGGACATTTCCTCATCCACTGATCTGTTTCGCTTTAACCTTTTATGATAAGTATCTGATTTTTAGCACCGGTAACATCATCCGCACCGGCTGATGAATTGCAGCTTCCTGCCAAATCCACAGGCTGTGTTTTTCCGACAACTATGGTTCTCCTGATGGTTCAGTATCAGAAGTTGGGTAAGATATTAATTTTGTGGCATGACCATAATCAGAATATAATGACTGCCGGTACAACGTTAGGGAATTGTATATTTCAAGCATTTTTTTCCATCGTATAGCATTTCTTCCGGCTCAACTTCCTATAAGATCTAAAAAGATGATGGAATAAACATATGCTCCGCAGAAGCTGTCTTCAAATCACTGCATACGATAAGCACTGCAGAAGCAGCTTGTTTCCGGTAATTTAACTAAAATTCAACATTATTTGTTTTATATAAAATAAAAAACAGAAAGGTAATCAGGGATTTCTAAGCAGCATTATTCTTTAGAGAAAGCAATCTGATCATTTCCCATACAAGACTGCCGACCGTTACTCCGGCAAAAGGAACTTCCGGCTTCCTTCCTTATTAATCCGGTCACTGATTTGAGTTCACAATAAATCAGTTGCATCCATCAATCGCATCGGGTTTCAGCCCGATATCATGATAGCAGTATACCTCCGGCTTTAGCCAAAATCCATTCGAATTCAGCTCATGCCGGATCATCAGGCATCCTGTAGTAAATGAGCTTAAATCAATTCTACTGACCGCATACCTGATTATACATCGAACTTCCGGTAATTGACGGTCTCCGGACCTTTCCACCTGATCAATAACCTTCTGTACGGATGAATCAGGTCTTTTGCCCGGTCCCCAGGTTTTGTGCCTGATTCCTCCTGATGTATTCAGGAAAGATCACGGAATTATTCAGTATATTTGTCAGCATCACGATCACTACATATTAATTATGATGAAAAAAAGCGCGGGCCTGTTGCTGTTTAAAAGAAAAGAAAACAAAATCTGTTATTTCCTGGTTCATCCGGGCGGGCCTTTCTGGAAAAATAAAGACGAGGGCGCCTGGTCCATTCCGAAAGGGGAGCCTGAAGAAGGGGAAGACCTCCTGCAGCGGGCCATCATTGAATTCAGGGAAGAAACCGGTCAGTCGGTAAAGGGTGAATTCATAGAATTGCAACCGGTAAGGCAGAAGGCCGGCAAGACGGTATACGCCTGGGCGCTGGAACAGGATATCGGAACTTCCGGATTGAAAAGCAACACAATTATGATTGACTGGCCGCCGCGCTCGGGAAAGAAAATGGAAATTCCGGAAGTCGACCGCTGGGAATGGTTCGGGACTGAGGAAGCCTGTAAAAAAATAAATCCTGCGCAGGCAGAATTTATTATACAGGTGGAAAAATTGCTGAACGGCTGATGCCTGTTCAGGACTTTGGGTCCCCGTTTTTTTCTTTTTTAAAGCTGACCACTTCATAGTTCCCATCCGAGCAGTATTCTTTGCAGCTTTCGTCGGTAAAAGATTCCGGTGATGCAAGGTAATCTTCAATATATTTTGCACTCTCCTCCGTATCGGCTGGGGTGAT
>NZ_CAJYMO010000272.1 GCF_913776365.1 uncultured Chryseobacterium sp. | reverse complement strand
TTGACGAAAGATGCGACAGCTTTTACAAAAAGGATCAGGGTCACGGTTCCGTAAATCATCCAAAAAAGGTCAGGCCAGTTAAAACTTTCCTGTACCGGACTGAGATCTAATGTTTTCAGGGTGGTTTTAGCGGCTGTTTTCACAGGGCTGATCTGCTCCGGAGCTTTTATCGTGACTGAGATGAAAGGAACAGTGTATGAGAAGGCAAGCGACAACAGCAGGTAAAACCTGTTGAACCGGTACATTTTCTCCTTTGCCAGCACCAGATGATACAGTGCAATCAGCAGGGAAGAGCATACGATCATGTTAAGAACGGTTATCATTTATCGTCAATTTGCCGGTCGATAATTTCACGGAGTTCTTTCAGTTGTTTCTGGGACAGTTTTGCATTGGAAGTGAAAAAGGAGGCAAACTGGGTAACAGAGCTATTGAAAAAACGGTCAATCATAGAAGACATTTCTTCCTTAAAATATTCACCCTTTGCTACCTTAGGATAGTATTCACGTGAATTTCCATACAGGGTATAGCCTACCAGGTCTTTGTTCTGCATTCTTTTAAGAAGCGTAGCAATAGTGGTGGTAGCAGGCTTCGGATCCGGATAGGCTTCAAGGATGTCTTTCATGAATACCTTTTCTTTGGCCCAGATAATTTCCATAAGGTTCTTTTCCGAATCGGTAAGTTTTGTTTCTTTCATTTTCTACAATTATGTATTTGTTTCTACAAATGTAGAATAAAAATCCGTATTGGCAAATTTTTATGGCATTATTTTTCCTCTTTACTGTAAACCAAATTATTATGTATATGAAAAAGATTTTTTTATCTGCTTTGCTTTCTTCGGCAGCCATCATGGTTTCGTGCCAGGGAAAGGGAAAACCCAGTGAGCCTTCCGCGCAGGAAGAGAAGCCTAATACCGACTATAAGCCGGCTTTTAAAGGCCAGACAAGAATTGCTCCTGTAAAGACGGCTACCGCTTACAGTGTAGAAATCATCAACAAAAATATCGGGAAACCCTGGGGGATAGTTAACCTGCCGGACGGTAGATTCCTGATTACCGAAAAATCCGGTTTTATCAATCTGGTATCGGCAGACGGAAAAAATGTTTCCGGCATTAAAGGCTTTCCGAAAGTTGATGACAAAGGACAGGGAGGAATGCTGGATGTAGCCCTGGACCCTGATTTTAAGACCAACAGCATGATTTATTTTACTTTTTCCGAACCTTTTGGCGACGGAAACCTGACCTCAGTGGGTAAGGGGAAGCTCTCCCCCGACATGAAGTCGGTTTCTGAGGTGCAGGTTATCTTCCGTGCCACGCCTTCCTATGATGGGGATAAGCATTACGGAAGCAGGCTGGCTTTTGATAAAGACGGCTACCTTTTCGTGAGCACCGGAGAAAGATCTGATAAAGTGACCCGGGTATATGCGCAGAAAACGGATAATTATTTAGGGAAAATTTTAAAAATCACCCGAGACGGGAAGCCTGCCCCGGGAAACCCTTTCATCGGTAAAACCGGTCATAAGCCGGAAATCTACGCCTTCGGGATCAGAAATCCGCAGGGGTTGGCAATGGATGAAAAAGGACAGCTCTGGGATATCGAAATGGGACCGAGGGGCGGTGATGAAATCAACCTGATCCAACCCGGGAAAAACTACGGTTGGGGTGATGTCACCTACGGCATCGAATATTCCGGTGAAAAAATCAATAATGGTACCACTCAAAAAGCAGGAACGGAACAGCCGGTATATTACTGGGATCCGGTGGTATCGCCAAGTGGGGTTACTTTTTATACCGGCAGCATCCCTGAATGGAAAAACAACTTATTTATTGCCTGCCTTAGCGGTAAACACATCAACAGGATCGTGATAAAGGATAATAAGGTAGTTGGGGAAGAACGCCTGCTGCTGGACCAGAATGAAAGGTTCCGCGATGTACTCAACGGTATGGACGGCAATCTTTACGGGATTACCGACAGCGGCAAACTCTACAAAGTTTCTAAAAAGTAATATCCTTTAAAGAATAAAAATAAAAGCGGACACAAAATACATGGGCCCGCTTTTTTTGAGGATTTTTCCAGATCTGACCTGTCTGTTCTTATTAAAAAAACAGATCTCACATGAAAAAACGACCTAAGCTTCTTCCAGCTGAACCGTAAAATGCCTCAACAGGTCCGGCTCCCAGGTAATCCTGTAGCCTTTTGCAATCTCGTCACGCCTTTCATAAACATTGCTGATGGCCGCCGCAATATAATCCATATGGTTGTTGGTGTAAGTCCTTCTCGGGATTGCCAGACGTACCAGCTCCAGTTTCGGATATCGGTTCTGCCGGGTAAGAGGATCGCGGTCTGCAAGCAGGGTTCCGATCTCAACAGTCCTGATGCCGGCTTCCTTGTAAATTTCAAGACCTAACGTCTGGGCAGGGTATTCCGAACGGTCAACTTTTGGCAGAAAGTTCAGCGAATCGATAAACACGGCATGGCCGCCGATCGGTTTCTGAACCGGGATTCCGTATTCAATCAGTTTATTTCCAAGATATTCCACCTGGGAAATACGGCTTTCCAGATAAGCGAATTCAGTGGCTTCGTCAAGTCCTACGGCCAGTGCTGCCATATCCCTTCCGGCCATCCCTCCGTAGGTGATAAAGCCTTCATAGATAATGGTAAAATTGGATGCTTTCCTGAATACCTCTTCACTGTTTAAAGCAATGAAGCCCCCGATGTTCACCAGTCCGTCCTTTTTGGAGCTCATCGTCATTCCGTCTCCGTAAGAGAAAATTTCTTTACAGATGTCCTTGATCGTTCTGTTTTCCTGGCCCGCTTCTCTTTTTTTAATGAAATAGGCATTTTCAGCAAACCTGGCAGAATCAAAAAAGACAGGAACCCCGTATTGGTCGGAAAGTTCTTTAACGGCTTTCATGTTTTCCAGAGACACAGGCTGGCCCCCTGAAGAGTTGCAGGTAATGGTAATCAGGCAGAACGGAATGTTTTCTTTCGGATGGCTTTTGTAAACCTCTTCCAGCTTCTCAAGGTTGATATTTCCTTTGAAAGGATGAAGGTCATTGATATCAAAAGCTTCATCAATCGTACAGTCGATTGCATGGGCCTTTCTGAATTCAATATGTCCCTTAGTCGTGTCGAAATGGGAGTTTCCCGGAACTACGTCGCCTTCCTTTACCAGTACGGAGAAAAGAACGTTTTCAGCAGCTCTTCCCTGATGGGTAGGCAGAAGGTATTTGAACCCCGTGATGTTCTGGACGGTCTGGTGCAGCTGCTCAAAAGAACGGGATCCGGCATAGCTTTCGTCACCGGTCATCAGGGCACCCCACTGCCTGTCGGACATCGCTCCGGTTCCGGAATCGGTCAGCAGGTCAATATAGACCTGGGATGATTTCAGGTTAAACAGGTTATAATTGGCTTCTTTGAGCCATTGCTCTCTTTCTTCTCTGGTTGACTGGCGGATTTCCTCAATCATTTTAATGCGGAATGGTTCCGCGTACGGTAAATTCATGATGATATGGATTAAATTATTTGTAAAGATGGGTGCGGACAGAAGTCCGTATAGGATAAACGTGTCCGGGGCCGTTTTATTTATTTTCATGGACAAAACCCGTGAGAAACCTGTAAAGACAGATATTTCAGCGACTCAATTCTTGCCGGGCAGAATGGAGAATATCCGTTCCGGATAAAAATACGGGTTGATCCGTTTTAATACATAAACGGTTGAGAGACCGGGAATAAAAGGAACTTATTCCGGTGCTTTGAAGATGTTTTCGTCTGAATGGAAGCCGGCTACACCGCCGCTCACAGCAAACTTCATGGCAGAGGCCGCGGTCATTCCCACTACCGGTTTGATGTTTTTTTCTTCCGTAACGATCACCCAGCCTGAAATGGCATAGGAATGAGGCAGGTAAACGGCTACATAGTTATGCTTTTCCACATCGGCCATCTCTTTCTGGGTCAGGAAGCCGATCCTCCATATTTCCGGGTTTTCATTGGTCTTGACCCAAACCGGATCATTGAATTTTTTCTTATCACCGACGAAAGAAGACATCACATCCTTGGTCGGAGTGTAGATATGTTTTACACCCGGCGTCTTTTCCAGCAGGCGGTCCATGGAATCGAAAAAGAATTTTCCGACCACAAATTTGTTTCCCAGGAAGCCCAGGAGAGCGGTAATCAGGATGGTAGAAACAAAAACCAGCCCCGGGATTTCCTTCGCCACGGATGGGATGATATTGTCAATTGACGTTACGACATACCAGATCACGAAAATCGTCAGCCCGATCGGACCGATGATCACGAGTCCCTGAAAGAAATTTTTCAGGAAAAAATTGGCAATATTTTCAAACGTCAGTTTTTTCAAAGTCAGTTTTTTTATCCGTGTATGGTTTCTCCTTTTCCGTACGACTGAATGATCTTTGCTTCGTATTCCAGCCATTCCTCCCAGCGGGCATTTACTTTCTCCGGATTGCCCAGCTGTCTTGCAAAACCGATAAAGGTAGTATAATGATTGGCTTCTGAAATCATCAGCTCTCTGTAAAAGTCCCTCAGTTCTTCATCTTTTATGTTTTCGGTAAGCACTTTGAATCGCTCACAGCTCCGTGCTTCGATCATCGCAGCAAAAAGCATTTTATCAACAATAAGATCGTCCCTGTTTCCGCCTTTCTGGATGAAGTTTACCAGTTCATTTACATAATCATCCTTCCGGGTACGGCCGAAGGTATACCCTCTTTTCCTGATGATCTCGTGAACCTGGCCGAAATGCTCAAGTTCCTCCTGGGCAATGGCCAGGAGTTCCGTTACGATTTCAGGATATTCAGGAAGCATGGTGATCAATCCAATGGCATTGGTAGCCGCTTTCTGCTCGCACCAGGCATGGTCTGTTAAAATTTCTTCAATGTTTCCTTCCGCAATATTCGCCCACCTCGGATCGGTAGGAAGTTTCAACTTGAACATAGTATCAAATTTTCCGTAAAATTAAAATAATTTGCAATACGACAGCAGTTTATTTTTATTAACTTTTTGACGGACTGCAGGAATGTTTCTGCCTTGATTCCGGATCATACTGGTACTTTTTTTGTTATTGTTCTAAAACCAAACAAAAATTTAAATAATGGAAACAACGGCTATTTTAAAAAGTAAACGAAATGCATTGATGACATTTGCATTCTCCCTATTGATGTCTTTTACTGCTTTTGCCCAGGAAACGACATCCGGCGGTGCGGTAACCACAAACAGTACCACCACTACCACGACAGAATGGTATGCTGACCCGATGTATATTGTTGGCGGCGCCATCCTGCTGATCATCATCATTGCTCTGATTGCAAGAAGCGGAAGACGCTCCAATTAGCATTCTTATCTGACGGCTGTTTTCATACGCAGGAACTGCAGCACTTTCCAACCGCTGTCGTCTGCCTTTTTCAGAAATCCTGAAATTAAGAAAGCAAGCCCGATATTGATCGCATATACCAGGATCATCAAGAGCCACCACGGCAGATTTTCCTGAAACTGGACCACGATAAAATACACCAGAGAAGAACTGATCCCTTGGGCAAAATAGAAAAAAATAGCATTTCTGCCGATATGGGTGATGAAGCTTTCTCTGGTTATTTGTAACCGGTTATAACCTGTAAATAAGGTGACCAGAGAGAAGAGTGCCCAGATGATGTAAGGGATTTTAGGCGGAAATTTGTTGCGGTTGATCTTATAAAAAATCTCATTTCCGTAGAACCAGAACATCCATAACAATGCCACAGCTACCAGTCCGTACAGCACCGGAACGATCTTATCCGGAATCTTCCTGCCTTTCATCAGATTGCCTGTAAGAAAAACAGCCATATAAAAAGCCACATAGCCTACCTGCCCTGAAGGATAAATTTCCGGGAAAATATTGAACAATAAAGTCAGAGCAATACAGAGGCCGATGAACCACGGAATATGCCCCGGGAAAAACCTCAGGATGAGAACCCCCAGAACAGTAAGAATAAAGTAGACTTTAAGGTACCAGAAGCTTCCCATCACTACGGGAAAGGTATCGGCATTGGTGTACTGATGAAGGTACCAGTTGCCCAGGTTTTCCCATTGCGGAACCGAAGAGACGCTGGTTGCCGCATATTTCGATCCAAAGGTCGAATAAAAATCCTGCAGCCATTCTGCAGAGAAAAAGGTAAGACCGAAAACTTTAAAGAAATAATCCAGGAAAAAGAGGAGCGTTACAAAAATCATGTAGGTAATCTGCAGCTTCAGTAAACGGTAGAATGTCTTTTCGATATGGGCACCCGAAGTAATTCCGCTCAGCGCGTAAAATAGCGCCACATCGAATACCAGCGAAAATACCCTTACTTCTGCCGGAATATAAAACTGTCCGGACCAGAATGCCGTGTGGATAAAAACAATCGAAAGGGTTGCTGTCCCTTTAGCAAAATCAATGTAGAGATCTCTTTTCATAAACGGGTGGATGAGACATCAAAAATAGATAAACTTTACCATATTACGGAAAACAAAAGGAGGCAAGACCAAGCTTACCTCCCGAAGAATAATATCGAAAATGAATGTTTACTTAAGGTTTTTAAATTCTTCAGCAGAAATTTCCCCGCTCTGGATTTTTCTCAGCTCTTCCATATGCTGCTGCATAAAGGCATCGATTTCAGGATACTGGGTATTCTTTCCCATTTTATAGGTGCCGTTAAGGACGCCCTGGTAATAATAGAAGAAATTATAATCAAAGGCAGAAGCCGTAAGGTCATACTGGCCTAACAGGAATCCCAGACGCACGGCCGATCTCCGCTGGGGAGGCGTTCCGTGGTGCCCCGGACTGTTGGTCTGATAATCCCCGATGCTCTGCGCAAACTCGTAAGCTGCCGCAATCTGGGTGAAGGAAGTCTGGTTATAGCCGTTCGGCCTTCTCAGATAATAGCCTGCAAAACCGTCTGCTTCCAGTTCATTCGGCCTTGCAGTCGATTCGTTCACTGTCGGGAGACCAAAGATGTACTGTAGCTGGTGGCCATACTCGTGAGCCAGAATCATGGCATTTACGATATCCCCACCTTTGTTTTTAGCATCATAATAAATCGCATAGCCATAGTAGATCTTTCCGGTGGAGTAGGAAATGGCATTGTAGGTGGAGTTGTAATTGGACGGATCGTTTACGAATCTCAGGGTAGGATTGCTTCTTCCCCACAGGCTTGCAATTTTGGTCATCTGGGAATTCATAAAGCTGGTGTCAGCGGAATTCTGTAGTGAGGTGGTAAGCACGGCGCTGGAGCTCCAGTTCTGGTCTACATAATAGCATACCTTCTCCAGATCACCCGGCTGTTCCGGTCTCAGGCTTTCGGCCTGCTGTTCCTGCTGCAGGGAAGGTGTTTCCATGGTGTCATCGTTACAGGCGGTCAGTGAGAGAGCAGCAATGGCTCCCGCAAGGAAGGGAAATTTTAAGGTTTTTTTCATATTAAATATATTTGATCTGTGCGAAGTTATTCTTTTTAACGTGAATTTTAATCACTTTATTGTGATAAATTATTCTTTGCATAGTTAAAATTTTATAGAAAAAGATACGGTTGAATTTGAATGGATTAGAAAATAATGCTTATATTTGCACCTCGAAATAACTAAAAATTTATAAACAATGTTTGCAATTGTAGAAATAGCAGGGCTTCAATACAAAGTTGAGCAAGACCAGAAGTTGTTTGTAAACCGTTTAAAAGGAGACAAAGGAGGAAAAGTATCTTTTGATAAGATTCTTCTTACCGTAAACGGTTCAATCACTGTAGGCGCCCCAGCTGTAAGCGGAATCACTGTAGAAGCAGAGATCCTAGACCACGTAAAAGCTGATAAAGTAATCGTTTTCAAAAAGAAAAGAAGAAAAGGTTATCAGGTAAAAAATGGTCACAGACAATCTTTAACTCAGATCCGTATCACTGGAATCACAGGATTTGACGGAGGACAAAAAGCAGAGAAACCTGCTAAGAAAACCACTAAAAAAGCAGACGAATCTGCTGAAGGTGCAGAATAATTGTTAAACCAAAAAACCTTAGAATAAAATGGCACATAAGAAAGGAGTTGGTAGTTCCAAAAACGGTAGAGAATCACATTCCAAGAGATTAGGAGTAAAGATTTTCGGAGGTCAGGAAGCTATTGCCGGAAATATTATTGTTAGACAAAGAGGTACGCAACACCACCCGGGTGCAAACGTGGGTATCGGTAAAGACCACACTTTGTTTGCTCTGATTGATGGTAAAGTAGTTTTCAGAAAGAAAGCAAACAACAGGTCTTTTGTATCTGTAGAAGCAAACGCTTAATCAATTACGCGTTTTATAAAAATCAAAACCTCAGCAATTGCTGAGGTTTTTTTATGCGGTTATTCAAATGAATTTATTTCTTGTTATATTTTTCAATTCAAAGAGAAATATTTATATATTTGGTAAGTGTCAAATACGTAACAGATTATACCATCTGAGCCGGATTGGGCCCATCATCAAATTAAAACAAAGTCATTATGAAAAACCTGAAAAAAATCAGCAGGCAGCAGCTGAAAGAAGTGGCGGGAGGAATCAATCCTTCGGCAGGCTGTCTTCCGTGTGATGTGTATTGTGCAATCCCTGAAGGGCAGAGGCCAACGTGCAATATCGTGTACATTGTTGCCCACTGCAACGGCTGCAAAGACTATCCTTCGGAATCCTGACCAGTAAAAAACTCCTTCTTTATGAAGGAGTTTTGTTATTCTAAAAGTTTACCTGAAATCCGGCTTTGATTCCGAATTTTGAAATATCCGGCCGGTCCAGGTAATTCCCTCTCCAGTTAAAGTCTACCCTGAAAATCCTCAGGTTCCCGAAACCGATGTTTTCGAGGCCTACTCCGTATTCATAATAGATATGTTCACTCGGGGCAGAATACTTGAATCCGGTCACATTGATGGCTTTTGAATCATCACTCAATGTTCCGTAAGCGCTTCTGATAAAAGCAACCTCCCGTAGTTTCAGTTTTTTGATCAGCGGAATGAAAGAAAGGATCTTTCCGTTAAAGTGATGTTCCAGATGAAGGGTGGTATACGTGTCCGCTACAAATTCATAATAGTTAAGCTGTGCAAATGTGTTGGCCGCCAGGCTGTACGACTGGTTACCCGGAATTACATTCTGCAATGCCAGGGGCACGGTATCGAAGTTTTTTCCCGCTTCAAAATTCAGCATCAGCTTGCCCCAGCTCCCGATCAGGATCGGCTTGTAAAACATAAACTGAAGCTTGTTATACGTAAAGTCCGATCCGAAAAGGCCTTCGATCCCACGGGTATATTTCAGGATAATGGTTGGTGCCAGTGTTCCATGCTCGGTCCGGTCAAGGCCGGTCTGTGAAAATTTGGCGCCCGGTCTTGCAATAAGGCTCAGGGCAAGGTGGGAATCATTGGTTGTCTTCCTTACATTGCCGTCTTTGTAATACATCAGGTTGAATCCATCCGGATTGGCTGATTTGATGCTCTGCATCGTACCGTCCAGCCTCAACTGGATATTTTTCCAGGGTTCTATAGAGGTAAAGACATTGGTCTGGTTTACGGAGCTTAAAGAAGCGTTTTCGCCCCTTGCAAAAAGAGTGGAGGAGGCAAATGTCCGGGCCATGATCCCATCGTCGTTGGTAAGCTGTACGCCGAGCTGCAAGATGTCCCTTCTGGTCCCTGCCCCGACGGTAAAGCGGTTTACCCGGTTAAACATAAACCGTCCTTCCGCCCCGTATTTCACCTGGTGGTCTTTGAAGCCGTAAGCCGTATAAAACTGCAGCCTCCAGGGATCATTCCGTGTAAAATATGTTCTCGCACCGATCCTTATCCGGTCTCCTTCCACTTCATTTTTACCGTAAACAGAAAAAATAGAGCCGAGGTCAATGCTTTTGGCTACATTGTAATAGCCGGAACCCAGTGTTTCATATAGTTTTACCAGCCGGTTAAACTTCGGGGTCTGCTGGAGCTTATCCAGCATATCATAGATTCCCTGTTCGCTTTTTGACAGTGAGTCGGGCCGGGCCTGTACCCAATAGGCGTCATCTTTTTCAACAAACTGATCGCTGTATTCTTCTTCGGTCCTTTTAAAGAGTTTATCTTCAAGAGGTTTGTTGAAACCGTAGTCGGAATAGTCCACAGACCGCTTTGCCACGATGCTTTTGGCGCTTTTCTTCTTTGAAAAAGGGGTCATTTCGATTTCCGTAATCACCTTTCTCGGCAGGAATGTGTTTTCATCCGGATTGTCATATTCCAGTTCCGTGGAAATGCCGTTGATGAAGTTCACATTGATTTTCTGGGTTGATTTTAACGTTGCTCCCAGTACGGCATAGCTGTCGGTATCAATATACAGGTATCCCTGGAAGGCAAGGACTTCCGTTCTTTTCGGCAGGTACCGTATTTTAAAAGCGTTTTCACCGCGGATCGAAATCGTGTCGATCAGATTGTAATCGTAAGTGCTGAATCCGGTTTCTCCCACCGGGCTCGGAAATCCGATGTCGAAATAATTCAGGGTATTGTCATAAATATTGATATCACGGTAAAGGTTCTTAGCGGTCAGGGTAATGATCTGGTTGTCCTGGAAGCCTGAGGTTTTCTGGGCTACCAGCAATCTCTTGTTCCTTTTGGATGGCCTGTTTTCCCCATAGTTTTCATAGACGGCTTCATTCAGGAAAAGCGGAAGCCCGATTTTACCGCTGGCAGTAGAATCGGCATAATCGAAAATAAAATCCAGCTTGTTGAAGATTTTCCTCTTCATGAAAGCACTGTCCAGGTTGTTGGCATCAAACTGGATCTTTTCATACTCCTTGAACGTATACGTGTCAAATTTATCAAGACCGTTGTTTCTTTTGCGTTCCCACACTTTCTGCATAATGGCATACGCAGGGTTTTCCTTTTTGTTCTTATATTTAGGCTTTTCGTTATGGATCACCACTTCTTCAATGGAGCTTACTTTTTCCTGTGCAAGCTTAACGAAAATATTGGAAGCATTTTCAGGGCTGATTTCTATGCTCTGCAAGGCATAGTTTTTCCTGAGAAATTTTAATTTATAGATGATGGTATCCGACTGAACAAGGAAATTCCCTGAGGTGGTGGTAAGTGCCGGCTTTTCGTCGTCATTGATGAACAGATCGACTCCCGTGACATCCTTATTGGTTTTTGCATCAACAATCCTTCCGGAAGCTGTATTCTGGCAATAGATACAGTCGAAAAAAAAGAGCAGAAAAAAAAGAGCGTAGTATTTCGGATGGTTAATTGACATTTGTTGTTCCTTCAAGCTATTAGCATAAACAAAAAGTATGCAGTTTTATTGTTACGAGTTAAAATATTCAGCCTGAAAGACGGCTTTCCTATAAACGGCAAAGGTAATGAAATAAGATGATCATCCGTTATCTTTTACGGCCCCTTTCCGTAAAATAAAGGTGTCGGGATTTTTCTGCAAAAGAAGGCGTGTATTTTGCATCAGTGATTCCGGAAGCAGCAGGGACTGCCGATTCAATGACGTTAAATAATAAACCCGATACATTATGAAAATAGAAATCAAAACACCGCTTGAAAAAATTATCCTGGAATTCGAAAGCATAGAATACTTTAAAAAGATCCATTCGGAAATTACGGAAGCCATTACCGATGACGCCAATGTGAAAGGCATGTATTATGAAAAAGACGGCTCCGGAATGATGCTTCCGGCACTGTTGCTGAAAAACAGCATTATTACCATCTATACGGAACCCGATTCCGCTTCCGCATCTCCATTTTATCTTTAAACCAAATAAATACAGAGCCCCGCAGTCCGGGGCTCTTGTTGTATAAAGGCTAAAAAAGGGTATCCGGTGTCTTTTCAGGTTCCAGGTTGGCATATTGCAGATCCGGTGAATACTGAGGGAACTGAAACCTCTCAATCGGCTCCTGCTCCAGGAAAGCACGGCCTGACCTCGCATCGAGGGTAATAATCATCCGGTTGTGGATTTCGGCCTGTACCGGATTCGGTAATGTGGTCACCAGGCCGAAACCCAGGTTGCCGTCTGAATAGATATCAAAATACCCGGCGATATAAAACTGGGCTTTATCTTTCCAGAACATTTCATGCTTTACTTTTACCGGGGTTTTCTTTCCCGGCACAGACACGGTTTTGTGTTCGAAGTAGGAAGATGCGGGAATAAGGCACCTGTTTTTTTCGATTTTACGGTAAAACGTGTGGGTATTTTCAGATTGCAGGTTTTTTCCTTTGGTTGGAGCGTCCGGGTGTTCTTTGACGCCCCAGAATGTATTCATCAGCACAATCCCGTTATGATTGACAATAGCAGGGATTTCAGGTTCCGTTTGCTTGGTGAATGCATTGATGCTGCCTTTCAGTACAAAGTTTTCCTCATCATATCCTTCTGCCCCGAGATCCTCTACTGCTTTCTTTAAACTGACTTTTTTATTATTGAAGTTATAGCACATGCGCAATTTATTACCAATGGTACAAAATATATGCAAACCTGGACTTGATACCTGGATTAAGGGCATAAAAAAAGACCTACATTGCTGTACGTCTTTTTGCTCCTCCTGCTGGGCTCGAACCAGCGACCCTCTGATTAACAGTCAGATGCTCTAACCAACTGAGCTAAGGAGGAATTTTCCTTCATTAGAGTGGTGCAAATATAAAACGATTATCAATACCAAGCAAGTTTTTATTTCATAAATAATTAAAATTTTCCCGTATTGATG
The DNA here is from genome assembly GCF_913776365.1 of uncultured Chryseobacterium sp. Taxonomy (GTDB): domain Bacteria; phylum Bacteroidota; class Bacteroidia; order Flavobacteriales; family Weeksellaceae; genus Chryseobacterium. Next base: position 53,048 of record NZ_CAJYMO010000272.1, on the reverse strand, counting down.
CAGGTTGCAGCTCTATTTTATTATTTATCAGGGAATTAAATTAATCAGCGAAAAGAAAATTCAGGGCATAAAAAAAGGCCTACATTGCTGTAAGCCTTCTTGCTCCTCCTGCTGGGCTCGAACCAGCGACCCTCTGATTAACAGTCAGATGCTCTAACCAACTGAGCTAAGGAGGAATGTCCTTCTGTTTTAAGTGGTGCAAATATAGGACGAATATCTGTACTGCGCAACTATTTTTTTTAAATTTTTAAAAAATATTATAATTTCCCGGTAAATACCTTGAAAATATCACTTCCAAAAATGAGGATCATGAGTCCTAATAGGAATACTACCCCAATCATCTGGGCATTTTCCAAAACTTTTTGCGGAACCGGTTTCCCTACAATCATTTCGTACAACGTGAAAATAACGTGGCCTCCGTCCAGTCCGGGAATCGGGATCAGGTTCAGGAAAGCAAGCCATACGGAAAACATCGCGGTAAAACTCCAGAAAGCAGTCCAGTTGATGGAAATGTCGCCGTCTGAACTTTTGTCAATCGGCATATTCTTAATGATGGCGATAGGGCCGCCTACGTTTTTATAACCCTGGATTTTGGAGTTGAACATGATCTTGAATTGTTTCACCTGCATGGTCAATGCCTCAATGGTGCGCACAAAACCTCTTGGGATGGCTTCTCCGAAAGAATATTTTTTATCCGTAATCACGTTATTCACGCCAGCCTGGTCTACAGCAACGCCCAGTTTCCCGTTTTTGTCTACTGCAGCAGACAGGGTTTCCTGCTTTCCGTTTCTAAGCACTTCGATTGCTACGTTTTTACCTTTGTTTTCAGTAAGCACCGTCCCGACTTCATCAAAAAAAGGAGTCGCTTTACCGTTTACGGAAACAATACGGTCGCCTTTCAGCAGTCCCGAAGCCTTTGCAGACGGCGTTACCAGGGAATCTACGGTCATTGGGAATCTCGGTGCAATGTACATTTTGGCTTCCCTCTGTTTCAGTACTTCTGCCACGCCTTCTTTATTGATCGGGAACGTAATTTCCTTTCCGTTTCTCAATACGGTAGCATTGTCGCCCAGTAAGATATTGATAGAAGCATTATCCAGCCGTTCAGCAGGCTTTCCGTCGATGCTGATGATCTTATCACCGTTTTCAAAGCCCATCTTTCTTCCTGCTTCCGTAACGCCGATCCCATTGCTGAATTTATTAAGGTCTGCATATACTTCTCCGTTGAACAAGGAAAGGCAGGTGTAAATAAACCAGGCCAGGAAAAAGTTTACCGTAACACCTCCCAGCATGATAATCAGCCTCTGCCAGGCCGGTTTTGCCCTGAATTCCCATGGCTGTGCAGGCTGCTTCAATTGTTCCGTATCCATGCTCTCATCCACCATTCCGGCGATTTTTACATAGCCTCCGAAAGGAAGCCAGCCGATTCCATACTCGGTTTCACCTACTTTTTTCTTTACCAGTGAAAACCAGGGATCGAAGAACAGATAGAATTTTTCAACTTTGGTCTTGAACCATTTGGCGGGTAAGAAATGCCCGAGTTCGTGAAGGATGACCAGGATAGAAATGCTCAATATAAATTGAAACAGTTTGATTGCTATTTCCATTAATGCTTTTTATGTTTAATTTGCAAAGGTAACAATTATCAAAAGGATGCCAAATAAAAAGCTTCCCGTTTCAGGAAGCTTTGTCATATAAATACAAGATTTTCTACAGATTAATGGACACGCCCAGGCTGCCATTGTTTCCGACTTCTGCAAAAACCCCGATTCTCTCCGTAAAAAAGTACCGTGCACCAATGTGGGCTCCGATCCCGAAATCACGTCCCACGACACCCAGGTCTACACCCGGGTAAATATCCAGTTTTTCAGGAAGATCGAGGGCATCTTTCAGGTGGAAATTCAGCCGTCCGAAAACAAATGCCCTGTTGTCATCATCGTTATCCCGGTAATTGTCAAAATAAACATTCAGTCCGGCACCTACGGAGATCAGCCTGTTCAAACCGTAGTCATAGGTTCCGGCAATGCCTGTTCCGTAACCCCAGACACTGAATCCTGCATTGATCTTCTGGTCCCCTTTTCCTGTCCAGGCCTGTGCCTGCGCTGCCGTTCCGGCCATCATCAGCAAAGCTGTAAACATCAGTTTCTTCATAAATTATATTTTTCAGATAAAAACGTAACAAATATCCGCATCAAAAATAAAACCGCATCAGAAATAAAACCGTATTTTTATTAAACTTTAATACCTTCTATGAAAATTACGGGACTGAATCTGGATATTGTCTGGAAAAACAAAGAAAAAAACTTTGAAATCATTGAGTTCGAACTGCATGATCAGGAGGCAGACCTTTTCCTGTTACCGGAAATGTTTTCCACGGGTTTCTGCATGGATGCTGCTGAAGTTTCCGACCGTCATCAGGAGTCCCTGGAATTCCTGAAAAAAATGGCGCGTAAGAAAAATTCCGCATTCTGCGGCAGTGCTCCGGTGGAAGAAGAGGGGAATTTCTATAACCGGATGTATTTTGTACAGCCGGATGGCAGGGTTGATTTTTATGATAAAAGGCACCTGTTTTCATTTTCAGGTGAAGACGAAGTGTATACCCGTGGCCGGGAGCGCTCCATTGTGTCATATAAAGGATTCAGAATTCTGCTTCAGGTATGCTATGATCTCCGGTTTCCTGTTTTTTCCAGAAACAACGATGACTACGATGCGATGCTGTATGTGGCGAACTGGCCGGAAAAAAGAGTCGGGGCCTGGGAACACCTGCTGAAGGCACGGGCTATTGAGAATCTTTCTTATGTATTCGGGCTGAACAGGATCGGTACCGATGGGAATGACCTGGTGTACCGGGAAAGCTCCCATTGCTTTTCCCCTGACGGAACTGAAATTGCCCGGAAAACCGGGAACCTTGTCAGTGCTGAGCTAAGCCTTTCAGAACTGAACGATTTCAGGAACCATTTCAGCTTCCTCAATGATCGTGATGTCTTTTCAGTTCAAATGTAAAATAAGGATACGTTTTGACTGGGATATTTGATCTGAAGCAGAATGAATTCACAGTGGTAGCGTCAGATCGTTAAACCCTTTTTCAGGATCTTATATAACAGAGAAGCAGGCGAAGGCCTGCTTCTTTAAAATATCTCTGCATCCATATGACTTACCGGTACTGCTGAAGAAGCTGCGTAAGGGTATTCACATCGTGAACGCCGCTTTCCTTCCAGAGCATTTCCCCGTTTTTGAAAATCGCCAGGGTAGGTACTCCGCGAACGCCATATTGGGCGGCCAAAGCCGGATACTGGTCGACATCTACTTTAATGATCCGGGCTCCTTCGCCTACATTTTCCTTTACCGTATTCAGTACGGAAGACTGTACTTTGCAGGGCTGGCACCACGTGGCGAAAAAATCAATAAGTACGGGTCTTTCCGAGTCGATGATTTCCTGAAATTTCTGTGACATAGGGTTGGGTTTTTAATTGATTTTCCGGACGGACCGTTCTTAAGAAGCTTTTCGTCCGGAAAGGGGATTTTATTTCTTATTCCGTTTTCGACTGACAGATAAAGTCCGAAGTCGGGAATTTTTTCGTTTTTTTGATTCCGTTAAAGCCGCCTTCGATTTCGGTAAAGTTCCTGATTCCGTGTGAATTGAGGATGCTGGCGGCAATCATGCTTCTGTACCCTCCGGCGCAGTGAAGAAAGAAATGTTCGGAATCGTCAATGGTTTTTACCCATTCGCTGATGGTGTCCAGGGGCCTGCTGTAAGCATGGTTGATATGTTCAGCCGAGTATTCCGTGATCTTGCGGACATCAATTACTTTTGACTGTTCCGTAAACACGGCGGCAAATTCTTCCGGTGTGATTCTTCTGACTTCATCGGTTTCCTTGTCTTTGATTTTCCAGGCCTCGAATCCACCTTCCAGATAGCCCAGTACGTTATCAAATCCAACCCTGCTGAGCCGTGTAATGGCCTCTTCTTCCATCCCTTTATCCACGATCAGTAACAGCGGATGCTTTACGTCTACAATCAGTGTCCCTACCCAGGGAGCAAAGTCCCCTTTCAGGCCAATGTTAATAGAATTCGGAATAAATCCCTTACAGAATTCAGCTGCGCTGCGGGTATCCAGGATCAGGGCACCGGTCTCTTCTGCGTAAGATTCGAAACTTTCCACCGGAACGGGGGTAAGGCCTTTGTTCATCACACTGTCAAGGCTTTCGTAACCTCCTTTGTTAAGGACCACATTCATACCGAAATATTTAGGCGGGGCCGTCAGCCCGTCCAGTACTTCGCGGATGAAAGAGGCTTTATCCGGCTGGTTGAGGGCATAGTTTGTCTTTTTCTGGTTTCCCAGGATATCCACCGTTTCTTTCTGCATATTCTTTCCACAGGCCGAGCCTGCGCCGTGAGCAGGATAAACGGTAATGCTGTCTTCAAGAGGCATGATTTTCGTCTGCAGGCTGTCATACAGGATCCCTGCCAGGTCTTCCTGGGTAAGATTGGTGGCTTTCTGGGCAAGATCCGGTCTTCCTACATCTCCCAGAAATAAAGTGTCTCCGGTAAAGATGGCTGTTTCGGTGCCTTGCTCATCGATCAGGAGATAAGTCGTGCTTTCCATGGTGTGTCCGGGCGTATGCAGGGCTTTTATCCTTGCCTGGCCGATTTCAAATACCTGTCCGTCTTCTGCAATGATCGCTTCAAACTCCGGTTGTGCTGTCGGGCCGTATACGATAGGAGCCCCGGTTTTATTGCTGAGGTCCAGGTGTCCCGAAACGAAATCTGCATGGAAGTGGGTTTCAAAAATATATTTTAACCGGACCCCGTCTTTTTCCAGCCGATCCAGATAAGGCTTTATTTCCCTCAACGGATCAATGATTGCAGCTTCATTTCCGGATACAATATAATAGGCACCCTGAGCAAGACATCCGGTATATATTTGTTCGACTTTCATTGTATGATGTAATCGTTTTAATGTTTTAATACTTACAAAAATCGGTTTTTATTTTTTAAAACCCATTAAAATTAAAAAATCTATATTGATAGAGATTGTCTATAAAGTTTTTATTCATCCTTATTCGTTCCGTTAACTTTCTGAATGTCAGAACAGGGCGAAGATACTGTTATTTACCGTCTGTTGTATCTGAAATAAATCATAAGGAAAGGCAATTGCCCTTCAGTCTCCAAAAAATCTTTATATTTATCATTTAAAAGACTGAGATGGCAGGCAGAACACAATTTATTGAAGCACTGAATTCACGTTATATCCCAAAAGGCGACCATATTATCTTGGGTAAGGCGATGCTGGACGGAGAAGTGGTACCGGAAGTAAATGTATCGATTCCTTTAAAAACCGTAAACCGCCACGGGCTGATTGCCGGAGCTACCGGAACCGGAAAGACCAAAACCCTGCAGGTATTTGCAGAACAGCTTTCCCATGCGGGAGTTCCGTCCCTGGTGCTTGACATTAAAGGTGATTTTTCCGGAATTGCTGAAGCCGGCACAAAGAATCCGGTGATTGAGGAAAGGTATGCGAAAACTCAGCTTCCTTATCAGCCTCAGGCATTTCCCGTGGAGCTGATGACCATCTCGGGAGAAAAAGGCGTAAAACTGCGCGCTACTGTGACGGAATTCGGGCCGGTGCTGCTGAGCAAGATCCTGCAGCTGAACGAGACCCAGCAGAGCATTATGGCCATTGTCTTCAAATATTGTGATGACAAGGGGCTTCCGCTTACGGATCTGAAAGACCTGAAAAAAGTCCTGCAATATGTTACGGAAAATCCACAGGGAAAAGCTGAGCTGTCTACCGATTACGGATCTGTAGCTTCCTCCTCGCTGGGAGCGATTCTGAGATCCATTGTGGCGCTGGAACAGCAGGGCGCTTCTGAATTTTTCGGAGAGCTGAGCTTTGATGTCCATGACCTGCTGCAGACCCGGGACGGAAAAGGCGTCGTGAATATCCTGAGGGTGGCCGATATCCAGAGCAGGCCGCAATTGTTTTCCACCTTTATGCTTTCGCTTTTTGCGGAAATCTATATGGCATTTCCGGAAGAGGGCGACAGCGGAAAGCCGAAGCTGGTGCTTTTTATCGATGAAGCGCATCTTATTTTTGATGAATCCTCCAAGGCGTTGGTTTCCCAGATCGAGACCATGGTTAAGCTGATCCGTTCTAAAGGAGTAGGAATTTATTTCATTACCCAGATTCCGGGGGATGTCCCCGAAGCGGTGCTGTCCCAGCTCGGCCTGAAAATACAGCATGCCCTGAGGGGATTTACGGCAAAAGACAAGAAAGAGATTTCCAAAGCAGTGGAAAATTATCCGTCCACCACATTTTATGAAGCTTCCTCGCTGATCCAGAACCTGGGAATCGGAGAGGCGTTGGTGACGGCGCTGGATGAAAAAGGCATCCCGACACCGTTGGTACATACCTATCTAATTTCCCCGGAATCCAGGATGGATGTACTAAGCGATGCCGAAGTTGACGGGCTTACCCGCCGGTCCGGCCTGGTTGCCAAATATGAAAATCCGGTTGACCGCGAATCGGCCTATGAAATCCTGGCAAAAAGAATGGAATCGGCAGTACGAGAGATGCCGGATAAAAAATCAAAGCCTGTAAAAGAAGATCCGGGTATGTTTGAACAGATCCTTCAAAGCAAAGCGGGACGTACTTTTACCAGTACCCTGATGAGGGAAGGAGCAAAGGCTATACTGGGGATGCTGGGACTGGGAGGAAGAAGGAGGTAATGCGGCCGATACAGAGGATCATGATCTAAAAGGACAAGTAAAAGCAGCATTATACTTTACTGCAATGGAGTTCTCATCCTGGTGACGGATATTATTCATAGGAATTTCGGTTCTTTTGATGTAATTTTTGTTATTTTAGCGGGATGGTCTCCGGTTGTGAACAGGGTTGACTGGACAGGATTTTTGGCGGACTTATTTTTACTGACTGGCCTTTATCTGTTTTGGCATGCTGGTTTCACATCTCAGTATCCCCCGGGAAAACCCTCTTAAACCGTTATGGGTTTGTGGCATGGGTTATGTTGTTAGCTTGTTATCAGTGGGTATTGGGCTTATGATGGCAGCTGTGACTAAGATTAATATATAAAAGAAACTTGTTTAAATTGAAATGTATTCCATTATAGATATAGAGAGCAATGGTGCAGGGTATAGAAAAGAATGCATTATCGATATTGCCATTTACCGGTACGACGGGCAGAAGATCACCGATCAGTTCATTTCGCTCGTCAATCCTGAAAGTGATATCACTCCTTTTGTACAGAAACTTACCGGCATCAGCCCGAAAATGGTGAAAACCGCTCCGAAATTCCATGAAATTGCAAAAAGGGTAGTGGAAATTACAGCCAATACCACTTTGGTTGGCCACAATATCGAATTTGATTACCGTATGCTCCGGCAGTCGTTCCAACGATTAGGATATGATTATAAAATCCATACGCTCGATACCATTCCCCTAGCAAAAAAACTGATCCCTGATGAAGCCAGTTATTCACTCTCGAAGCTGGTAAAATCATTGGGTATTCCATTAACCAACCCTCACCGGGCAGATGGAGATGCGCGGGCTACCCTGGAACTGTTCAGGCTGCTGGTGGCAAAAGATACGGAGAATGAAATTATCCAGGAACATCACGAAGAGCTGAATGCCAAAACCTATATCAACAAAATCAGAGAGCTGACTCAGGATCTTCCGAACGAGAAAGGATTTGTCTACTTCCAGAACAATGCAGGCAAAATCATTTTTTCAGATTACGTACAGGACATCAATAAGTTTTCAAAAAAAATATTCAATTCCAAATCCAGAAAATGGGAACCCGTTCAGGACGAAGTGGAACAGATCAGTTATGAACTCACCGGAACAGATATCATTGCGAAACTTATCCTGAGCTCCAAAGGCATCCGGAAGAAAGAAATCCTGCCGTTCGGTCTGTACTGCAGAAACGGGAAATATGTTGTAGAGAAAAACAGGCTTAACAAAACCGAGAAACCTATCCTGAAATTCAGGTCTTTTACACAGGGCGCGAAAGCGGTGCAGTTTATTACAGGAGTCGATGCCTATGCCGATGTTGAATTTTTTAAGAATAAAATCAGTTTCAGGCAAAAAAATGAACTTTGGCTGGGCCAGGGAAGAAGGCTGGGTGAAAAACTGTTCCTCATTATTGAGAACGGAAAGGTGGTTTCTTACGGGTTTTATGATCTTTTTACCCAGATCCAGACATTAAGCAAGCTTTCCAAACTGAAAATAGATCTGCTTTTCCAGCCTGCCGATTTAGTCAATGAACTCCAGCTGGCCCTTTTACGCGGCGACTTTGAAACGCTGCCTTTGCCAAAATAATAAACAGGTCATTTAAAATTCTATATCCATGAATCACATCGGTCACGATCCGTCCCACTGGAAGTTGGGGTTTTTCTATTTCAATAAAAACGACAAAAGAATGTTTCCTCCTAAAAGGATAGGATTAGGCTGGACTGTCAACTTCGCAAATCCTTCCTCTGTCATTGTATTTTCGCTAATATCAGCCGGTATTGTAATAATTGGTTTTTTTCTGAAAAAATAAAACAAATATTGTCTTCCTGTTTTTGTTTAAGTGTTTTATTCTGCAAATATGATTTTAATAAGAATAAAATTCTAAGGGTTTCATTTTATACAGTAAACAAATTCTCAGTACATTTGTATTTTATTAATCAAAAAGAAAAAGTTTAATTATTTACTTATGAACTCACAAGATTTGTTACAGATTGCCAATGAATTCGGCACACCGGTATACGTGTATGATGCAGAGTCTATTAAATCCCAGTATGAGAAACTTACTTCTTCTTTTTTGAAACATACCAAGTTTTTTTACGCTGCCAAGGCACTTACCAATATCAACATCCTGAAATATGTGAAAAACCTGGGTGCCTCGCTGGACTGCGTGTCCATCAATGAGGTAAAACTGGGGCTTAAAGCAGGTTTTACCAAAGAGAAAATATTATTTACACCCAACTGTGTAGACCTGGCTGAGATTGAGGAAGCCATGAAATACGGAGTACATATCAATATCGATAACATCTCCATTCTGGAGCAGTTCGGGAACAAATACGGGAACAGCTATCCGATTCTGGTAAGGATCAATCCGCATATCTTTGCAGGCGGGAATTATAAAATCTCTACAGGTCATATCGACAGTAAATTCGGGATTTCCATCCACCAGGTGCGTCATATCGAAAGGGTGATGAAAAGTACCAACCTGAATGTGGAAGGCCTCCACATGCATACCGGAAGCGAAATCAAGGATCCGGATGTGTTCCTGCAGGCCCTGGAAATCATGCTGGAGCTTTCCGAGCATTTCCCTAACCTGAAATACCTGGATATGGGCAGCGGATTCAAGATTCCTTACCAGGACAGTGAGGAGGAAACTGATGTGAAAACCCTTGGGAAAAAAGTGGAAAAGGTTATCTCCGAATTTTCAAAATCAACCGGAAAAAAATTCGAGTTGTGGTTCGAGCCCGGAAAGTTCCTGGTAGGAAAAAGCGGTAACCTGCTGGTAAAAGCCAATGTGATCAAGCAGACCACGGCTACGGTTTTCGTAGGGGTAAATTCAGGTTTCAACCATCTGATCCGGCCGATGTTCTACGATTCCTATCACGCCATTGAAAACTTATCCAATCCGAAAGGAGCGGAAAGGATCTATACCGTTGTAGGGAATATCTGTGAAACCGACACTTTTGCCTGGGACAGGAAGCTGAATGAAGTAAGGGAGGGCGATATCCTGGTGTTCCGTAATGCCGGAGCTTATGGTTTTGAGATGAGTTCCAACTTCAATTCCCGGTTGAAGCCGGCTGAAGTGCTCTTTCTCGATGGGAAACCTCATCTGATCAGGAAAAGGGATGAATTTGAAGATCTGCTGAGAAACCAGATCGAGATTTTGTAAAAAGACTTATGATCCGCCTGTTTTACAGGTTACGAATGGTCAATTTGCTCCGCAGGTCAATGGTGATTTTTTAAAGTTTACCGATTGGCAGGTGTAGGGAATTGACCATTTGCTTTTACTGATTATAGAAGCCGATTACATTTTTAAAACCGGTTTAAAATTCATCGAACATACTTTTTAAATACCGTAGCAGAGTCCAAGTCTGTATAATCGGCAAGCTAAGGAAGTTGACTATTCGCCATTGGCTCTGTCCCTCTCAATATTTTAAGGCAATTTGCCGCTCCAAAATACCATAATGGCATAATCTTTCCACGCTTATCTCTTTACTCCTTAGGGATTAGAATCTAATTTCTCACTTTATCAAAAAATATTAATTATGGCAAAGAATATAGCCGAGCAGATTGTGGAAATGCTCGAAAATGCAAACGTGAAAAGGATTTATGCAGTAACCGGAGACAGTTTGAACCATCTGAATATGGCGGTTAGGAAAAGCAGCATCGAGTGGATCCATGTAAGGCATGAAGAGGTAGGTGCCTTTGCCGCTGCCGCTGAAGCGGAACTGGACGGTTTTGCCGTATGTGCGGGAAGCTGCGGACCAGGGCATATCCATCTCATTAACGGCGTATACGAGGCGCACCGTTCTCATTTGCCGATGCTGGTTATTGCCTCTACCATTCCCAGCGAAGAAATGGGAACCGATTATTTCCAGGAGACGAATACCATAAAGCTGTTTGATGACTGCAGCCATTATAACCAGATGATTACCCGGCCGGAACAGGTGCAGCGGATAATGCAGACGGCTATCCAGCATGCCATTTCCAAAAAAGGAGTGTCGGTGATCGGGCTTCCGGGAGATGTTTCGGAACTGGAGGCAGAAGAAGCGGTAACGGCCAATAAAGTTTTCCATACGAACCCGGTCATCCGTCCTTCGGATGAAGAGCTTCAGCAGCTTGCCGACCTGATCAATGAACATAAAAAAGTTACCCTGTATTGCGGTATCGGCGCCCAGCATGCCAATGCAGAGGTGATAGAACTGTCTAAACACCTGAAAGCACCGGTAGGGTATTCCTTCCGCGGGAAAATGGCCATTCAGGCAAACAACCCCAATGAAGTGGGGCTAACGGGGCTTTTGGGGCTCCCATCCGCTTATCATGCCATGCACGAAGCAGATCTGCTGGTCCTTTTGGGAACAGATTTTCCTTACCAGAAATTCATGCCGGTTAAAAATAAAATAGTACAGGTGGACGAAAGCGCGGAAAGACTGGGTAGAAGGGCAAAGCTCGACCTGGGGCTTACCGGGGATGTAAAAGAAACCATAAGGGCTCTGATGCCGCTCCTGAAAGAAAAGACGGATGTTAATTTTCTTAGCCAGCAGCTTGAATTTTATGAAAAAGTAAAAGAAGACCAGATGATCTATGTTAAAGATCCGGGATCTGAAAATGCCATACAACCGGAATTTGTTACCCACACTTTGGATAAGCTGGCGAAGCATGATGCTATCTTTACGGTAGATACCGGCATGTGCTGCGTCTGGGGAGCACGTTATATCACAGGAACCGGGCAACGTAAAATGCTGGGGTCTTTCAATCACGGTTCCATGGCCAATGCCATGCCGATGGCTATAGGAGCCGCTCTGGCCCATAAGGACAAGCAGGTTATTGCTTTATGCGGCGATGGCGGGTTGTCTATGCTGCTGGGAGATATGGCTACCATTTTCCAATATAAGCTTCCGGTAAAGCTTATTGTCTTCAACAACCGCTCCCTTGGAATGGTAAAGCTTGAAATGGAAGTCGCCGGAATGCCGGACAACGAAACGGATATGGTAAACCCGGATTTTGCCATGCTTGCCCAGGTTATGGGATACCCCGGTAAGAATGTACACCGTCCGGATGAAGTGGAGGCTGCCATAAAGGAATGCCTGGAATATGACGGTCCTTTTCTTCTGAATGTTTTCACCAATCCGAATGCACTGGCATTACCGCCTAAGATAGAAGCCAACCAGGTGCTTGGGATGACCAAGGCTATGACACAACTGATGCTGGGCGGTAAAATGGAAGAAGTGCTGGATACCGTGAAAAGCAATTATAAACATGTTAAAGACCTGTTGTAATGAGTGCATCATTAAAGAGGTTATATATCGTCGCATGGGTTTTCGGCCTTGTATTCTATTTTCTGGATTATGTCATCAGATCGGCTCCGGCAGTCATGATTCCGCAACTGGTTGATAATTTCAATACCACAGAGCTGAAGCTCATCAGCATGGTCGGGACCTATTATTATACCTATTCTACCTGCAGCCTTATTGCGGGGATTGCGCTGGATAAATTCGGAAGTAAAAAATCCCTTTTTATCGGTACCTTAATTTTGGGCGTCGGATGTCTTCTGTTTTTGGCTTCAAGCCAGGTAGCAGGGATTACCGGAAGATTGCTGCAGGGTGCAGGATGTGCTTTTGCCTTCCCGGGATGTGTGTATCTCGCCAGCAAAGGTTTTTCTTCCAAATCCCTGGCAACAGCTATCGGGGCGACCCAATGCATCGGGATGCTGGGCGGTACCGCAGGGCAATTCGTTGTCGGGCCATGGGTGGAAGAAGGAGTAAATATCAATACCTTCTGGCTATGGTCCGGAATAGCAACCGTTATTACGGCATTCTGCCTCTTTTTCGTAATTCCGAAGGAAAAGAACGAAGAAGGATCCCCGGAAGAAAAGCCTGTCGGGTATCTTGAACCGTATAAAATTGTGTTCAGGAATCCGCAGTCCTGGCTATGCGGGATTATTTCCGGGCTGCTCTTTGCCCCGACTACCATTTTTGCCATGACCTGGGCTGTTGCCTTTTTTGAGAAAGACCGGCAGTTTGCTTTTCATGAGGCGGCTGTAACCAGTGCCATGGTGGCGTTCGGATGGGTTTTCGGGTGTCCGTTACTGGGTTTTATTACGGATAAGATCGGCAGGCGGAAACCTGTTCTTGCAGCAGGAGCGGTAATCATGATCCTCAGTCTTCTGCAATTGATCTATCTTCCGGAACTTTATCCTGCGAGGATAAGCATGTTTATTTTGGGACTGGGTTCGGGAGCGGCTATGATCCCTTATTCCGTAATCAAGGAAGCCAATCCGGATTTCGTGAAGGGAAGTGCTACCGGAGCCATCAATTTTATTACTTTCGGCGTTACAACGTTGCTGAGTCCGGTTTTCAGCAGATGGTTCGGGAAAAGTCTCGGCACGGTACCCGGCACGGAACATTTCCAGCATTCGGTCCTGTTCTGGATTACGGGAATTGTACTGGCCATCCTGATTTCGCTGTTGCTGAAGGAAACAGGAAGCAGAAATCAGCAAACCGCAATACAGGCTGCTCATTAAAACAACAAACTCCGCCATAGTGCGGAGTTTTTAATTTTTATCGTATTTTTATGCCTGCAAATGATCAATAGAAACGGAAGGTGCATAAACCATATAAGAAATTCCGGATTTGTTATAAAAATTAATTTAATTTCTAATACCTATGATTACCATTAAGCGTGTCCTGTTCATCATGAACATACTTCTCTCATGGCAAATTTCCGCACAACAGATAATGGACCGATATCCTAAGGGCCAGAATTCCTATGAAGGCGGCGATGTGCAGTTTTATAAAGACTTTCATCAGATTGTTACAGACAAATCGTTAAAGCCCTGCGATAATAAGAAAGAATTTTTTACCCTTAAGCTGGTGGTGTATGAAGATGCCACGGTAAAATACGTAAAGGATGAATTGAATAATGAGCTGATAACGAAAAATAAATGTGCTTTTGACCTGAGCCTTGAAGTCCTGAAGCATATGGATCAATGGAAACCTGCTGTTTTTGATGGGATTAAAAAGCCGGCAGTAACCAGATTTATCATTTTCCCGGATGCATTGTTCGATGGCTATAAGGAAGGCTACCTGCCGCAGAATTTTATAGAAGAAACGGTCTTTGGCAAAAAGGAAGGGTTGCCGGGAGGAATTAATAATTTCCGGAACGAGGTGGTCAGGCATGTGGATCTGAGAGGATTTGAATGGAATCAGCCTTTCAGGCTGGTGGTGGTTTTTGTGGTTAATAAAGAAGGAAAAATAGATCAGCTGGCTATGGAGGAATCTTCGGGTAATGCAGAGTTTGATGAAAGGGTTCTTGAAGGGATAAAAAGCCTCAGAAAGAAATGGAGCCCGGCCAGAATTCACGGGGAGCCTGTGGATTACCGGTTCAGGCTTCCGCTGAGCTTTTCCGCACCAAAATAATTCTCCTGCCATTCTGTCACAATATTTTGTATCTTTGCAGACTTAATCTGTTCAACGTGTTGGGTTCAGAATGCAGAGCGTACGCTTTGGGCCTCAAACATTGAACCTTAAATCTATCGAAGTGCAGGAAAAATATATAGACGAAACAAAGCAGGGCGAAGCTTTTGCAGTTGCAGAAAGAGACGGGAATTCCAAAAAACTTTTCCTGGAAAGCTACGGCTGCCAGATGAATTTTTCAGATTCTGAGATCGTCGCTTCCATTCTTAATGAACAGGGATATAATACCACCCTGAAAGTGGAAGAGGCCGATTTAATTCTCCTGAATACCTGTTCCATCCGTGAGAAAGCCGAACAGACCGTCCGGATGCGTCTTTCCCAGTTTAAAAACCTGAAAAAAGAAAAACCGAACATGACGGTAGGGGTTCTTGGCTGTATGGCGGAAAGGCTGAAGACGAAATTCCTGGAAGAAGAGCAGCTGGTGGATCTTGTAGTGGGTCCTGATGCTTACAGGGATTTGCCCAATCTTTTAAAAGAAACCGAAGACGGAAGGGATGCTATTAATGTGATCCTTTCAAAAGAGGAAACCTATGCCGATATCAACCCGGTACGTCTGGGCGGAAACGGGGTAACTGCCTACGTAACGATTACCAGGGGCTGCGATAATATGTGTACTTTCTGTGTGGTTCCGTTTACAAGAGGAAGGGAAAGAAGCCGGGATCCGCATTCCATTCTGCAGGAATGTAAAGACCTGCGCGACAGCGGATACAAAGAGATTACCCTGCTGGGCCAGAATGTAGACTCTTATCTCTGGTACGGCGGAGGTCCCAAGAAAGATTTTGCCAAAGCTTCTGAAATGCAGAAAGCAACCGCTGTGAATTTTGCCCAGCTGCTCGACCTGGTAGCGAAAGCCGTTCCTGAAATGCGAATCCGGTTTTCCACCTCCAATCCGCAGGACATGAGCCTGGATGTGTTCAGGATGATTGCAAAGCACGAAAATATCTGCAAATACGTCCACCTTCCGGTACAAAGCGGAAGCAATGCCATGCTGGAAGCCATGAACAGGCAGCATACCCGTGAAGAATACCTCGATCTGATCCGGAAAGCCAAGGAAATTGTTCCGGATATTGCTTTCTCCCAGGATATGATCGTCGGGTTCTGTAATGAAACCGAACAGGATCATCAGGACACTTTAAGCCTGATGAAAGAAGTAGAATATGATTATGGATATATGTTTGCCTATTCGGAGAGGCCGGGGACACCGGCTCATAAAAAGATGGAAGACAATATTCCGGCTGATGTAAAGCAGCGGCGTCTTGCGGAAGTTATTGCCTTACAGGGGGAACTCTCAAGAAACCGGATGAAATCCTATGTAGGGAAGACCCATAAAGTACTTATTGAGGGCGTTTCCAAAAAAAATAAAAACCAGTGGAAAGGCAGGAATTCACAGAACGCTGTCTGTGTATTTGATGTGCTGGAAGGACAGAAGATCGGTGACCTTGTGGATGTTTTTGTCTTTGACAATACCCAGGGCACACTTTTAGGGGAAACGGTTTCAAAATAAATATGCCGGAAAGACCAATGACTGAACCGCTTGTAAAAAATAGTTCCGCATTGCCCGAAGATACCCGGGGTAAATTTGTTGCTGCCTTTAAGCGGACCATTGTGCTTGCCTGTTATGAAACGGGAAGAATGGTTTATCTCCGAAAAGCTCAGTGAAAAAGTCTGGTTCCGGTAAAGCAGGAAAAAATGTATTGTTATCATTGGGCTTATCATGATAATGTCAGAGACTTAGATTGGGAATTTGAGACCCTGAGATACAAAAAGCTTTGGTCTTTCTGCTGATATTGCCTCAGTCAATTACAGTACAGGAGGAAAAATGAGTTAACAGATATAATTAATAATGGAAAAATTTCAGAAATACTGTTTTGGAGTCTTGCTGGTGATCATATACAGCAATATTTCCGCGCAGACTGGTAAAGAAGTTCTGCATCAGGAAAGGTGCAGGGTATTGTATCAGTTCTGCAGTCAGATTCTGGAATCGGGGATTGAATCACAGACTTCTGCCGAAACCAGCAACAGGTCTTCATGCGGATATACAGAAAAAGCAGATTCTGCCGCCAATATATTGTCAGCCAAAAAACAGGGTTGCATTTACAAAAACAAAGCAGAAGCATTTCTTCCTGCTGGTACAGAACATGCGCTCATTCTCAAAAACTTCGAGAGAAAAAGCAGGGAGCAGCGATTTGCCCGGAATTTATATTTTAAAACAAAAGTTTCAAAAGTCAGAAACAAAGATTATTTAAGCACGATAGGTTAATTATTAAGACAGGAAATTATTTAAAAATTAATCGGACAGCAGGAAACTGCTAAAAAATAATCTAAAACTTTACTTATGAGCAACGACTTACAGAATATAAAAAACCGTTTCGGAATCATCGGGAATTTTCCGGCACTTAACCGGGCGCTGGAAAAATCCATCCAGGTAGCACCCACAGACATTTCCGTACTGGTAATCGGAGAGAGTGGGGTCGGGAAAGAATTTATTCCGAAAATCATCCATTCGGAATCCAAAAGAAAACATCAGCCTTATATTGTGGTCAACTGCGGAGCGATTCCGGAAGGAACCATCGATTCCGAATTGTTCGGACATGAAAAAGGGGCGTTCACCGGGGCAACAGCCACCCGGAAAGGCTACTTTGAAGTAGCTGACGGCGGTACTATTTTCCTGGATGAGGTAGGAGAGCTGCCTTTACAGACGCAGGTCCGCCTGCTGCGGGTGCTGGAAAGCGGCGAATTCATGAAAGTAGGGTCGTCCCAGGTCCAGAAAACCAATGTGAGAATCGTGGCTGCTACCAACGTCAATATGATGAAGGCCATCCAGGACGGCCGCTTCCGGGAAGACCTGTATTACCGTCTCAATACCGTACAGATCGATATGCCGCCTCTGAGGGAAAGAAAAGGCGATATTCATCTCTTATTCAGGAAATTTGCCATTGACTTTGCCGAAAAATACCGGATGCCTGAGCTGGAACTGGAGCCGGGCGCCGTTCATTATGTTGAAAATTATACCTTTCCCGGAAATGTCCGCCAGCTGAGAAATCTTGTGGAGCAGATGACCGTTGTTGAAAGAAACAGGCACGTTACCGTAGACAAGCTGGCAGAATATATCCCGATGGAAAGCCATCTTCCGATGGTCGTCAATACCCCCAATTCCCCTAAACAAAGCGATTTCGGAAACGAAAGGGAAATCATGTACAAAATCCTTTTTGATATGAGGAACGATATCAATGATTTAAAATCCCTAACTTCGGAACTGATTAAGAACCGGGGGAATGCAGACCTCAGCAATCAGGAGAAAAACCTGATCAACAGGATCTATACGCCTGAAGCCCAGCAGAATGTTGCGCCCAGCTCCCTGTTGTATTTTGAAAACAAGGCCGCAAGTGATCATCCTGTAATCCAGAACCCCACCATTATTTCAGGATCCGATGACAGCTATGAGGATATTGAGGACATTGAGGTGGAAGAACACAGGCCGGAATCCCTTTCACTACAGAACAATGAAAAGGATCTGATCATCAAAGCGCTGGAGAAACATAAGGGCAGGAGAAACAAGGCAGCAGATGAGCTGGGGATTTCGCAGCGGACCTTATACAGAAAAATAAAACAATATAATCTGGAAGAATAAATTAAACCTATGAATACATTAAAAGCAAGACCCGTACATTTTAAAATGGGCGAATACATCAATAGCGGATACAGTTTCCTGAAAGATCATTTCGGTGATATCTTTGTAGCTTTCCTGTTATGCTGTGTGATGTCCTTAATTCCTTTCTGCGGTCTGCTGGCAATGGGGAATTTTTACAGGTACTGCAGAGGGCTGCGCAGGAAAGAACAGGTCAATACGGGCGATGTCTTCAATTTCGATAATTTTATCCCATATTTCGTCCTGCAGCTGATTTTCATAGGCGTATTCTTCGCTTTGTATATCCCGATGCTTATTTTTCTGCCGGTTATAGCTACCGGTGGCAATGCAGCCGCTGTATTCGGGATCATATTTGTATTGTATATACTGTTCCTGGTGGTCGCCATATTTGTATTGCTGATCAAAACTTTCTATATGACAGCCCTGATTTCCCTGGGTGGAATTACAGATCTTAAAACAGCGTGGAAAATGTCAACCATCATGACCAAAGGCAATGGGCTTACCCTGTTTTTATTCCTTTTTGTGGTCAGCATACTGGCCAACCTGGGTATACTGGCCTGTGGTATCGGATTGTTTTTTACAATGCCGTTTGCCCGTGTGGCTATTTATTTCGCTCTGGAAGACGGGATGCAACAGATCGAACATGATGAAAAAGAAATTGGAACGAAAAATGGATTTTAAAAATAAAAAATATCAGCCTAAAATAATCTGGATCCTGTGGTTTTGCCTCGGGCTTATGCAATCCTGCTATAGTTTTACCGGTTCATCCCTTACGGATGAAAAGACCATCCAGATCAATGAGTTTCCGAATAATGCGCCGTTGGTAAACCCTACGTTGTCCCAGCAGTTTTCCACGGATATCCAAAACCGTTTCCTGCAGAGGACAACACTGAAAGGAACCAAAGAAAACCCGGATATCCTGGTGGAAGGGGAAATTACCGATTATTCCATTACGCCTACCACCATCGGATCCAATACCGTGACTAACCAAAGTACCGGTGGCGTGGTGCAGGAATCGCAGAACAAGCTGACCATTACGGTAAAAGTGCATTATGAGAATAAACTGCATCCGGAAGTAAGTTTTGACAGGACATATTCTGACGAGGCCGTTTTCAACAGCAACCTGTCACAGTCTGAGATCGAAAGTTCCCAGGTGAAAATCGCCACGGACAGGATCATCAATAAAATATTTAACGACATTGTAGCGAACTGGTAAGATGAATGAAAGAGTATTGGAATTATTAAAGGCCCCGAAAAATATTCAGTCAGAAGATCTCGGTCTCCTGAAACAGGAAATTGATTCTTATCCCTATATTCAGAACATCAGGGCTTTATATCTGTATGGCGTGTACCGGTATGATCAGGGAAATTACCAGAAAGTGCTTTCTACCACAGCCGCCTATACTACGGATAAAAAAATCCTGTATCAGCTGATCAATGGGAAAATCAGGCAAAAGCCTAAACCTGAAACCACAGTGCCGGCGAATGTACCGGAACAGGCAATTATCGGAACAGAAACGCAGGACACTGCCCGGAAACCGAATATCTCAGGATTCCCGCTGGCCAGAGAGGAGGCTGCAGCTGCCATACAGGAAAAATCAGATAAGCAGCCTGAAGAAAAATCCAACGGGTCTGATCAGGAAGAACGCCTGTCGCCCTTGCCTAGGACTGAAAGTAAACCGGTATATGCCAACGGCGAACTGAACAGAATCCTTTTCGAAGGTGAAGAAGACTTCCTGGCAGATCAGGATGTTGAAACCATTGATCTTGAGTCCACGCTGGAATCAGGTTCTATTGTTACCCAAAAGCCACATAAAGAAGCACAGACTGCTGTGACCGGAAACGACCTGCCACAGGAAAAAGATAAAGATCCCGGTCTTGCTGGCACGGATCACAGGGCAGATCAAGCTATTTCAGAAACGGAAGGAAAGGATGGGCTTTTACCAGCCGCCGGAAACGTTCCATCCGGTGGAAATGCTTACAATCCTGGAATCGCCGAGGAAACTGAATCCTTACCGGTTCCTGAAGAACCTGCGGAACAGGAGGGAAATGCAGGGGATAGCAGGAAAGCCGGGATCGATGAAGAGCCACAGTCTGGAACAGCGGAAATTGAAAATTCAGCTGTTGCGGAAGAAAGCACAGACTACAAAGAAAGTACGCCTAATCCTGATGCTGAAAGTGCCGAAAAAGAAGAAAAAGAGGCTTTACCGGCTGCCGGTGAAAATGTCCGGGCGGAAGACGTACAGCAAGTCAGCAGATCTGCTGAAACGGACAGTGTTGGTGACTTTACTTCTGAAACCCTTATCAAAGAAGGAAAAACCGGCTCCGGAGATACGGAAAAAATGCCCGGTGATGCTGAACTCAGCTTTCATGAAACAGAATCCTTTATGCCTCATACCTCCGTTGAAGCCGCTGAGGATCCGGAGCAACAGATCCGGGAAGAAAACATTGCGGATAGATCTGTAGACGCAGGTGAGCAGGCCGCTCTTTTCACTCCGGAAAAGATCATCAGTGAAGATGGAATTTCAGGGGAAAAGGAAACCCTGCATGATGAATCGCAGCTCAGTTTCCACGGAACGGAGTCATTCCTGCCGGAAGTAAACATTCAGGCGCCTGTTCAGGAAGAAAGACCGGATGAACCGATCCAGCCGAACATCAATAAGCATGAGGAAGAGATGCGCCGCCTGATTGAAGAAGTAGAGAAGAAAATGAAGGAAAGGGCAGCTGCTGAGAAAACGGATAAGCAGCCGCAGCCTGAAACCGCAGACAGCAACATCAACTTTGCTGAAACAAGGCCTGATGATACTTCTTCGGCACATGAACCGCAAAAGACGGAATCTTCATCAGAAACCCCGTCGGAAGAAATCTCAGGACAGAATGAAGCAGATGTTGAGGAACCTGAGGCAGTAAAAGACCAGCCGGATACGGAAGCGGCCCGTTCCGCATGGAGGCCAATGAACTTCCAATCCAACCTGCCGGACTCATTGCTCAACCAGCCGGCCCCATCCATTCTGCCGGAAACGGAATTAAAAACCGGAACTGAAAAAACTTCCGGTAGAGAATTTCCTGAAGATAAAAAAGAAGCTGTTACGGAGGAAGAACAGCCGCTTGAAACCCTGACCGGAGAAACACGGGATACGGTTGAAAAGCAGGATCAGCCTGAAAGTTCCGATACCATAAGCCCTGCTGAAGAAGCGCCGGTAATGAATGTATCATTCTTTGGTTCCGGATGGACCATTGCCCAGCCGGAAACACCTGAAGAGAAAAGCAGGCCTGCAGATCAGGATGTGCCGGCTGAGCAGGAACAGGTGGCAGAAAAGCTCGAAGCCGTTTCTGCCGCCGCTACCCAGCCTTTGGACAGCAACGTGCCTGGCTTCATCAATACCTGGCAGAGCTGGCTCAAAATAGACCGGACGGAAGAGATCCAGAAAGAGAAAACGGAAACCAAGGCCAAAGTAATCGAGGCTTTTATTGAGAACAATCCGAAAATCAGCCAGCTGAAAGATGAAAGTACCTTCGTTGTAAAGGAAAAAGGAGATGATATTTCGCACCTGATGACCGAAACGCTGGCCAATCTGTATTTTGAACAGAAACTCTATACCAAAGCCATTAAAGCCTTTGAGATCCTGATTAAAAAATCGCCGGACAAAGAAGAATATTTTAAAGGTAAGATCCAGGAAATTAAAGATTTCAGAACCAAATAGGCCGTAATCAGCAGACATAAACCAATAAAATAAACACCACAGACATGATTTTTTTGTCAATTAATGCTTTCCAGCTTTTAACCGCTGCGGTGCTGGTGGCTGCCATGTATATATATGCCTTTGCAGTGCTGTATAAAAATAGGGCAGGCCTATTGCCTTACCTGGTATTGATCCTGTTTCCGCTGGCAGGAGCACTGGGAATTATCTTCGGGAATTTACTGGGAAGGTCGAAATAATATACACCCTTATCGGTGGGATATTTTCCCGCCAATCAGTGCGTATGGTGAAAAAATAAATGTAAAGTGATGCTACGGCTGGTTATCAGGATGTGAAAGCCGGCCGGAGCGTACAGGCATCAACCGGTATTGCTTTTACCAATCCCGGAATAAGAATCTCTTTTATTTCACATCCTGACTTGCTTTGACTGCTCGTCTGCGGTTTCGTAGCCTGCGCCAGAGTTTACGGCCGAAAACAAGTGCTGATATTACCAGTATAACGGCAATCACAGCAGCAATTACCGGAGCGGCTATCGCCAGGATAGCCATTATACCGGCACCTGCCGTTTCCGAGGTGCCTACCACCGCATTTCCCAATCCGCCGGTTGTTGCCGTAGAGGCCGCCCTGAGCCCTGCAAATCCGGAACTTATGGTCATGGCCGTGCCCCCGCCCGCAATCAGGGCCAGTGCATACTGCGGAAAGGTTCCCAGTTCCGCAAACTGGCTGGCAAACAGAACGGAGCCCGCCACGGTAGCCATCGGAATGGAAATCGTGTCCAGCAGGTGATCGATAAACGGAAGGTAATAAGCAAGGATTTCCACAACCATGGCGATACCGGTGGTTACCAATGTAGGAAGACCGGCCAGCCACTCAAAATGCTCATTCATAGGAATCCAGTGAAGATAGGAGGCAAGGCTTACGGCAAACATCGGTAAAAAGACCCTGAAGCCGCTGGCAGCAGCCAGCCCGATACCGATAAAAGCGCTCAGCACATAAGAGAAGAAAGACAGATTTTCTGACATATTGATTTTCAGGTTAATTGTTTTGTTTAAAGATACAAAAAATTATCCGTGAAACAGGAAAGCCGGCCGTCTGCTGAAATATATTTACCTCAACTGCAGCAAACCGGCAATAGATGAACTAACAGTGCCGGAAATAATCATCCTTTCTTCTGGGCTTTGCAAAGCCTGTTGAACTGTTCCTCCACCTCTCTAAAGGTGGAAGGCATTTCCGGTGAGGCCCAGAACAGCATGGCAACCGACTTTTCTCCGAAAGCTTCCCGGAACAGATCCTTATTCAGCCTGTAGCATTCCCGCAGCAGCCTCTTGATGCGGTTCCTGTGAACCGCTTTTTTAAAGTATCTCTTGGAAACCGATACGGCAAACTTAGGATGTTCTATCGGAACGGAAGGCTTGTCTTTCAGAACGATAATCCTCAGGTTTCCAAGCGTCTTCCATTTGCCCTTTTCAAAAAGCAGGGTGATTTCGGTATTTTTTTTGAGCTTTTCGGCTCTGGGATAATTGAAATTTGTCATGAAAAGTTGCAAAGGGAATCTTTATTAGGCTTTCCGGTCCCGATAGGCAGGCTGAGGACCGGGTAAACTGTTATTTTTTGTCCAGCAGATAGGTAATCACCTCCGAAGCCGCATACAATCCGAAAATGGCAGGCATATAACTGATGGTACCGTAGAAAGATCTTTTATAATTGGTGCCGTCCGTCATTTTCAGACTCTCTTCATCCTGGATATCATTGGCAAAAACACAGCGCACGCCTTTATCAATTTTTACTTTCTTCAGCCTTTTCCGTACTTCCCTTGCCAGGTGGCAGTGCTCGGTTTTGCTGATATCCCTCACCAGTACTTTGCTGGGATCAGATTTTCCTCCGGCTCCCATAGAACTGACAATTTTTATTTTTCTCCTCTTGGCCGCGATGATCAGGGAGAGTTTGGGCGTGACGCTGTCAATGCAGTCCAGTACGTAATCAAACTCAGCCGAATCCAGTACTTCTTCCATTCTCTCAGGGTTCAGGAATTCATTGATTTTGGTTAAGGCCAGATCAGGATTGATATCCAGCAACCTCTCGGCAACCACTTCCACTTTATGCTTCCCTACAGTGGATCGCAAAGCGGGCAGCTGACGGTTGATATTGGTAATGTCAACGGTGTCACCGTCTACAATGGTCATGCTTCCTATTCCTGCTCGCGCCAGGAATTCTGCGGCAAAGGATCCTACGCCGCCCAATCCGACTACCAGGACGTTTGATTGTATCAGTTTTTCCAGACCTTCTTCCTTTACCAGAAGTTCTGTTCTTTCAAGCCAGTATTTATCCATTTTTTATTGTCTCTAAATTTTCTCTTATCTGTTCATTCAGGCTTTTCAGGGAAATCCCCCTGAGGACTGAAACTTTTTCATACAGAATCCCGATATCAAAGTCCTCATCATCCGTTTCCAGAAAGATCCTGTGCAGGGGAACTGCTTTCAAAGTATCCTGCAAAGATAAATTATACAGAACGGCTTTTCCAAAACTCAGATAAAAATTATTGTCCAGCAGGTCTGCTGCAACTTTTTGCTTTTTATTGAAACCATGCATGATCATAGGCTGCGAAGTGTATTTCCTGAAAGAGATCACTTCATAAAATTTCCTCACGCAGTGGATAATGACCGGTTTTCTGATCTCCTCTGCTATCCTCAGCTGTCTCAGAAAGGCTTCTCCCTGCGTTTTCAGGTCTGCCGTTGCTCCGGAGTCCAGTCCGCATTCCCCGATGGCAAAGCAGTTTTCCCTGATATTTGCCTCCAGCCATGAAAAAAGATCTTCCGTTGATCCTGAACCGATATCGTTAGGGTGTATCCCTATAGAATAGGGGAAATCCGGCGGAATATCCTGTAAGCCCAGGTTATAAATACCGTTTGGCATATTTTTTTTATGATGGTGAAAATCAAAAAAGTCCATGTTCAAAAATAAGATAAATTACCGTACCAAGTAAATTTCTTAAACGAACGTTTATAAATCTGTTAAAAAATTCTTAACTTTACTCAAAGTGCAAAGTATGAGGAAAAAATTTACTGAAAAACAAATTCACATTCTGGATATTGCAGAGGAACTGATTGCCAAGAAAGGATATGAAGGGACATCGGTACGGGATATCTGTTCAAAAGCCAACATTAATGTAGCCATGATTTCCTATTACTTCGGCTCCAAAGAAAAGATGATGTCTTATCTGTACCAGTACAGGGTACTGAAAACACGGGAAACTTTTTCTGAATTTGCAGATACTATCAAGGAGGGTAAACCGGAAATGCAAATGAAGGAAATCATCAAATATATTGTCTCGCAATTATTTAAATACAATTATTTCCACGGCTTTGTCACCCAGGAACTCAGGCATACGGATACAGTAAAAGACGAGCTGCTTGATTTTTATCAGCTGTTTGTCAAAAAACTGGATGAGGTTATTAAAAAAGGCGTAGCTACAGGCGTTTTTACCTTTACTCCGAAACCTGAAGATGTTCTTACCACCATTATAGGTTCTACGTTGTTCGTCATCAGAAACCGCAATTTCTATGAACTTTATGTGCCGAGTAAAAGCGAGGAAACGTATGCGCGGGAAGCAGAAAAGAAGGTGAGAATGAATCTTTTAATGAGCGTTTTTGCCATTCTGGGATACGCTGCGGACTAAAATTACGTTAAATATTCATAAAAAAAAATCTATTGGCAAAAAAGTTATATTTTTGCAAATTAGTAAATCGGCTGTAATACCCGAAAACTGTTGAATTTTTTATATGAAAAAATATATTTTAGGTCTTTTTGCTGTAGCAGTGGTCGCTTCATGTGTAAGCCAGCAGGAAAGAGCGATGAAAAGTGCTGACAAAAATGTGATCTTAAAAGCGGCAAACGAAAATTTTGCCAAAAAGAAATGGAAAAATGCACTGGCTCTTTATGACAGGCTTACCAATCTTGTTGCCGGAACAGATGATTTCCCGAATGTAGGTTTCAACACGGCATATGCTAATTATTACGACAAAAACTATAAACTGGCCGGTCACCAGTTCAAGAACTTCTCCGTAAGTTTTCCTAAAGACCCGAGAGCAGAAGAGGCGGCTTATATGTCTGCCCTGTGCTATTACGAGGGATCTATGGATTATAACCTGGACCAGTCTACCACGCAGTCCGCCATCAGTGAACTTCAGGATTTCCTGAATAACTACCCCAATTCGGAAAGATCAAAAAACATCAATACCCTGATTGACGAACTTTCTTATAAACTGGAATTCAAAGCCTACGAAAATTCAAAACAGTATTTCAATATGGGGGAATACAAAGCGGCAAATGTAGCCCTGGAAAATGTACTGGAAGACTTCCCAAGTACAAAACTGCGCCCTCAGATTTATGATTATATCGTAAAATCCCGTTATCAGCTCGCTACCAAATCGGTATATGACCTCAAGGATGAGCGTATTGAAAACGCACTGGCTTTTACGAGGCAGATTGAAAAAGAGATGCCGAATACCGAAGTTGCCAAAACAGCGCTGGATATAAGGGAAAAACTTGAAAAAGAGAAAAAAGACTTCGTGATCGTTAAAAAGCAGACCGAAGAAAGAATAGCCGCCCTTACCGAGCGTCAGAAAAGACTGGAAGCCCAGAATGCAGAGAAGGCCAAAACAGAGCAGCAGATCAAAGATCAGGTGGATAACGAGAAAAAAGCCATACAGATCCAGAGGGATAGTGCGGTAATTAATACCCCTCCGCCAGCAGCCACTTTCAAGATTCAAAGATAATTCGTAAATTTGCGGACTTAATATAAAATTAATATTCTCAAAATGAGTGTAAAAGATACAAAAGCAGAAGTAAATACCATTACTTACGATAAAGATAAGATTGAAGACAAAGTAGGTTCAATCTACGAAGCGATTGTTATCATGGGAAAAAGAGCAGAGCAGATCAATGCTGAAATCCGTACGGAATTGCACAACAAGCTTGATGAGTTTGCCGTTCACAATTCTACCCTGGAAGAGGTTTTCGAAAACAGAGAACAGATTGAAATCTCCAAGCATTACGAAAAACTTCCGAAGCCTACTTCCATTGCCGTTGAAGAGTGGCTGAATGAAGAAATTTACTTCAGAAAAACAGAAGAAAGAAAATAAACATCATCATGTTTTTATAAACGAAGGTCATAAGGAAATCTTTTCTTTATGACCTTTGTTGTTACGGGTCGGTTTGTAACAAAAATTAAGTAATTTAGTAGGCTAAAAATTAAATACGACGATCAATGAGCCTTTCCGGTAAAAAAATTCTGATTGCGGTTTCCGGAGGAATTGCAGCTTATAAAATTCATTTTCTGATCAGGGATTTTGTCAGGAAAGGAGCCGAGGTCCAGGTTATAATGACACCTGATGCTGAGCACTTCGTAACCAAACTAAGTCTTTCCACCTTATCCAAGAACCCGGTATATACTGAATTTTACAATGACCACGGAACCTGGAACAGCCATGTGGACATGGGATTATGGGCAGACCTGATGCTGGTGGCGCCATGTACGGCCAATACATTGGCTAAAATGGTGCACGGAATGTGCGACAGCCTGTTGATGGCCACCTATATGTCTGCCAAATGCCCGGTATTTATTGCTCCGGCCATGGATCTGGATATGTATGCACATCCTTCCACACAAAAGAACATAGCACTTGCAGAAAGTTTCGGACATACCGTTATTCCGGCAGAGCATGGCGAGCTGGCCAGCGGACTCATAGGGCAGGGAAGGATGGCAGAGCCGGAGACCATTTCAAGAGCCGTTGAACGTTTCTTTACGACAAAAGAGAAAAGAAGCTTTCATGGAAAAACGGTCCTGATCACGGCCGGACCTACCTATGAAGCCATCGATCCGGTACGGTTTATAGGAAACCATTCCTCCGGAAAAATGGGATTTGCCCTTGCTGAGGAAGCCGCTGTAAGGGGAGCACACGTTATCGTAATATCCGGGCCGACTTCGCAAAAAACAGAAAATAAAAATATTGAAGTGTACCCGGTAACCTCGGCCAGGGAAATGCTTTCCAAAGTTTTTGAGTTTTATGACAAGGCAGATATTGCCATTGCCAGCGCTGCGGTGGCAGACTATGCCCCAAAGGAAGCGGCGAGTGAAAAGATCAAGAAAAATGACGATCATCTGACCATAGAGCTTGTGAAAAATCCCGATATCCTTAAAACCATGGGCGAGAAAAAGTCCCGCCAGTTCCTGGTAGGATTTGCGCTGGAAACCCAGCAGGAGGAAGAAAATGCAAAAGGCAAACTGGAAAAGAAAAATCTGGATATGATCGTACTGAATTCCCTCCGAGACCAGGGAGCCGGTTTCAAAGGGGATACCAATAAAATTAAAATCTTTACCCGGACGGAAAAAAAAGAATTCGGACTGAAACCAAAAGAGGAAGTAGCCATAGATATCCTGGATTTCGTTGAAGACCAGATTGTAAAATAATTTCGCTAAATTCCCGTTCTTAATTTTTAATTGAAAATGAAAAAAATTTTAAGTATATTTTTACTCCTTTTCGTGTGCAACCTCAGCTTTTCCCAAGAACTGCTGGCTACCGTACAGGTGAATTCCCAGCAGCTGGGAGGCAGCAACCAGTCAGCCTATAAAGCCTTGGAGAAAAGCCTCAGGGATTTCATCAATAACACCAGCTGGACCGGTAAAAGGCTTCAGAATTTTGAAAAAATCAAATCCAATTTTGCTATTGTCATCAGTGAAAGGGAAGGGAACCGTTTCCGGGGAACCATTGTGGTACAGGCGGTACGCCCTGTTTTCAACACCACTTACGAATCACCGCTGATCAACCTGCAGGACCAGAGGTTCTCTTTCGATTATGTGGAAAATGAAAACCTTATTTTTAACGAAAGACAGTTTTCCGGAAAAAACCTCATTGACGTTATCAGCTTTTATGTCTATGTGATCCTTGGATATGATGCCGACAGTTTTCAGTCCATGGCAGGAACCCAATGGTTCCAGAAGGCCCAGCAGATTGCCCAGAACGGCGAATCACAGAATACCTATGACGGATGGAAGCAGATCAATGAGCCCAGAAGCCGTTCGATCCTGATCAAGGAAATTATGGCCCCGAGCTGGAGCCAGGTCCGCGCCACGATCTATTCCTATCACCGCGCAGGGCTGGACAACCTGTTCAACCAGGACCAGACCCAGGCCAAAAAAGTGATCTTCGATGCACTGATGCAGCTGAAGCAATATGAAAATACCTTCCAGCAGGCTTATTTCTTCAATCTTTTCATGGATACCAAGGCCGATGAGATCTTCAATATCTTCAATACCGGAAACAACGGCGGTCTTATACTGGCCGACCTGAAAAACGAAATGATCATCCTGTCCCCGAAAAATACGGAATCAAGATGGAACAAGTGGAAATAGTAACTTCGTTTGAATTCTGAAATCTAAAGTTCTATATTTGCATTAGCTAAATAATTGCTATTATCAATGCTTTCGAGAATTTACATTAAAAATTTCGCCCTGATTGATACCCTTGAAGTATCGTTGCACAATGGTTTGCAGGTTATTACCGGGGAAACCGGTGCCGGAAAATCCATTATCCTGGGTGCGCTGCGCTTGATTTTGGGTGAACGGGCCGATGTAAAATCGATTTCAAAAACCGATCAGAAAAGTGTTGTAGAAACGGAATTTGCCCTGAACAACCAGTTCAAGAAATTTTTTATCGAAAATGATCTCGATTACGAGCATCAGACCATTATACGGCGGGAAATCCTGCCTTCCGGGAAATCCAGGGCCTTCATCAATGATGTACCGGTGACACTGGATGTCCTGAGAACCCTGTCTTCACAGCTGATTGACATTCATTCCCAGTTTGAGACGTCCAACCTGTTTACGCCGGAATACCAGTTTAAAATTATCGACGGACTTTCTGAAAACAGGCAGCTGGTACAGGATTACCACCATGAATTTTCAGATTTCCAGAGCCTGAAGCTGCAGCTGAAAAGACTCCGTACCCAGCTTTCAGATGCCAATAAGGAGAGTGATTACAAAGCCTTCCTTCTTACCGAACTGGAAGAACTGCATCTGGATAACGTAGATTTCGAAGAGCTCCAGAATCAGCTTTCCATCCAGGAAAACGCTGGAATGATCTCCGAAAATCTTGCTCAGGTATTGTCCCGCTTCCATCAGGAAGAAGTAGGAATCTTCTCTTTCTTTAATGAGGCTAAAAACAAGCTGGCCAGGATCGCGGAAGTTTCCCAAAGCTTTGCCGAACTGCACGGAAGACTCGAAACGTCTTTCGTGGAATTGAAAGATATTATTTCCGAGCTTGAAAACGAAGCGGAAAGAATTGAAATAAATCCTGAAAACTTAGCCGTTCTCTCCGAACTGAACAACCGGATCAATGTCTTGTTCCTTAAGCATAGCGTAAGTGATATTACAGAGCTCAGAGCAGTGAGAGACCAGCTGGCAGGCGACCAGAAAGGGGCTTCGGAACTTGAATCCCAGATTGAAGAAATAGAGGGGAACATTTCCGGAAAAGAAAAATCCCTTGCGGTTCTGGCGGCAAAGCTTTCTAAAAACAGGAAAAAGAGCATTCCGGTTTTCATCAGAAAGGCAGAAAGCCTGCTGAAAAAACTCGGCCTTGAAAAAGCGAAGGTCGGTATTGAGCTTCAGGAAGTACAGGAATTCAACGCCTTTGGCAAAGAAAGCATCCAGCTGCTGTTCCAGGCCAATTCGGGATTTCCGCTGAAACCTATACAGACGGCCATTTCCGGTGGGGAAAGATCCAGGGTGATGCTGGCCGTAAAGAAGATTATTGCAGAAAGTGATGACCTTCCGACCCTTATTTTAGATGAAATCGATACCGGGGTTTCCGGGAAAGTAGCTGAAGAAATCGGAAACCTGATGCGTGAAATGTCAGCCGATATGCAGCTGATCGTGATTTCACACCTTGCCCAGGTAGCAGCCAAAGGAAATAACAATTATAAAGTTGTGAAGAAAGATGTAGCCGGCAAGACCCAGTCTACCATCATTCCGCTCAGCGATCAGGAAAAACTCAACGAAATTGCCCAGCTCCTTTCGGGCAGCAGGATTACCGAAGCCGCGCTGGCGCAGGCAAAAGAACTGATCGGGTAATTTCCCACCTCATAATAACAGAACAAAAGGCTTCCTGTAAGGAGGCTTTTTATGTGCGGATAGTAATTTATTTTTGGCTACACTGCCGGTGATCAGATCAGTGGCCCGTTTGTGTACTGCAGAAAATCTTCCGTATTTTATATTCAGGGAATCCATCTGTAAACAACTCAGAAAAGACAGGGTATTTTTTCCGACTGTCTGCCAAATCAGGTCAGGTCATTCCACACAGCCATTTCTTATGCGGGGATTTAATCTTCGGGATTCTGTAACATTTTACCCGTCTTTATAACTAATACTATAAAAAAGATAACTATGTTTTTACAATTCCTCAGATTGGAAATCAAAAGTTTTTTTCGCGGCAGTTCGCTGGGAATCAATCTGGCGATGAAGATCTTCCGTTTCATCGGGATCCTCTATTTTATGGTCTGCCTGGTGGCCGGAGCATTCGGGGCTTTTTTCTACATTCAGGAAGAAATGCACCGCGATCCGCTACAGGTGGTATCCCGGTTTTTACTGGCGGCCTGGGCAATAGACCTGATTGCCAAGTATATCTGGCAGGAAATGCCTACCCAGAATATCAAGCCTTTCCTTACCCTCAATATCCCTAAAAAAACATTGGTCAATTACCTGCTGACGAAGACCTTTCTTTCGTTTTTCAGCTGGCTGAACTCATTGTTCCTTATCACTTTCTGCATCATTGCATTATTCAACGGATACGCGGTTGCCGGCATAGCAGGCTGGTTTATCGGGGTTTCACTATTGTTCTACCTGAATAATTTTATCAATATCCTTTTCAATGGTAAAGAGGCTGTGGTGGTAGCAGTAGGATGTGTTTTTGCGCTTGTCGCAGGCCTTGCTTATTACCAGGTGATACCGGTGCTGGATTATTCCCAGCGGCTGTTCTATAATTTTTACGAAAGGCCTTACTTTGCAGTGGTTTCTCTGATGTTGTTTATCAGGCTGTGGGAAATCTGCTTCCGCCATATCCGGAAAGTTTTTTACCTGGATCAGGGACTGGAAGTGAAAAAAGAAGTGGGGAAAACCGAAAACATTGCTTTCCTTAATAGATACGGTGCCATCGGGACTTTCATCAACAATGATATCAAGATGATGAAACGAAATAAAGTAACGAAAGGCATTATCTGGGGGAGTTTCCTGTTCCTGTTCTATGGTATGCTGATGTTTACCTCTTCGATCTATAAAACGCCTGCCATGACCATGTTCATGGGGCTGTTCGTTACAGGTGGCTTCCAGTTCCTGTTCGGGCAGCGGGTACCGGCTTTCGACAGCTCCTATTATCCCCTGATGATGACGCTGAATGTGCCTTATAAAGAATATCTGAAAGCGAAATGGTGGCTTATGAATATCGTAACTGCCGCTTCCGTTGTACTGGCACTCTGCTATGCCTATTTCGGCTGGGATATGTATCTGACTTTCCTTGCAGCCGGAATTTACAACATTGGGGTCAATTCTCAGTTTACCCTTTGGTCAGGCGCTTATAATAAAATGCAGATTGACCTTAATTCGAAAGAAAAAAGATTCGGCCAGAAAAACAGCTTCAACCTGAAAGCCCTGCTGCTGCTGATTCCCAAAATGTTCCTGCCGATGGTGGTATTTGCATTGGTACAGCGTTTTTTCGGGATCACGGCTGGAGTAATCAGTGTTGCTACCATGGGGCTGGCCGGTTTCCTGATCCGGGAAAAAATATTCGATATTATCGTAAAGACATACAAAGTAGAAAAATACAGCACGCTGGAGGCATTTAAAAACAAAGACTAATAAAATAAAATATGATTACCATTAATAATATATCAAAAACATACGGTAAGGCAACCGTCCTGCATATTGAAAATCTTGAGATTCCGAAAGGAGAAACCTTCGGGCTGGTGGGAAATAACGGAGCCGGGAAAACCACCCTGTTCAGCCTGATGCTGGATCTGATCCGTGCTACAACAGGCTACATAAGCATCGATGGAATCAAAGTTCATGAATCGGAAGTATGGAAGAATAAAGTATCCGCTTTTGTAGACGATTCCTTCCTGATCGGTTATCTTACGCCTGAAGAATACTTTTATTTCATCGGGGAGCTCAGGGGACAGACCAAGGCATCGGTGGATGAATTCCTTAAACAGTTTCATGATCTGTTCAGCGGCGAGATCCTGAATTCCGGGAAGTATGTCCGTGACCTCTCCAAGGGAAACCAGAAAAAAGTGGGAATCGTAGGCGCTATCCTGGGAAATCCGGAAATCATTATTCTCGACGAACCTTTTGCCAACCTGGATCCTTCCACCCAGATCAAGCTTAAAAATCTGATCAGGGAACTGTCTAAGCAGGATGGAGTCACTTTCCTTATTTCAAGCCACGATCTTTCCCATACCACGGAAGTGTGCAACAGGATTGTGGTGGTAAATAAGGGAACCGTAGTAAAGGATATCCGTACCCATCCGGAAACCCTGAAAGATCTGGAGCAGTATTTTGCAGACCAGGTCTCGGTGCCGGCTACAGACCTGCAGTGAGATAGAATTTTATATAAAGACACCCTTTCTGGTATGGAAAGGGTGTTTATTTTTGGTTGGGATAGAAAAGTTCATGCTACTTAGACGGATGGTTTCCAATCCACCACCGCGCGGATAAATGCTTCCGCGTTTTCTACCGGGATGTTAGGCAGGATTCCGTGGCCCAGGTTGGCGATGTATTTGTCTTTCCCGAAGCGGCTGATCATTTCATGAACCATCTTTCTGATGGTTTCGGGAGTAGAGTGCAGCCTGGCAGGATCAAAATTACCCTGAAGCGTTACGGCATTGCCGGTGAATGTCCTGGCCAGTTCCGGAGTAATGGTCCAGTCTACGCCCAAAGCAGAAACTCCGGATCGGGTCATGTCTTCCAGGGCAAACCAGCAACCTTTCCCGAACACTACAACGTGGGTCAGCGGCTTTAAGGCTTCAACAATCTGGTTGATATACTGCCATGAAAATTCCTGATAATCTGCCGGCGAAAGCATTCCGCCCCATGAATCGAAAACCTGGACGGCTGAAACACCTTTTTCCACTTTCCTTTTCAGGTAAGCGATGGTAGTGTCGGTGATTTTCTGAAGCAGCAGGTGGGCCGCTTCCGGCTGGCGGAAACAGAAGGACTTGGCAATATCAAAAGCCTTGCTTCCTTTCCCCTCCACACAATAGCACAGGATCGTCCATGGCGAGCCGGCAAACCCGATCAGCGGGATTTCGTTATCTAATTTCTGTAAAGTCAGTTCAATGGCATCAAAAACGTATCCTAACGTATCATTCACATCCGGAACGGGAACGTTCTGTACCTGTTCCAGGGTACGGATCGGGTTATCCAGCCACGGGCCTACATTTTCTTTCATTTTGAAATCGATTCCCATGGCCTGGGGAACAACCAGGATATCTGAAAAAAGAATAGCGGCATCCAGCGGGAATCTTCTGATCGGCTGTACGGTAATTTCGGAAGCCAGCTCCGGGGTCTGGCACCGCGTAAAGAAATCATACTGGTCCCTGAGGGCAATAAATTCCGGCAGGTATCTTCCGGCCTGCCTCATCATCCAAACGGGTGGCCTTTCCACAATTTCCCCGCGAAGGGCTTTTAAATATAGGTCGTTTTTAATCATAGCATAGCATTATTCAACTAATATCGTCGTCTACCGACAGCGCATCTTTCATTTTCTGTCTGCAGCTGTTTTTCTGATCAGGTCCAGAAGAGAGGAAAGCGTATTTCCTTCAGCGGTAAAAACCGGTTGGGAAACATGTTTTCTCAGCTCGCCCGAAGTGGTTTCCCCTATTGAAAACAGCGTCATGCCTTCAAAAGAATTCCGCTGTGCAAAACTACGAACTCCGCTCGGACTAAAAAATACGGCAGCATGATATTTTTCATGAATCAGCGGCCGGATTTCTTCCGTCTCGTAAACCGTAATTTTTTTATACCGCATGTTCTGCAGCGGAAGGTCATTATCCAGCACACTGATGGCCAGGTTGCCGCAGAAATGCAGAAAGCTTTCGTGCTGGCAGTAAGCAGTGATAAACTTCGACAGGGCATCGGCATTTTTCAGTACTTTGAAAGTTCCGAATCCATGCTTCCTGAGCTCACGTTTTGTTTTTTCGCCCACACAGTAGATTTTATTGTAATATTTCGCCGTAAAATCTTCATTGGGCCGGAATCCGTTCCTGAAAAATGAATCTACTCCGTTGACACTGGTGAAAATCAGGGAATGGGCTTTGAGGGCAAAGGGCTGGACCGGTAAAGCTTTTGTCCTGATTACCTCAATACAATCGGCCGTGATATCCGGGCCTAAAGCCTGGGAAATAACAGAAGCCTTTATGTTTTTGGTAAACAGGATTTTCATAAGCGCACTTTTAAAGATACAGGAAATTACAGTTGGCTCTTAATTTCGGCCATCAGTTCTTTTCCCCCGTTTTCAAGAACGATGGCGGCAAATTTTTCACCGGAGTTTTCCTCTTCGTTATAAATGAAATTCTCATCGGTGGCAATGCTGCTTTTTCCATCCAGGGAGCAGAGTGCTGCCTTAAAACGGATCTGGTTATCGAAAATTTCGGCAAAAGCACCGATAGGCGCCGTACAGCCTCCTTCCAGCGTTCTCAGAAAATTCCTTTCCATCTCTACGCAGATTTGTGTTGGCTTATGGTTGATGGAACTTACAATGGTATTGATTTCCTTTTTATTGGAATGGCCGGCTACGGAAATTACGCCCTGTGAAGCCGCAGGAATCATAAAAGGCAACATCTCATAGTCGATATCCATATTCATCCTCTTGATACCTGCCAGAGAAAGAATGGTCGCATCGAAATCCCCTTCTTCAAGTTTCTGCAGGCGGGTCTGAATGTTTCCACGGATATCCGAAAATTCGGCAGCCGGAAAGTTTTTCAGCCAGAAAGCCCTTCTTCTCAGGCTGCTGGTCGCCAGCTTCAGTTCATGGAATTCCTTATTTTTCGCCGATTCTTTCCTGATCAGTACATCCTGGGGATAATCCCTTTCCAGGTGGGCGATCAGTTCGATATGTTCCGGCAGCTGGGTCGGTACGTCTTTCAGGGAGTGTACGGCAATATCAATTTCATCATTCAGCAGTGCCACATCCAGGTCACGGGTAAAGACACCGGTAATTCCCAGTGCATACAGCGGCTGGTTAAGATTTTTATCGCCTGAAGAAACGATAGGAACGATTTCCGTCAGGTAATTCTGGTTCTGAAGGTGTCTCGCTACTTCTCTTGCCTGCCAGAGGGCAAGGGCGGAATTCCGGGTTCCGATTCTAATGCTTTTCATTGAATTCGTTGTTTGGTTGTTCAACTAATATTTCGTGCATTAATTTACTAATTTCTTCGGCTTTCAAAGGATTATCGATGATGTATTTTGCAAAACGGCTGGTAATCTTCTGGATCATTTTATCAGAAAGCTCCATATCCGTGATGTTGATGTATTTGTTTTTTCTGTAAAAGTTATGCATTTCATTGCGCTCCATATTTTTCAGGACCGCTTTGAAGTGATGGATATTAGGGGCGAGTTTCCTTTTCTTTTCCCACTCCATGAAATCCTTTGTCATTTCCTTGATGATCTTTTCTGCTTTCGGAATCTCTTTTTCCCGCTGCTGGATGGTTTCCTGGATCTGTTTGGAGAGGTCGTCCACATCCACCAGGGTTACGTTTTCATTTTCTGTCACGTTTTTTTCAACGTTATGCGGAATAGAAAGGTCGATTACCAGTGTCTGCTTTCCGTTAGGGAAATGGGACCTGTTGACAATGGGGTGTCTTGCACCTGTCGCCACAATAAGGATATCGGTATTTTTAAGTTCCTTATCAAAATCAGAATAGTCGATATAGGGAATGTGGTACTTGTCTGCAATTTTTGCTGCGGTTTCCTGGGTCCTGTTGGCGATCCTGATTTTTGGCTGGTACACATGCTTTACCAGGTTTTCTACGGTATTCTGCCCGATTTCACCTACTCCGAGAAGAAGGATGTTCTTATCGGTAATTCTCTTCTGGCTGTTCAGGATGTAGTGTACGGCCGCGTAAGAAACAGAAGCTGCCCCATTGGAAATGGCCGTCTCGTTTTTTATCCTTTTTGAAATCTGTATTGCGGAATTAATGGCCCTTTCCAGAAAAGGATTGGAATTCCTTCTTTCCTTTTTGAAACGGTTATATGCTTTTTTGATCTGGCCGATGATTTCAAAATCCCCGATGATCTGGCTTTCCAGTCCGGCCGCTACCCGGAACAGGTGGGTAAGCGCTTCTTCCTTGGTAAGGATATTGGCAAACTGAAGGAAATCCATCAGGTTGACACCGATGGTCTTGCAGTATTCTTCTGCTACCAGCAGGTAATTGGGAGAAGTGGTATAGATTTCCGTCCTGTTACAGGTAGAAACCACAAAGGCATCTCCCAGGTCTTCATCATGGATCCTGGTGACAAAACTTTTGATGTTTTCATCAAAAAATGCAAATTTTCCGCGCGTCTCGGCATCAGCTTTTTCATAACTGATGGAAAGTACCGCAAAATTCGAGGTCTGATGGATGTTGGAATACTGTAACATAAGCGATGCAAATTTACGCTTTTTTTGCCAAAGGGCTTCCTGATCCTGTATATGATAATTATCGTAAAAAACTATTCCTGCATCCGGCTTCTCTTTTTACAGAGGGTGCTGCAGGCCCTGCCATCACAGCTAAACCGGTACCGGAAAACAGATTATACTCCTCACCGGCGGTTTTTCTTTCATGCAAATATTTCGTAAAAATAACAGGACAATGATCCGGCCGGATATTCCCCTGAGACCCTGTTAATTTTCTTCAATCCCGCTTAAATTAAAGCCTGTAAATACTTCAACTGAAAGTTAATAAGCGCTTTTTAATTTTAATAAAATTTTAACCAAATTATATGGCTGCGAAATTTCTTCGGTCATGTTAAATTTATATCTTTGTAACTCTTTAAAAAATCAGAAGGAAATATGAGTTTATTCGATATGTTTACGCAGGAAATTGCGATAGACCTTGGTACTGCCAATACCCTAATCATCCATAATAATAAAATTGTTATAGATCAGCCGTCTATTGTTGCCATCGAACGTTCTACGGGTAGACCGATTGCCGTGGGAGAGCAGGCAAAACATATGCAGGGAAAAACTCATGAGGATATCAAGACCATCCGTCCGCTGAAAGACGGGGTGATTGCCGATTTCCACGCTTCTGAGCACATGATTAAAGAATTCATCAAGAAAATTCCGGGCATTAAAGGTAAATTTATCCAGCCGGCACTGAGGATTGTGATCTGTATTCCTTCCGGGATCACTGAAGTGGAAAAGAGAGCGGTACGCGATTCTGCCCAGAAAGTAAATGCCAAAGAAGTAAGGCTGATTTATGAGCCGATGGCAGCGGCAATAGGAGTCGGGATTGACGTCCAGAAGCCTGAAGGGAACATGATCATCGATATCGGCGGAGGAACCACGGAAATTGCCGTTGTTGCTTTGGGAGGTATTGTTTGTGATAAATCCGTGAAGATTGCCGGTGACGTATTTACCAATGATATCGCTTATTACCTGAGAACCCACCATAACCTGTATATCGGGGAAAGAACGGCAGAAAGAATCAAAATTGAAGTAGGTTCTGCCGTGGAAGACCTGGATGTGGATATCGAGGATATTCCGGTACAGGGAAGGGACCTGATTACAGGAAAACCGAAAGAAATCATGGTGGGATACAAAGAGATTGCCAGGGCTCTTGACAAATCCATCATCAGGATTGAGGATGCGGTAATGGAAACCCTTTCCCTTACGCCTCCTGAGCTGGCAGCTGATATTTACAAGACCGGGATTTACCTTGCCGGCGGCGGTGCGCTTCTGAGAGGGCTTGCCGACAGGCTTCATAAAAAGACCGGGCTTCCTGTTTTTGTTGCTGAAGATCCTTTAAGGGCCGTGGTACGCGGAACAGGGATCGCGCTTAAAAACATGGATAAATTCAACTTCCTGATTAAATAATTTTAACTTTTACGACACATCTGAATGGGATTTTTGCTGAGATTATTTTCGAAGAACGCACTTTTTGTCTTCTTTATATTCCTGCAAATCATTGCTCTGGTTCTGATATTCTCTAAAAATGCGATGCAGAAATCCTGGATTGCGGGCCAGTCAGCTGCGCTGAACTCCTGGGTATCCGGATATATCGACGAGGGTGTTTCCTATCTTAAGCTGAAGCAGATCAATGAAGATCTGGTGA
The DNA here is from genome assembly GCF_913776365.1 of uncultured Chryseobacterium sp. Lineage (GTDB taxonomy): Bacteria > Bacteroidota > Bacteroidia > Flavobacteriales > Weeksellaceae > Chryseobacterium. Next base: position 14,116 of record NZ_CAJYMO010000272.1, on the reverse strand, counting down.
CCCAGAACAAGGCGCTTATGCTGCAGCTCTACGGGAAACAGGGCACAAAAAATCCTCAGTTCAGAAAAGTTCATGATACATTGGGCGGCGGCCAGATCTATACCTTTGTGGATGGTGAAATCGTATTCAACAGCATCAACAGGCGCAATAACTATTTTACCATCAACCGGGGCCGTAGGGATGGTGTATTTCCGCAGATGGGCGTTATGGCTCCAAAAGGAATCGCCGGAATCGTTATCAATGCCACGGACAGTTATGCTTTGGTACAATCGGTGCTCAGCGTCAATAAAATCAGGATTAATGCGGCGCTGAAAAATTCCGGATACTTCGGGACTCTAACCTGGAGTGGTGAAAATTCCCGGGTGATGCACCTGGCAGACATTCCTAAGTATGTAGCCCTGAAAGTGGGGGATACCATAGTAACGGACGGAAAATCCGCCATCTTTCCGAAAGGAGTGATGATCGGGACCATTGCAGGCTATTCCGTAGATAATAAAACCGGATTCTGGGATATCTCCGTAGAGCTGAGCGAGAAAATGGGCGCCCTGAATAAAGTATACGTTGTAAAAAATCTTAAGAAAGCCGAAGTCCAGAAGATTCAGGATACCCTGCAGGCGGTAATAAAAAAGGAAAATGATTAGCAGAACTTTGTTTACGGATATATTGATCATGATGTTCCTGGTAGCATTGCAGATCTTCGTACTGAACAGGATTACCCTGTTCGGGAAATATACGCCTGTGCTGTATCCCGTGTTTGTGATGTTCTATCCGTTTTTCAGGAACCGGTTCCAGTTCCTGGCCCTGAGCTTCCTTATCGGGCTTTCGGTAGATGCTTTTCTCTATTCCTGGGGAATCAACGCTTTTGCCACAACCGTAGTGGCTTATTTCAGGACATTGATTTTCAGGACCTCCACCGATACCTCCACTGATTTTTTCTCTTTTCAGTCCCTGCAATGGGCGCAGTTTTTGCTCTTTTTGTTTACCAGTATTTTTCTGCATCAGCTGTTGGTACAGTATATTGAATTTTTTAAGCTGAGCAGGTTTTTTGAAATATTGCTGAATGTAACGGTAACAAGCATCATATCTTTCGTGTTTATCGTTATTTATGCATTAATATTTAAAATCAAACAGAAAGTTTGAACACACGTTATTTAAAGATTTTATCGGCTCTTATCATAATCGCCCTCATTTTTGTGGCGCGCATCGCCTATTTACAGCTTCTTACAGACCGGTATGCACTTAATGCAGCCAATACTTCCATAAAGACCGAATATATCATTCCTCAGCGGGGTGTTATTTTTGACCGTAACGGCAAGATTCTTGTCGGGAACCAGCCGGCCTATGAGATCTCTTTTACCCAGGCCCTGATGAGGCCGGACTTTGATACAGTAGGATTCTGTAACCTGATGAAGGTTTCAAAAAATGATTTCATCAAGACCATTGAAAACATCAAAAAGGAAAAATATTATTCCAAGCTGACACCGATGACGTTTATGAAAAACCTCAGCCGCGAGGATATCGCAAGGGTTCAGGAAATCATATTCAAATATCCTGCATTCAGTATTGTCTCCAGGCCTCAGCGCCAGTATGAAGTATCAACTTCCGGAAACCTCCTCGGCTATACCAGCGAGGTAAACGAACGGGAAATCAAAAAAGATTCGGCCTATTACCTGCCGGGCGATTTCATAGGGAAAACAGGAATTGAAAAGGCATATGAAAAGGAACTCCGCGGAATAAAAGGCATTAATTACATCCAGAAAGACATCAGGCTCCGGAACGTCGGGCCCTATAAAAACGGATCATTGGATAAAGATGTGATTACCGGAAAAGATATTACCCTTACCATCGACTACGACCTGCAGCGGATTGCCGAAGAAATGCTGGTAAATAAACATGGCGCTATTGTGGCCATCGACCCCAATAACGGGGAGGTGCTGGTAGCCGCTACAGGCCCGGATATCGATCCCAATCTTTTTACCGGCCCTAATAAATCCAGGAACCTGTACGCCTTATCCAAGGATACCATCTATGAAAATAAGCCGACTTTCGACCGGTCGCTGCAGGCGGCATATCCTCCGGGTTCTACCTTCAAGCTGTTAACCGCACTGGCGGCCATGCAGATGGGCGTGATGGATGAAAATACGATTTTTCCCTGCGGCGGCGGATTTTATTACAAAGGAAAAAGAATCAAAGGCCATGGCGGGGCAGATCCGCTGATCCCTTCCATACAGGTTTCCAGCAACTGCTTTTTTACGTATGCCTTTATTGCCATCATCAAAAAATATCCCGGAAATCCTTCCCGGGGCGTGGATGAATGGAAAAAAATCATGAGCAGCTTTGGCGTCGGGGAATTTTTAAATAATGACTTTGCGGTAGGTGGTAAAGGGAGAATTCCTTCCGGTGATTTCTATGAAAAAAGATTCAAGGCCATCATCAAAGCCAGCGGTTCCAAGAGGGCGGATCTGAAAAACTGGGATGAAATGTCTACCGGTGCCATTTATAACGGAATGGGGCAGGGGGATGTGCTGGTAACTCCTCTTCAGCTTGCCAATTACGTATCTGCCATTGCCAACAAAGGCTGGTATTATACGCCGCATATTGTAAAAGCCATTGACGGGAAGCCAAACCCGGACCCAAGGTTCAAAAAGAAGCACCAGACCCTGGTGGATAAAAAACACTTTGATCCCGTACTGAAAGGAATGGAAGCGGTGGTACTGAGAGGTACGGCACACGGATTAAAGTCCAGCGATTTTACCCAGCTGGCAAAAACCGGTACGGCCCAGGTGCCGCAGGGAAAAGACAATTCCATCTTCGTACTGATTGCGCCTGCCGATAAGCCCAAGATTGTGGTGGCGGCAGTGATGGAACATGCCGGCTTCGGAGCTACCTGGGCAGGGCCTGCTGCTACCGTTATTGCGGAGAAGTATATTACAGGAGATGTAAAACGTGAGCACCTGTACAAAAAAATGGTGACTTCCAGCTTTATGCCCGAATACAAAAGACAATGGATTGCCGATCTGAAAAGGAAAGGGCTCTATAAGCCAAGCCAGGATTCTATTAAGCAGAAAAGAATCCAGGACAGCTTACAGCAGCGGATCAAAGAGCAGAAAGCAAAGCTGCAGGAAAAGATAGACAAGGAAAAAAAGAATGCCAACAAAAAACCGGTGAAACAATGAAATGGGCTGAAGGAATTGATAAATTAGGGCTCGGGCTGTACTTCCTGCTTTGCCTGTTTGCTATTGCCAATATCTACAGTGTGGATCAGAAACTTGGGGAAAAGCAATTGATTTTTTTTGGTATTTCCGTGTTTGCAGGGCTGGTGATTTTTGTGAGCCGGAGCAAGTTTTTCGAAAACATGGCGGGGATCATCTACATCGGCGGAGTCCTTCTGCTGATAGGGCTGTTTCCTTTCGGGAAAGAAATCCTCGGACAGAAAAACTGGTATAAATTCGGGAGCTTTACCATGCAGCCTGTAGAATTTGCAAAAATAGGTACTGCCCTGATGCTGGCAAATTACGTCTCCGGACCGGAGTTCAACCTGAAAAACAGGAAATCGCTTCTCACGACTTTAGGAATCGTGGGAATTCCTGCTGTGGTTGTACTGGCGATTCCGGATGTAGGTTCCATGCTGGTGTTCATTGCGTTTTTCATTGCCCTGTACCGGGAAGGGCTTAACGGGCTCCTCTTCGGCATCGGGTTTCTTTTTGCCGGTGTTTTTTTGATCTCTCTCGCTGTGGATCCAGTCTGGGTAGCCCTTACGATTGTTGTTATTGTCGGTGGCTGGATTGCCATGAATTATTATAAAATGTCCTGGAATGTTATTTCCATTTCCGGCATTGTAGGCTCAGTGGTCATTTTATGTGGCCTGGCTTTCGGTTCGCCTTTTATCTTGGAAAAACTGCCGAAGCACCAGCGGGAAAGAATTGAGGTTCTTTTTAAGGGGGAAAAGGCTTTCCGGGATACTTCCGGCTATAACCTGCTCTATTCCAAAACGGCTATTGGTTCCGGAGGACTCTGGGGAAAGGGATACCGGGAAGGTTCCGTAACCCAGGGGAAATTTGTTCCGGAGCAGGAAACCGATTATATTTTCTGTACCGTGGGAGAAGAATGGGGCTTTGCTGGGAGTGCTGTCCTGATTCTTTCTTACATGATTTTCATCGGCCGGATCTATTATCTTGCAGAACAGCAGAAATCAGGTTTTAACCGGGTCTTCGGCTATTGCTTTGCTTCGATCCTGCTGATGCACTTTACCATCAATTTAGGCATGGTAATGGGGCTCTTTCCAACCGTCGGGATCCCGCTTCCTTATTTCAGTTACGGCGGAAGCTCACTGCTCGCCTTTTCAATGATGACTTTTATTTTCTTCAAGCTTAATTATTCGGATAAGAACAGTCTTGTATAGGCAGCAGGATATGGGGTGTGCTTTTCATTTTTCAGTCTTATGATATGCTAATTTTATGTCTAAAAAGTAATAATGATGCGCAACTTTTTTTCAGACCTGCATTTCGAAAACAAGGACTTTACACAGGAACCTTTTATGAAAGCGGAATACGAAAACTGTACATTCCGGAACTGCAGTTTTGAATATACCGATCTCTCCGGTTGCCACTTCAGCAACTGTGAATTTTCCGGTTGTAACCTGAGTATGGCAAAACTTGCCTCCACAGCTTTCCGGAAGGTTGAATTCAGGGAATGCAAAATGTTCGGGATGCCGTTTAACGATTGCCATGAATTCGGGCTGTCATTCAGTTTTGACGGCTGCCTGCTTAACAATTCCGTCTTTTATAAAACATCTTTAAAGAAAACCATGTTCAGGAATTGCAGGCTTACCGAAACGGATTTCTCCGAAGCAGACCTTTCAAATGCCATATTCACCAACTGCGATCTTTCCGGTGCCGTTTTTGAAAGGACCCACCTTGAAAAAGTAGATTTTCGTACTTCCTTCAACTATTCCATTAATCCTTCACTGAACAAGCTCAGAAAAGCTAAATTCTCGCTTTCCGAGGTTCACGGACTCCTCACTTATCTGGATATTGAAATTGATAAGAACAGCTGAGCGGTGTGACTCCGTAACATTCTGTTATCTTGCAAGCTCCTGGTTTAATTTCCATACGATTCTGTACATCTGCAAGCAGGATGGGCAGGAATTCATTAAAAATAAAAAAACCATCAGTCATCTGATGGTTTTAGTATGTAAATCAATTATTTAAAATTAAAAAGCAGCCGTATTTTCAGCAGGAGATGTTGCTGCAAGGTTAGCATTTACTGCATCGCCGTTTTCATTGATGATTCTTTTCCCGAATCTGTACTTAGGTCCCCAATAGGAATCATTCAGTGAAGAAACCATAACTCCTTTCGAGGTTGCGGCATGGATAAACATGATTTCCCCTTCAGGCGTTACATTTTCCACGATTCCCACGTGAGAGATTCTTCTGCCGTGAGAAAAGAAAATAAGGTCACCTTTCTGAAGATTTTCCTTTTCAATCTTATCTCCTTCCTGAGACTGGGAAGCGGCTACCCTTGGTAAGCTGAGTCCGGCCGCCGCACCGAAAACCGAAAGAACAAAAGCTGAACAGTCGATCCCGTTTCTGGTCATCCCTCCGTAACGGTAAGGTGTTCCCAGGTAAGTTGCAGCTTCGGTTAAAATGTTATCGATGGTTTTATTGTGGCGGATTGCCTTGGCAATTTCAGAATTTTTGATGGAGTTTTTGGCGTTGGCCAGAGAGGCAGCCTTTTCAGAGAGGAAGGAATTGATCAGTTGCTGTTTGTCCTGCTCCATTTTATTGGTTTCGATAGAAGCAAGTTTGGCATCTGTTTTGTATTCTTTAGTGTAAGTCGCTGGTTTTGACACTACATAATTGGTAACACACGATTGTAACGATACTGTAGATACAAAAGCGACTAAGTAAAACAAAACTCTTTTCTTCATATATATTTGATTACCGTGTTAAATAAATAAGGATTAAGTATTTTTCAAAAGCATTACAAAAATATGTATTCCGTTCAAAAGGACTTTGATATGATTATTGTCAGGTTCTGTTTTTAACACATTTTAACATATCGTGCGTGTATGTTAAAGAAAAATAAACCGTAACGCCCTGTTTCAGGTGCGGCTACGGTTTTTTTTATTAAGATTCTTTAACATTATAAAAGCTCTGTTTTTACAAAGTCCCACAGATCTGATGCGATAACTCTAATATTTAGTGGTATCCGAACCTGTCTGTAACTCCGTGATGATGAACACTATCGTTAATTAAATGATTGTTTAATTATAGAGGCAGTAATTTCCCTGAAGAATGACTAATGTGTGCTTTTCCAATGTTTTTTAATTTTCCTGTTTCTTTTACGGAGCTTATGTTTATAACGGTTCAGATCATATTTTTATGTTTTACGATGGTAAACAGGACGAAATAAAGGAAATCCAGGCGCTCTGCCCGTGAAATCATTAGGGCTGCTGTTTTCCGCCTAATGGTTCAGGTATTTCTTTTCAGTCAGAGGGGGCGTAGTCCAAAATGTTTCGGGCCGGTTGCTCAGGGTTTTACAGTAAGATTTTGCTGATACGGTACTGCGGCATCACACAAAGCTCTGCTCTCTAATTGTTACACGACGGAAATATTCAGCTTTCCATCTTGCGGGCTATATCATCTATGGCTACTATGTTGTATTAATTTGGCTGCTGAAGAATCCCGGCTTATATAACATGCAGAACAAAGCCCGGCGCTGATGATCATATTATTTATGAAAAAAACTCCCCGGGAAACCGGAGAGTTTATTAACTAATATGGAACTTTACAGAGGTTATCTTGTGAATAACATCTCTCTGTATTTTGTCATCGGCCAAAGCTCATCATCCACCATCATCTCAAGCGCATCGGATGCTTCTCTGATGACATCGAATAAAGGCTTCACCTTGTTACAGTAATCTTCTGCCTGCTGCTGGCTGTCCGTAGTTGCTTTTGCCGCTTCCCTGGCGGTGATAAGGTCTTCAACGCCCAGCTTGATCACGGCTACGTTTTCAGAGATCTGGGTAATCAGGCTCATCTGTTCTTTCGCCAGGCTTCTGAATTCGTCTTCCCCAAAAATTTCTTTAAGGCCTTTTACGTTTTCAATCAACCGGTTCTGGTAATTCAAAGCGGAAGGAATGATATGGTTTCTTGCAATATCACTCAGCACTCTGGCTTCGATATCGATAACCGTAGAATATTTCTCCAGCTTGATTTCGTTTCTTGCTTCCACTTCTCTGTGGGTGAAAATACCCATTTCTTCATACAGGGCCATGAACTTCTCATCCATTTCCTGCTTCAGTGCCTCCGGAGTGGTCTTTAAATTATTCAGGCCTCTTTTTTCAGCTTCCTGTGCCCAGTCGTCTGAATATCCGTCACCTTCAAACATGATATCCTTACATTGCTTGATGTATTCTCTTAATACATTGAAGATGGCTTCATCTTTCTTAAGCCCGGTTTCGATCAGCGCATCCACTTCTTTTTTAAAATCGCTCAGCTGTTTGGCAGCGATGGTGTTCATTACTGTCATGGATTCTGCACAGTTGGCAGAAGAACCTACGGCTCTGATCTCGAATTTATTTCCGGTAAATGCAAACGGGGAAGTCCTGTTTCTGTCGGTATTATCCAGCAGGATTTCAGGGATCTTTCCTACGACATTTAATTTAAGTTCAGTTTTTTCTTCAGGGGAAAGTTTTCCGCTGGTTACTTTCTCAAGCTCTTCCAGTACCCTGAACAGCTGGCTTCCGATGAAAACGGAAATGATGGCCGGCGGGGCTTCATTGGCTCCTAATCTGTGGTCGTTGCTGGCCGAAGCGATACTTGCTCTTAAAAGGTCGGCATATTCATAAACAGCCTTGATGGTGTTGACGAAGAAAGTCAGGAACTGCAGGTTTTTCTTAGGGTTCCTTCCCGGGCTCAGCAGGTTTTCTCCGGTATCGGTTGCCAGTGACCAGTTGTTGTGCTTTCCGCTTCCGTTTACGCCTGCAAACGGTTTCTCGTGGAATAAAATATGGAAATGGTGTCTGTGGGCAATCCTGGCCATGATGTCCATCAGCAGCGAGTTGTGGTCTACGGCTACGTTTACTTCCTCGAACATCGGCGCCAGCTCAAACTGGTTCGGTGCCACTTCGTTATGCCTTGTTGTTACAGGGATTCCCAGTTTCATGCATTCTACTTCCAGTTCTTTCATGAAATTCATGACCCTGGTTGGAATGGACCCGAAATAGTGGTCGTCCAGCTGCTGGCCTTTAGCCGGGGAATGTCCTAATAATGTCTTACCTGTCAGTACAAGATCCGGGCGGGACTGGTACAGGGCGGAATCTACCAGGAAGTATTCCTGCTCCCATCCTAAGGTTGGCGTTACTTTCGTTACGTTCTTGTCAAAATACTGCATGACATTGGTCGCTGCTTCGTCTACTGCATTCAGTGCTCTTAGAAGAGGTGCTTTATAATCCAGTGTTTCTCCTGTATAAGAGATAAAGATGGAAGGGATGCACAGGGTTGTTCCCATAATGAATGCCGGGGAGGTAGGATCCCATGCCGTATATCCTCTTGCTTCAAAAGTGTTTCTGATACCACCGTTCGGGAAAGAAGACGCATCCGGCTCCTGCTGGATCAGCAGGTTTCCGCTGAACCTTTCGATGGCTCTGCCGCCTTCGATCGGAGTAAAGAAAGAATCGTGCTTTTCTGCGGTGCTTCCTGTAAGCGGCTGAAACCAGTGCGTATAGTGGGTTACCCCTTTGCTCATGGCCCAGTCTTTCATGGCTACTGCCACTTGGTCTGCAATGTGACGCTGGATTTTGGTTCCTTTTCTCACAGCATCCATAATGGAAGTGAATGCTTCTTTCGTCAAATATTCTCTCATGGTTTCCTCAGAGAAAACATTCTGGCAGAACAGTTCTGAAAGTTTTACAGGAACCTCAACAGAGTGATCTCTCCTGAAATCCTTGAATGGTAAAGTTTCTAACGCTTTGAATCTTAAAGTTGACATATTAGGTTTGATTTTTACGGGGCAAATTTACGAAAAAAAAGCAGTGAAAATATTTTTACCCTGAAAATTTAAGGGGTTAACGGAAATTTAACAAAAATTTAAACAAAGATTTGATTTAAAAAAGGGGTGTAGCGGATTTTACATTCAGGATTCGGGATTCAGGATTGAAGTTCCGGGATATCCTTGTGGGTGAATTGATAAGGCCGGAGTAAGGTTATGGCGGGCAAAATGTGTCAAAAGCAGATTCAGCGGGAAGGTTTCCGCCTTAGTCCTGATAGCAGCGGTTACCCCACAGCAGGGCGGGAAGGCTGGCGGGCGGAAGGATCGGTGATGGTGTTACAGGCATATGCCGGCGCGAGGAGTATGAGCGGATAGCAGGAAATAACTCCTGAAAAATAGTGGAAAGGAAGGAAAACAAAGAACTGGGACCGGAAAATGGATCATCGCCGGACCGGGGCTGTTAACAAAACCGGATGGTTTTCATTGAAGTGAATAGAAGGAATACAGTCCCGTATTATCTATGACGGTTAAGCAACTTATTAAAAGTTACTTAAAACAGGTTGGGCGGAGATTTTGTATATTTGTGTGAAATTTATTGTATGACGAATTCTAGAGCAAGAGAAACGACGGAAGCGATCGAAAGACTGTATATTTCTATGAGACACCTCTTTTACAGAGGTTTTTTTAAACCTGCCGGAGTTTCGGGCGAGACCATCAGAAGTCTGCTTAAGATCATCAATCCTGAGATCTACGGGAGCATGAACGTGCCGGGCAAACTGGAACTGAACGGACTGATGTATGTGCTGGACCGCCTTCCTGAAGGCATTGAAGAATGTGCCTTTATCCATCTTACTTCGGATGAAGGGTTTGACAAGGGAAGTTTTGAGCCCATCGTTCCCAAAAAGAGAAGAAGGAACTGCTACCGCATCGATGAACATCAGATGAACATTGAAGTGCTGCTCGGCCGTTCCGAAATCTACGATATCCTTACCCATCTTACTTTCCTGTTCATTGAAGCCGATAAGATCAGGAACCTGGCCTTTGCGCAGGACGAGAACTGGAAGCCGACCCGTGCTTTCAAGATCATCGAAGAAGTGGTGAAAGGGGAAAAGAAATTCAGCAGAAAGGAAAAGGAAGTAGCCCTGATCCACCTGTCTTCTTTAATAGGAAGAACGTTTGACGAGACCCTACGCGCCTATAACACCTTCGGGGAAGATGAAAATCCGGACCGCCTGTTTAAGATCATTTACCATCTGGCCAAAGTGAGCCTGGAAGATGCCAAGCAGACCCGGGAAAGGGAAATCCACTTCAGCGCCATCCTGAAAGAAAGGGTAGGGCACCATTATTTCGGGGAAAAATGGGCCCATAAGGTAAAAGAAGTGCTGTATGAGAATGACCTCCATATGCGTCCGCTTCATATCATTTCTGCCAATATGCATTCGGTAAAAAACATGCTGTACGGAAACGATGCACTGAAGAAAAAAGACCAGAAGGAAGTAGACTATAAGCTGTACGGCGATATTTCCGATAAGAAAGAACTCCGCGATAAGGTTTCCAAGTATGCCCTGGAAGAAGGAATGATCTATATCAACGATAAAAGCGGCAGCAATATCGATGTCCAGATCTTCGATTTAAGCAAAACCAGCCTTAAGAATACGCCCTTCAATGATATCAAGTACAACGGGGACGATGTGGTAATGGTGTTCGATTATGCTTTCGGGGAACAGGCTTTTGAAGTGATGGACGAGCTGCTGAGGCCTTTTGAGCATAAAGGCGAAGTGTATATGATGAAGGTAAAATCCGTATCCATCATGGGGAAAGCAGGAATCCTGGCGGGCGGAAAAGGCGACATTATGATCCCGACCGCCCATATTTTTGAAGGGACGGCCGATAACTATCCTTTTGAAAATGCCCTGAAGCTGGAAGATTTTAAAGATGATGAACTGCTGGCCTTCGAAGGGCCGATGATAACCGTGTTGGGAACGTCGCTGCAGAACAGGGATATTCTTTCCTACTTTATGAATACGTCATGGAAAGCGATCGGGCTGGAAATGGAAGGTGCCCACTACCAGAAAGCCATACAGGTAGCCTCCAAGATCAGGCATCATATCACGCCGGACCTTTTCGTAATGTACGCGTATTACGCATCCGATAATCCGTTGGAAACAGGAAGCACGCTTTCTTCAGGAGGATTGGGACTGACAGGAGTAAAACCGACTTACCTGATTACATTAAGAATCCTCGAAAAGATTTTACGCAGCGGAAAGAAAGAGCTTTTTGCTTAATTTAAAGTCTTAAAACGCTTATACTCCTTCAAGGTTTTCAAAAACCCTGAAGGATTTTTATTTTCCTACAGATCAACCGGATTTCACAGATGTTTACGCATAAAAACAGAAGCTTCAATAGCTGAGGAATTTGCAGATTCATTTTAAAAAGCATGGGCAGCCAGGAAAAGTAAAAATAATTATCTTTAAGAAAATTACAAGAAATGAGTACCGTATTACAATTAGCCAAAAGATTCAGGGAAGTATTGTTGGATGGTCTGTGGATTGCCAATACCAATTTTAAGGATCAGCTTTCTGATGTAACGTGGGAGCAGGCCGTCACAAGAGTCGGTTCTCTGAATACCATTGCCATGCTTACCTTTCACATCGATTACTATATTGCAGGATTGATTCAGGTTTTTGAAGGCGGACCTTTGGAGATTAAAGATAAATACAGCTTTGATCTTCCTCCTGTTGAGTCGCAGGAGCAATGGGAATCATTGCTGAATACACTTTTGAGCGATGCTGAGAGATTTGCCGTTTTGCTGGAACAGATGCCTGATACTAAAATGAACGAACCTTTCGTTGATGAAAAGTATGGAACCTTCCTCAGAAATATTGATGGAATGATCGAACACTGTTATTATCATCTGGGACAGATTACTCTGATTAAGAAGCTGGTAATTTCAAATATAAATTAACATAAAACAATTAGCGCGAACTTAACCCCCAGTAGAAATTTAATCTAAAGGTAAAGGAAAAGACTTCATGATTCCTGTTTATTTGAGGCTTTTATTTTAAATACTTACCTTTAGAAAAAAATAAAATTGTACATGAAAAAGACGGTTGCGATTCTTTTTGCCCTGATCATTTCCCATTTTCATGCCCAGCAGGGTCCTTATTACCAGCAGGGTGCGAAATACAAGATGGACATCGATGTCAACGCAGAAAAATTTACCTATGAAGGAAAACAGACCTTAGACTACAAAAACAATTCGCCGGACGAACTTAAAGTGGTGTATTTCCATTTATACTGGAATGCGTTCAGGCCGGGTTCCATGATGGACCAGCGGGTGGCATCTCAGGGGAAAAACGGTGATTCCAGACTGCAGAAAGACGGAATATCCAGACTTGCTTCCATTCCCAAAGACCAGGAAGGCGCGCAGCATATCCATTGGATTAAACAAAACGGAAAAAATCTGAAGTTTGAAATCCAGGAAACCGTGATGAAAGTCTACCTTGCCGAACCGGTTAAACCGAATTCATCAGCTACCTTTACCATGGAATGGGATGCCGTAATCCCGCAGCAGATCAGGAGAAGCGGAAGGAACAACCGGGAAGGAGTCGATATGACGATGACCCAGTGGTATCCGAAGATCGCAGAATATGATTATGACGGCTGGGCCACTTTCGATTATGTGGGAAGGGAATTCCATGCCCCGTTCTCGGATTTTGATGTGACGATTAAAATAAACAAAGACTATGTAGTAGGCGCCGGCGGAACTTTAGAGAATCCGGCTGAGGTAAAAGGCTATGATGCCAATGCCAGAATCAAGGCTGATAAAAACAAAGCAACCTGGAAATGGACCGCTAAGAACATGTTGGATTTTGCCTGGGCCGCCGACAGGGATTATATTGTGAAAAGCTTCGATGTCCCGCAGGGCCCGAAAGTATTCCTGGTGTACCAGAACAATGATAAAACGAAAGTCTGGGAACAGGCTCCGCCTTATCTTACAAAATATTACCAGCTGATGAACAGCCATTTCGGCAAGTATGTGTATCCTTCCTATGCTTTCATCCAGGGTGGAGACGGCGGGATGGAATACGGGATGTGTACCATGATCCTGGGAGAAGCCGAAGATATTGAAGGGCTGATGGGGCTGATGGCCCATGAAGGCGCACACTCCTGGTACCAGCAGATGCTGGCCACCAACGAACCGATGCGCCCGTGGATGGATGAAGGCTTTACCAGCTATGCGGAAGGCTATGTGATGAACCAGCTGTTCCCTCCGGCAAAGCCGCTGCCGAACCCGTTTGTAAATACCGTCAACGCCTACCGCAATTTTATAAAGAAAGGCATTGAAGAGCCTGCGGTATGGCTGGGAGACCATCATGATAACGGAACGGCCTATACTTATGCTTCTTACGTGAAAGGGGAGTTGTATCTGGTGGAGCTGGGGTACATCATGGGTGAGCAGAATCTTGCCGAAACCCTGAAACAATATTATGACCAATGGGCGATGAAGCATCCTTCGGACAGGGACTTTCTCCATATTGCCCAAAAGGTCTCCGGTATGGACCTGAAGTGGTTCCAGCATTACTGGATCAATACAACAAAAACGATCGATTACGGTATCAAGGAGGTGCAGTACGGCGACAGGTCTACTACCATCACCCTGATAAACAACGGACAGGTGCCGATGCCGGTAGATTTCAGTATCGTTACCAAAGATAATAAAGTCATCAACTACCAGATCCCGATGAGTATGACCCATACCTGGAAGGAGAAAGATGCATTTGGTGAATTCAAAACAATGCCGTATTGGCCGTGGACCCAGAAAGAGTACAGTATAACGGTGCCTTATACAAAATCCCAGCTTTCGGCATTGGGGATCGACCTCAGCCAGAGACTGGCAGATGTCAACCCTGAAAATAATATGGTAAAAGTGAACTGATGATCACTTACTGTCATAAAAATACCCGGAGAATTCTCCGGGTATTTTTTTTATTATTGAGTTTTGTCTGACTGATCCTTACCTTATATTCTATTCAGGCACAGCATATAAGGGTACCGGTTAAACGATCATAAATTAATAATATATACATTATACATTATACATTATACATTATACATTATA
>NZ_CAJYMO010000271.1 GCF_913776365.1 uncultured Chryseobacterium sp. | reverse complement strand
AGGTGTACTTTGACCTTAAAAAGAGGATCAAACCTATAAGGTTTTGAAAACCTTACAGGTTTAACCTGCTGTCATTCTCACTGAACCACCGTCATTCCGGATCCTGATGCAGGAAAGGATGTATATGAGACCGGCGTAAACGAGGAAACCTTATGTCCTAGCCCGGATCGCAGCGGTTACCCCACAGCATGCAGCGGGAAAAGCCGGGATACAGCCTGGAAAGAATCGGCGCGAGGAGTATGAGCGGAGAGCCGGATCCAGCTCCCGGAAATTTAAGATTCAAAGCCAAGATCCAGGATTTACTATTCAGGGTTGCCTATTCTGCAAAACCATCTAAAAAGCATGGGCACATGGGAAGATGGCAACATGAGCCTCATATTCCGCTCTTTATAAACAGAAAAACCGGAACAGAATACTGCTCCGGTTGTATCGGCTTTTGTTACCAACGCTTTATTTTGGCTGCTGTGCTTTCAGCTCAGCTTCTTTGGCCTTCATTTCGTTGTACTTGGCTGTATTCTTCGTCGTATTGTAAACGTCTTTCAACACCTGTACTGCCGTAAGATCATTCGGCACAGCCTGGTACCACTTCTCAGCGTACGGAACGGCTTTACCGAATCTTTCCTTTCTTGCTTCAATCAGCTTGGTAGCTTCATCCGGCTTTGTCTTTCTCAGGCCGTTGATGTCGGTTACCGCTTTCTCGTCATCACCGATTACGGTGTATACCAGGTTCTGATAAGCATTGGAGAAATCAGGCTTCAGCTCGATGGCTTTCTGGAAAGAAGCTACTGCCTCCGCAGACGTCTCAGGATTTTTAGCCTGCAGAACCCCCAGATTGTACCAGTTGGTGGCATCATTAGGATTCTTGGCAAGCTGCTCTTTCAGGTTGGCCATGAATTTATCCGTATTTCCGGATGCATACAGGGCAGTTCCCTGGTATTCCTTCAATTTGGCATTGTTCGGGAATTTGGCAAGCCCTTTATCGATAAGTGCCAGTGCCTCGTCATTCTTTTTAGCATTCATCAGCAGGGTGGCAAGGGTTTCGTAAAGATCCGCTTCCACACTCGGAGACTGTTCGCTTTTGAAATCCGAATAATCCTTCGATGAAGATTTTTTCAGCAGTTCCCAGGTTGCCTTGTCATAGCTTGCCACCTGGCCAGTTTTGTTCTCTTTCGCGGTATAGGTCGTTTCCACTCCCGTATAACCGGAATTGATCAGATCGGTATATATTTTTATAGCCGGATCGATACTGTTTGCCAGGGCATAATTCAGACCTGCATAATACATATACACTTTATTATCCTGACCACTTGTTTTCAACAAGTTGTAGACTTCCATAAATTTGGGAGCTGCTACGGCATAATTTTTCGCACTATAGGCGTCCATTGCCGCTTTATTAGCTTCCTGCAGCTGAGCGTTGACATCCGCTTTCTGTCCGAAAGCAAAAGCAGATGCTACGATAGCCATTCCTAAAATCAGCTTTTTCATACTACTATTTTATATTATCTGTTTGTTAATTAATTATATTGCTATTCCTCATTGCCGCCATCAGGACCTCCGGTTTCATCCGTATCTGAGTACTCGCTGGCATCATGGGTCCCCTCATTGCTGTCCGGGAACAGTTCCGCCGTTACGGGCATTTCTGCAGGACTTGCATTTTCGTCGGTTTCATCATCCATCAGCTCTTCTTCTACATCCTTGTCCATCTCCACTTTGGCAATGGCTGCGATTTCGTCGTTTTTCTTCAGGTTGATCATTTTCACACCCTGGGTATTTCTTCCCATCACCCTCATTTCGTCCATATTCATACGGATGGCCACACCGGATTTGTTGATGATCATCAGTCCGTCTTCATCCGTAACATTCTGGATGGCGATCAGGTTACCCGTTTTTTCGGTAATATTAAGAGTAATAACTCCTTTTCCTCCCCTGTTGGTTTCCCTGTAGTCCAGTACAGCAGTCCTCTTCCCGTATCCTTTCTCGGATACCACGAGCACGGTTTCCTTTTCCAGATCATTCACAACAATCATACCGATGGCCTCATCATTGTCATCCATGCTGATCCCTCTTACTCCGATGGATCCTCTTCCCACTTCCCTTACCTTTTCTTCAGGGAAACGGATACACTTCCCGTTTTTGGTAGCGATCATGATCTGGGAAGTCCCGTTGGTGAGGTAAGCCCCCAGCAGCTGGTCATTGTCCCTGATTTCGATGGCATTCACACCATTTACCCTTGGTCTTGAGTAGGCTTCAAGGGAAGTCTTCTTGATGGTTCCGTTTTTCGTTACCATCACCACGCTCATCTGGTTGACGTATTCTGCATCCTTCAGGTTGTTGGTTCTGATGTATGCCTTGATCTTATCATCCGGTTCGATGTTGATCAGATTCTGTACCGCTCTTCCTTTTGCGGTTTTAGAGCCTTCCGGAATTTCAAATACCCTCAGCCAGTAACATCTTCCTTTTTCCGTAAAGAAGAGCATATACTGGTGATTGGTCGCAGAAACGATGTATTCCAGGAAGTCGGCATCCCTTGTCGTTGCGGCTTTGTTTCCTACTCCGCCCCTGCTCTGGATTTTGTATTCGGACAGTGAAGTCCTTTTGATATAACCGGCATGGGAAATGGTAAGTACTACCGATTCGTTCGGGATGATATCTTCAATAGACATTTCACCTCCGGAATAATCGATTTCCGTTCTTCTTTCGTCGCCGTATTTTTCCCTGATTTCAATAAGTTCGTCCTTGATAATCTGGAATCTTCTTGACTCATGGGCCAGGATATCTTCCAGATCGGCAATTTCCCGCATAATGGCATCATATTCATCGCGGATCTTATCCAGCTCCATTCCGGTAAGACGTGCAAGACGGAGATCAAGAATCGCCTGTGCCTGGATCTCGGATAGTTCGAAAGCGTCGATCAGCCCTTCTTTTGCTGCCTGCGGATTGGAGGAGTGGCGGATGATGGAAATAGCTCTGTCCAGGGCATCCTGGGTTCCGATCACTTTCATGAATCCTTCCAGGATATGTGCTCTTTCCTTTGCCTTTCTCAGTTCATACTGCGTCCTCTTCATCACCACTTCATGCCTGTGTTCCACAAAATGATGGATGATGTCTTTCAGGTTAAGCTGCTCCGGCCTTCCATGTACCAGGGCAATGTTATTTACACTGAATGAAGTCTGAAGCGATGTATATTTATAAAGAAGATTCAGCACCACATTCGGGATCGCGTCGTTTTTCAGTTCGTATACCACACGCAGTCCTCTCCTGTCGGATTCATCTCTGATCTCGTAAATACCGGGAATTTTTTCGTCCTTTACCAGCTCGGCTGTCCTGGCAATCATTTCAGCTTTGTTTACCTGATAAGGAATTTCATGAACGACGATGGCATTCCTGTTGCCGATTTCCTCAAAAGCGACTTTCGCCCTGAGGACCACCCGGCCTCTTCCGGTATGGAAAGCATCCCTTAC
>NZ_CAJYMO010000270.1 GCF_913776365.1 uncultured Chryseobacterium sp. | reverse complement strand
GCGCCCAGCAGCAGCTCCCTTTTGTTCACCTTGTCAAAGGTATCCTGTTCAGAGTGGTGATAATCGAAATACCGTTGGGTATCCACCACCAGCTCAGCCAGCGGGATATCCATTTTCTTCAGCGGCGAAATATCCTGTATGGCTTCCGTCTGTTCAAAATCGTATACTCCGTAGGGAAGGAAATAGTTTTTCCATTCAAAGACCTGCCTTCTTCTCTGTGGCGACATATCCAGGGAGAATCCCCGCGGTGAATATCCTCCGGCATCGGTTCCCAGTGCAAACACATGTTTTTCTTCTTTCTTTTTCACATAGGCCGCATACATTTCGCGTCCCTGGCCACCGTTTTCACTGTTGGCGTAGAGCACGACCCTGATGGTGTGGTTGTTGTCGATACCCAATGCTTTCAGGGTCCTGAGCACTTCCATGCACTGCACGACACCGGTACCGTCGTCAATGGCGCCTTCCCCGAAATCCCAGGAGTCCAGCTGGGCTCCGAGTACGATTACTTTAGAGTCTTTCTTTCCGGGAATCTCCGCAATGATGTTCGGGTTGGTGGTGTCGCCCTTTGATTCTGCGGTCATATTGATTTTGGCGGTCACCTTCTGTTTCCGCAGGAGTTTTTCCAGCTCGTCGGCAGAGCGTACCCCGATGGAAAGTGCCGGAATCCTCACTTTATCGTCCGGCTCGTAATAAATCATCTTCGCATGCGGTGTGTCATCCATTGCTGTGGTCAGAGAACGGATGATCAGTGCCCGGGCACCGGTTTTTGCAATCACGGAAGCCGATATGAGTTTGGATTTCGCCGTTTGCAGGTAGGAATCGCTGGTGTTGATGATCCTGGGATCCATTGGTACATTAACGAATACGATCTTGTCTTTCAGCTGGCCTATCGACAAGGCATTGAGTTCAGAAGTACTGTTGATCAGCACGATTTCCCCGGTCAGGTCCTTTCCGCCGGTTCCTTCCGAATTCCCGAAGGAAAGCATCCGGATGTTCTTCCAGTCCCCGCTGCCGCTTCTGATCTGCAGGGATTCCCGGCCCCGGATCCATACCGGTGCTTTGGCTTCCTGCCGCCAGATCATTTCAATTCCGATGTCTTTCAGTTTTTTTTCTGCCCAGTCCACGGCTTTCATATAGCCGGAAGTGGCACTGAACCGCGGGCCTATGCCTTTTGTCAGCTCACCGAGATTGTTGTAAGCCGTTCCGTTGGTCATGATCTCATCGGAAATTTTCCGGAATTCATCGGTATAGTTGAACTTCCCGGTGACGGAGGTTTTCCGTACCGGCTTTTTCTGGGGCTTCTTCTGAGAAAATAAAAATCCACCCAAAAAGAGTGGAAGTATGATAAAGACTTTTTTCATTTTTATATACCGTTCTTTTCCGCTGCTAAAAGTAAGGAAAAAATGGTTATGACCGGAATGCGGGCCTGTTTTAATGTCAGCATTGGCTGTAAAATGTATTCATAGCCCGATCGTTGATCAGCTGATTGTACGGAACTGCATAGTCCGTTCATGATATGCGGACGCCGTTGGACGGTAAAGCACAGGCTGTCAGCCAGTCGCTGACTTCCGTTTATTGTTTCATGTCGAACATCAGCAAAGCGGTGACCAGCTTAGGTTCGATAAAGGTACATTTAGGAGGCATGCTGAGCTTCAGGTCTGATATTTTGATCATGTCATTGAAGCTTACCGGATAGATCCCGAATCCTGCTTTTCCTTCGCCAGCATCAATTTTTTCTTTCAGCTGGTTGATGCCTTCGATATTGGATGTCCCTTTTACATAGGAAATCTTTTCGGAGCTGTCCGGGTCTTCTATTTTCAGGATGTTTTTAAAGATGAATTTATCCAGCAGGTGATGATCCAGGTTATCCAGCGACATTTCCTGCGACCGCAGGTCGTGCTTTACGTGGAGCGAGTAGAATTTCCCGTCCATGTACATGGAGATATGGAATTTCTGGGACGGATAGTATGGGGTCTCGCCCTTTTCGTGGATCAGGAAATAAGGTTCCAAAGCTTTCAGGAATTCTTCGTTCGACAGTCCGTTGATATCGGATACAATCCTGTTGTAATCGTGGATCTTAATGGATTGGTTGGAAACGATGAAGCTGTAGACAAAATTATAGAGCTCGGTTCCGTTATGTCTTTTGTTTTTTTCTTTCAGCCTTTTGGCATTCAGGGCGGTAGACCCGATTCTATGGTGTCCGTCGGCAATATAGAAGGAGTCGATCTGGTCTATTACTTCTTTAAACTGCTGCAGCTTCAGCCGGTTATCGATCCTCCAGATCTTATGGCGGATGCCTTTTGTATCCACATGGTTGAAGATCGGTACGTTCTTTTCCTCATGGTTCATCAGCAGTTCGATCTTTGAGTTGGATTGGTAGGTGAGGAGTACCGGTTCGGCCTGAAGGTTTACTTTTTCCAGGTAATGGGCCAGCTTTTCCTTCTTCTGCGGGATGGTGCTTTCATGCCTTTTGATCTTTCCATTCCAGAAATCCTCGATGCTGGCCAGTCCCAGCAATCCCCTGAATACCTGTTTGTCCGGGTAAATCTGTTCATAAAGATAGTAGGAGGAATTGTCCTGAACCAGCTTGTTGTCGCCCATCAGTTCCTCAAAGGTCGACCGGATCTTCCGCAGGTTCCTGTCCACATCTTTGGATTTGCTAACCACATAAGGCTTGATCATGTTCATGTACGTATTCTCCACTTGGGCTTTTTCTGCGATCTCTTCCTGGGTGAAATTATCAATAGGATGGGTCGGGAAAGTGCTTTCATAGTCTTTATGAGGTCTTATTCCACGGAAAGGTTTAAAAACAGGCATATTTTATAGTATAGTTTCTTTTTGTAGCTTAATAATTTGTTCTGCTAATTCAACCCCGATTTTCTCCTGGGCGTCTACCGTATTTCCGCCGACATGCGGGGAAAGGGATAAAGAAGGGTTCATCAGCAGCAGTACTTCCGGTGCAGGTTCTTTCTCAAAGACATCCAGTGCGGCACCGGCTACTTTGCCGGACTCAATGAAATCCAGCAGGGCCACCTCGTTCAGGACACCGCCTCTCGCGGTATTCACGATGTATACGCCGTCTTTCATCTTTTCCAGCTGAGGGGCATCGATGATGTATTCGTTGGTTTTCGGGGTGTTGATGCTGATGAAATCAGATTCCCGAAGGAACTCATCCATATCGTTCCCGGAGGTGATCTCAAAATCCAGGGACCGGCCGTTGAAAAAATTCAGGGTCAGCGTCTCGGTTCTCGGTTTCCGGGTAAGCACTTTAACATTCATACCCAGGGCAATTCCCATTTTCACCACTTCCTGTCCGATGCTTCCGAATCCGATGACACCAAGGGTCTTTCCCGAAAGCTCAAAGGCTTTGCTGAAGGATTTTTTCATGGCATTGAAGTGGGTTTCCCCTTCCAGCGGCATCAGCCTGTTGGATTCATGGAGAAATCTCGCCAGGGCGAAGAAATGCCCGAACACCAGCTCGGCTACCGATCTGGAAGAAGCGTTGGGCGTATTGATGATGTAAATCCCTTTGTCGATGGCATATTCCACATCAATATTGTCCATCCCGATTCCGCCGCGCCCTACAATTTTAAGGCCCGGGCAGGCATCAATCAGCTGCTGCCGTACTTGGGTTGCACTCCTTACCAGGAGTACGTCCACTTTATTTTCGTTGATGAAACCGATCAGGTGGTCCTGCGCCACCCTGTTATCGAGCACTTCGATCCCGGCGCTTTTCAGTACCTGTTCTCCTGCCGCAGAAATTCCGTCATTCGCTAAAACTCTCATGGATTATATATTTTATCAGGATAAAAGAAGTATGATTCCGCATCTTAAACCGTTCCGCAAATTAAGAAAATTTAAGATAACGGTAACATTATTTTAAAACAGGTTTGCATTTACTGATCTCGTCTGTTGCCACACCTCTTCATATTATTGTAATACAGGTGTATGTTTTTGATTTTGAGTAGTTTAAATTATTCCATATCCCTGCTGTACAGGCAGAGGAATAATCCGGACTGCTCCTGGAAAGACGGAAATGCTGTCAATGCAAGCCTGTTTTTTTTCCCGGAATGGCTGCCCGGGAAACGTTATTTTACGGATCTCATGGCATCAACCAGTACCTGTACGCTTTCGATCGGCATGGCATTGTAAAGGCTGGCTCTGTAACCGCCCAGGCTCCTGTGCCCGTTCAGTCCGCTCACCCCTGCTGCTTTCCAGGCGGCATCGAAAGCCTCTTTTTTGCTTTCGTCCGTAATGTTGAATGATACGTTCATAAGGGAACGGTCTTCTTTTACGCAGAAAGTCTCAAAGAGCGGATTGCTGTCGATCTCGTCGTACAGCAGCTTTGCTTTGGCTTCGTTTCGGGCTTCTGCGGCAGCGATTCCCCCATTGTTTTCAAGATACTGCAGGGTAAGCAGAGAGGCATAGACCGGAAATACCGGCGGCGTATTGTACATGGATTCCTTAGCGATATGCTGTGAATAGTCCAGGATGGAGAACATGTTTTCCCTTCCGGTTTTTCCGAGGATTTCTTTTTTGATCACCACCAGGGTAACGCCTGCAGGGCCCATATTTTTCTGTGCCCCGGCATAGATGAGGTCAAATTTTGAGAAATCGAGCTGTCTGGAGAAGATATCGGAGCTCATATCACAGACCATCAGCGTATCCACATCAGGAAAGGATTTCATCTGGGTCCCGTAAATGGTATTGTTGGAGGTGCAGTGGAAATAATCATAGTCTGCACCCACGGTGTAATCTTTCGGGATAAAGCTGTAGTTCTGTTCTTTTGAGGAGCCTACCACCTCTACGGTCCCTACCTTTTTCGCTTCCTTGATGGCGCCTGCTGCCCACGTCCCGGTATCCAGGTAGGCTGCTTTTCCGCCCGTCTTCATCAGGTTGTAAGGCACCATGGCAAACTGCAGGCTGGCACCGCCGCCCAGGTACAGGACTTCATAATCATCTCCCAGGTTCATCAGTCTCTTTACAATGGCACGGGCTTCATCCATAACGGCTACGAAGTCTTTGCTCCGGTGGGAAATTTCCAGAAGGGAAAGCCCCATTCCGTTAAAATCCAGGATGGCTTCCGCCGATTTTTCAAAAACTTCCTGTGGTAAGATACATGGTCCTGCGCTAAAGTTGTGCTTCTTGCTCATATTTTTATTTTTGGGTTTGCCGGCTCAGCTGGCGTATTGATCGTTTTTTGGTAAATTTCCGGAATAAAGACTATAAAAAACCGCCTCATGGTGTATGAGACGGCAGGTTTTATTCTCCGTGTAAGAATGCTTTTTTGTTCAGCAGGGCTTCTTCAGATTCCACATGGTCTTCATCCGGCACACAGCAGTCCACAGGGCAGACGGCGGCGCACTGCGGCTCTTCGTGGAAGCCTTTGCACTCGGTACATTTGTCGGTAACAATGAAATAGACGTCATCGCTTACCGGTTCCTGCGGAGCGTCTGCATTTACGGTAAGCCCCGAAGGCAATGTTACCGTTCCTTTCAGTTCCGTCCCTTCAGAAGCCTTCCAGTCTACCGCTCCTTCATAGATCGCATTATTCGGGCATTCCGGTTCACAGGCCCCGCAGTTAATGCATTCATCAGTTATTTTAATAGCCATCGCTAATTTTTTTTAAATTTGCACAAAATTACAAAATATTCCCCAATTTTACAGTACTTATGAAGATCGAAAATCAAGTTTTAGGACTTACCCTTCTGGGCAGCCACATCGGAGCGTTTTTAGAAAAAGATCCGGCAGCCTACGGGGAAGAAGAGGCCGGCTTTGCGCTGCTGCTGAAGAAGACAGAAATTGAAAACCCATGGTTTACTATTGAAAACCAGCATTTTGCCCTCCGGGAATGGGCCGGCCTCCTGACGAAGGAAAAAATTGAAAACTGGCTGGAAGCGTATACCCTCTCAAAAATTTCCAAAAGGGTAGGGCTGATCCTGGCAGGGAATATCCCTATGGTAGGGTTCCACGATGTGATTTCCGTAGTGCTCGGCAATCATGTCCCGGTAATCAAGCTGTCTTCCAAAGACCGGTACATGATTCCGTACCTGCTGAAAAAATGGAATGAATTCTCCGGCGGAAACGTGGACTTTGAATTTGTGGAAAGGCTGGAGAACTTCGACGCGGTTATTGCTACCGGCAGCAACAATACGGCAAGGTACCTGGAGTATTACTTCAAGGACCGGCTGCACATCATCCGGAAAAACCGGACTTCCGTAGCCGTGCTGAAAGGAGACGAAACGGAAGCGGAACTGAAGCTGCTGGCAGAAGATATTTTCCGGTACTTCGGGCTGGGATGCCGTAACGTCACACGGCTTTTCATCCCGCATGATTTTGTGATCGACCGTCTTTTTGAGAGCTTTATCGGTTTCAGGGACGTGATCAACCATCACAAATATGCCAATAATTACGATTATA
>NZ_CAJYMO010000269.1 GCF_913776365.1 uncultured Chryseobacterium sp. | reverse complement strand
ATACAAGATCCTCAGGCTTGCCTGAGGATCTTTTTTTTGATGAATATCGGGAATGTGGAAATTTTCTGGCTTAGCATGAAAATGAACAATTATTTTAAAACGAATTTTGATTTTGATGGTGTATTTTAAAATTGGTAAGCTTTGATCAATAATTAAATAATATGTTTGATTTTTATTGATAAATAATATATTATTATTAATTCACTATTGATTTATTTATTATATGTTATTTATGATTCTTTTTATTGATTTTATAATTTAAAAATGTTTATATTTACAGATTGATAACAAAGTGTTATCGTTGTTATTTAATTAATATTGAGAAAACTATGAAGAAAACATTTACTTCTTTCTTTTTCTTCTTTTTATTTGCGGTCACCAGTGCACAATGGAGTCCCGCTGTATTCAGAGGAGAAAAGTCCGGGGCAGGTTCTGATATCAGGAGCTACTACGCACTGGACATTTCTTTACTAAAGTCTCAATTGGCAAAAGCACAGGAAACGGGTAAAAATGCGAAACCCGTTACCATTTCTTTGCCGACTTTAGAAGGAAAAATTGAAAAATTTGCCGTGTACAGCTTTCCTGTAGTTGTAAAAGAACTGGCAGATCAGTATCAGCTTGGCTCCTACGTAGGAGTCGGGATTGATGATCCCGGCAAATACCTCAGGTTCAGCCTGGCGCCCGGTGATTTTCAGTCGATGATCATCAAAGACGGGCACTATGAATTTATAGAGCCTGCAGATAAAAACAAAACGGTTTACGGTGTGCATCCGAAAACTGACAAAAGCAACGAAGGGTTCCTTTGTTCCATGAATGAAAACCGGCTTTCCAAAATGGAGATCGAAAAGCTGTATTCATCAGGGAAATCATTTGCCAACCAGACTACCGATTTTGCCAAATCATCTGACAAAAAATACAGAACGATGAGACTGGCAATGTCTGTGACAGGTGAATATACGCAATACTTCGGAGGAACAGTGGCCGGAGCTCTGACGGCTATTAATGCTACGCTAACCAGATGCAACGGTGTCTTTGAAAAAGATTTTGCCCTCCATCTGAACCTGCAGAATTTCCCGAATGTCATTTATACCAACGGGGCTACCGATCCTTATTCTGATCCGGCCGTAGGAACAGCCGGTGCCAATGCAAACAATGCAAACGGCTGGAATATCCAATTACAGCAGACATTGACTGCCAATGTAGGAAATGCAAATTATGACATCGGCCATTTATTCGGGGATTCCGGAGGCGGTGGAAATGCCGGTTGTATCGGCTGCGTATGTGTTGATCCTACTACAGGAGTACCCAAAGGAAAGGGTTCCGGATTTACGTCTCCCGGCAACGGGATTCCTCAGGGCGACGCATTCGATATCGATTATGTAGCTCATGAAATCGGTCACCAGCTGGGAGCCAATCACACTTTCTCCCACGGTCTCGAGGGTACCGGAGTGAACGTAGAGCCTGGTTCCGGTTCAACCATTATGGGATATGCCGGAATTACGGGAGCCAATACTGATGTACAGGCTCATTCCGATCCTTATTTCCATGCTGCCAGCATCGGTCAGGTACAGGCCAACCTGACAAGCAAAACCTGTGATGTTGAAACAGTGATTACCAATAACCCTCCGGTTATTGCAGCATTGCCAACGTATAATATCCCTAAAGGAACCGCGTTCGTACTGACGGCTTCGGCTACAGATGCTGAAAACGACCCTATGACCTACTGCTGGGAAGAAATGGATAATGCCACAGTAACCATCAACAAAAATAACCTGGGAACCACTACGTCCGGAGCATCGTTCCGGTCTTTCAATCCTACCGCAAGTCCAACCAGGTATTTCCCTAAACTGTCTTCTGTACTGGCCGGGGTTCTTAACAACTCCAACAACGGCTGGGAATCTGTTTCTACTGTTGCCAGAACCACCAATTTCAGAGTAACGGTACGGGATAATAATCCGGTGGCTACCGAGCAGCAGACCCAGTTTGCCAACCAGCAGATCATAGTCGGCAATGACGGTCCCTTTAAAGTAACGACTGCAGCAGCCTATAATAACGGTCCTACCACCATTACCTGGGATGTGGCGAATACCACGGCAAGCCCCTATAACGTGGCCAATGTAAAAATTGATTACACTACGGACAACGGAGTAACCTGGACAGTAGCTACTGCCTCTACACCGAATGACGGAAACGAATCGCTGACACTTGCCGGCCTTACGGTAGGAGGGACAGTGAAAATCCGGGTAAGTGCAGTTGGCAATGTATTTTATGCCATCGGAAGTGTTACCGTATCTTCCCTGTTAAACTGTACAGGAGCGGCACCTACCAATATTACGGTTTCTGCCATCACCCAGACCACGGCCACCGTTTCATGGACTGCCACTGCAAACTCAACCTATGTTGTGCAGTACCGTCCGGTAGGAAGCCCTACATGGATTACCGTTACTTCTGCAGGAAACTCGATCAACCTTACCGGATTAACTGATGGTATCCAGTATCAGGTGCAGGTATCAACGGTTTGTAACGGCGTACAGGGGCCTTTCTCCGCTCCGGTAACGTTTACTACATTAGGACTTACCTACTGTACCATGACTTCGAATAATTTTGCTTCCGAATATATTTCCAATGTTACCGTAACCCCTGTGGGAGCTCCGGTAATGAGCAATAATTCCGCAGGCTCTACGTATACCGATTATTCCAATACGCCAAGCGCATTGGTAAACCTGGTAATCGGCTCCACAGGGAATAACATCTCTGTAACCAAATTCTTCCCGGGAACCCAGTTCAGTGAAGCCGTAGGGGTATGGATCGATTTCAACAGAAACGGCGTATTTGAAACCAACGAGCAGGTAATGAATACTCCTTCGAATACCAATACACCTGTTACCGCTACATTCAACGTTCCGGCAACGGCCTATAACGGTCCTGCTACAACGAGAATGAGAGTTGCGATGAGGTATCTGAGTGCTCCGGTAATGTGCCAGAACTTTAATGACGGGGAAGTGGAGGATTATGCAGTGAAGCTTATTCAGCCGATTGCCTGCACCAGCAATGCTCCGCTGAACCTTACCGTAACAAATATCACGGCAACCTCTGCTTATGTAATGTGGGATCCTGCCGTAGGAGCTACCTATATATTGCAGTACAGACAACAGGGAACAACGGCATGGACTACCGTACCGTTAACCACCAGTGCGTATACCATCAATAACTTGACGGAACAGACACCATATGAAGTGCAGGTCGCTTACGTATGTTCGGGAACTACGGGGACATTTACCGCTCCTTTCCCGTTTACTACGCCGGCAGTCACTTACTGTACCATTACTTCAAATAACAATACGAACGGATATATTTCCAATGTAACCGTAAGTCCAACAAGTTCTTATGTAATGAGCAATAACTCGGGGGCAAATACGTATACCAATTATTCCCCCGATCCTTCAAAGCTGATTACTCTGGTAAGAAATACCAATACCAACAGTATTTCCGTTTCCAAATCCTGGTTAACCACCACTACGTCTTCACTGGCTGTGGGAGCATGGATTGATTTCAACAGGAACGGTATCTTTGAAACCGGAGAAAGGGTAATAAGCACAACAGCGAATACCACCTCTCCTATCACTTCAACTTTCACGGTACCTGCAACATCTTACAACGGTCCGTTAACGCTGAGAATGAGGGTGATTTTCTCTACATCCACTATTAGTGACCCTTGTGCCACTGTAGCGAATGGCGAAATTGAGGATTATGCCGTTAAGATCATCGATCTGGCTCCGTGTACTACGGCTCCGCCTACCTCCGTTACCGTTGCCAACTTAACAGCTTCCACTGCGCAGGTATCATGGATCTCCGCTACAGGAGCTACCTATCAGCTACGGTACAGAACAGGAACAGGTGTCTGGACGGTCATCAATCCGGCTGCCAATCCTTATACCATCATTAACCTGAATGCTGCTACAACTTATGAGGTTCAGGTGGCTACCATGTGTGGCGGTGCTACAGGAGCATGGTCAGGTTCTGTAAACTTCACCACGCCGGCAGCTACTTACTGTACTCCGGTAACATCCTCTGTTACCAACGGATATATCAACAACATTACGGTAACGGGGACCAATACACCGGCCATGTCCAATAATTCAGGGGCCAGCACCTATACCGACTATTCCACCGATCCTAATAAGATCATTACCTTAGCCAGAAATTCAACCGGAAACGTACTTTCTGTAGGAAGAACAATTCTTTCCAGTACGTATTCCACCTATGCATGGATTGACCTGAACGGGGACGGTATATTTGATAACAACCCGATCGGTACAGGTGGAGGTGAAAGGATTATGAATTTAGGCTATTCATCTACCACACCGGTTACTGCTACATTTGCGGTTCCTGCATGGGCTTATTCAGGTACAAACCCTGTAAAAATGCGGGTTATCGTATACTTCCTGACTCCTTCCAATGCCTGCTCACCGCTTACCAGCGATGGCGAAGTGGAGGACTATCGCGTAAAATTCGTAGATATACAGCCTTGTACAACGGCAGCTCCTACCGGCATTGTGATGACCAATATAGCAGCTACCACAGCTACCGTGTCATGGATTTCCGCTACAGGAGCTACTTATCTGGTAAGATGGAGAACGACCAGTCCTGTAGGAACATGGAATGTCTCTCCTTTACCGATCACCGGGAACAGCTATAACATTCCGGGCCTTACGGAACAGACCGCTTATGAAGTACAGGTTGCAACGATCTGTGGTGGGGTACAGGGACCTTGGTCTGCTTCCACACCGTTTACGACAACGCCGATTACGTATTGTAATATGACCGGTACCGGAACCAATGATTTCATTTCCAATGTAACCATGACTTCCGTAAATCCGGGTATTCCTCCGATGAGTAATACTTCGGTTCAGACCAACTACATCAGTTATACTGCTCCTGCCACCCTGGTGAATCTGGAAATCGGCTCTATAGGAAACAAGATTTCTGTCACCAAAGGCTGGGCCTCAGGATCTCAGAGTGATGCCGTATATGCCTGGATCGATTTCAACAGGAACGGAGTTTTCGAAACGGCTGAACTGATTATGAGCTCTGCTGCCAGTACAACTTCTACCGTATCGGCTTTATTCAATGTGCCTTCAACCGCATACAATGGTCCTCTTGCGACAACCATGAGAGTGGTACTGAAGCGTTCCAGTGCACCGATAATGTGCCAGAATGCCATAAACGGAGAGGTGGAAGATTATACCGTAAAACTCAGACCTTGTTCTGTAACGCCGCCTACGAATATTACATTCAACACCATTACCCACACTTCTGCCAATGTTACCTGGACGGTACCATCCGGAAGCCTTACGTTTATTGTAAGATACAGGGTAAGCGGAACAGGACCATGGACAGAAGTTACCGCTTCAACGTTATCAGGAAACCCGCCGCTTAACCTTTCAGGATTGACGCCTGCCACCACCTATGATGTGCAGATTGCTTCAAGCTGCGGAACGACGCCGGGAACCTTTACGGCCATTCAGACTTTCACGACACGATGTGATCCTACGCCTCCGAATGTGACCATAGGTACGATAACGACTACGACAGCAGTAGTAAACTGGGCGCCTGTAGCGGCAAGTGCTACTTATCAGGTACGCTATAGAATCGTAGGCAGCGGAGCTACCGGTTGGGTAACCGTAAACGTAACGGCTGCTCCTTTCAATACCACTACGCTTACAGGCCTGCTTCCGTATACCACGTATGAGGTACAGGTTGCCAATATCTGTAATGGTGAGACAACGGTAAATCCTTGGTCAAACCCTAAAGTGTTTACAACGGAAAGAACGTGCCAGTTACCGCCTCCGGGATTAACCATTACCAATCTGACGCCTACAACGGCCGTAGTAACCTGGGCGCCGTTCCCGGGAGCAACGTATATCCTGAGATACAGAAAAGTAGGAATTCCGAGCTGGACGTCAGTTGCCGTTTCCACCAATACGGTTACCCTTACAGGCCTGCTGGAAACCACGCAGTATGAAATGCAGGTAGTAAACGTATGTAACGGTACACCGGGAACCTATACGTTGCCTTATCTGTTTACTACGCCTACCGTAGTATACTGTCAGATGAGCTCTACTACAAGTACACAGTTTATTTCAAAAGTAACAGTGAGTCCGAACGGTAAGCCGAAGATGGAAAATGCATCAGCAGCATCCACCTATACCGATTATACCGGAGTTCCTGCCAAGTTTATTCAGATGATCCAGGGATCTTCCGATAACCAGATCACCATTGAAAAGAAACTTTCAGGAAACGGAAAGGCTGGAGTAGCAGTATGGATCGATTTCAACAGAAACGGTTATTTCGATATCAATGAAAGGGTTCTGGTATCATCTCCAAGCTCAGACAATACCGTAAGCGGAAGCTTCACAGTGCCGGCAGATGCATTTGTCAGCCTTACAGACTACAAATATGTAGTAATGAGGGTGGCTATGGCCAAAGATGCCATACCGGTAAACTGTAGCAATTTCGCTGACGGAGAAGTAGAGGACTATACTGTAAGGATTACGAAGCAGGTTGTTCCGAATCCACTGAACCAGACGGACATTATGATTTATCCGAATCCTGTTAAATCTGTCCTGTACGTGAAGAATATCAGTAAAAAGGCGAGCTATAAAATCTATAGCGCAGCCGGGCAGCTGGTCGCAGAAGGGGTTCTTCTGAATAACAGCATCAACGTCCATAACCTGATCAACGGTGTATATGTCATCGATATTCAGGACGGGAATGATATTTCCGTTCAGAAGAAGTTCATCAAAGAATAAACAAACGTTATACATTTATTATTAATCAAGGTACAGGCCTCCCACAATGGGAGGTCTGTTTTGTTACAGCCGGGCGGATACAGAATTATGCGGTTTTATTAAAAAGAAAAAGATAGAGGATTACCAGTGCGGCACAGCTGATCCTGTCTGGCAGATCAGGCCGGTAAAGGAAAACCGCCGGATGATTCCGGCGGATTACATTTTAATCGATATCGAAAATCACTTTTTCGGTATGTTCTCTGAGATCATCGAGATTGGTATTGTTGTAGATGATACAGTCGGCCATCTTGATCTTGTCTTTTTCAGGCATCTGTTTTTCCATGACTGCCTGGACTTCACGATAGGTTTTACCATCACGGTCCATTACCCTTTTGATCCTGATATTATCTTCGGCGGTAACCAGCAGGGACTTGTAACACTGCCGGTTCAGCTTCAGCTCAAAAAGCAGGGCCGTCTCTTTAAACACCAGGTATTTGGTCTGCCGGGCTACCCAGTTCTCAAAATCGGTGCGAACGGCAGGGTGAATGATTTCATTCAGCTGTTGCAGCAGTTCCTTGTCATTAAAAACTTTCTCCGCCACAAATTTACGGTTGTACAGGCCGGCGGAGTCATAAGATTCTGCTCCAAGCAGTTCCTTGATCCTGAGCTGCAGCTCATGGCTTTCATTAACGATAAGTTTCGCCCTTTCATCCGAATAATAGACCGGGAATCCGAATTCCTCTATGAATTGGGCTACGGTAGTCTTTCCCGAACCGATTCCGCCAGTAAGGCCGATAATCTTGGGCAACGGTAACGGTTCCGGTTCTGCTTTCGGGCTTTCTGAATATATTTCTTCCATGTTTCAGCAGTTCATTATTAATATCCGAAAACATCATTAAAGCTAAAGGTCTCATCCAGCCGTACTCCTTTTTCAGTCATTTTAAGGCTGGCAAGCTCGTGGTGGGCGTCGTGTTCAAAAAACAGCAGGTATTCATTGTCTATACACTGTTTCATGAATTTTCCTTTTTCTTCCATGGTCAGCAGCGGACGGGTATCATAACCCATGACATAAACCTGGTTGATGTGTCCTGCAGTAGGAATCAGGTCTGCTGCAAAAACAATGGTTTTTTCCTGGTATTGGATAACGGGCAGCATTTGCTTTTCCGTATGGCCGTCTACAAAGATAACATCCATCTTAAGGTCCGGGGCGAAGCCATAATTTCCATTGGAGGGAAGCGGCAGGAAGTTCAGTTGTCCGCTTTCCCTGATCGGGATGATATTTTCTTTCAGGAAGCTTGCCTTTTCTCTGGCGTTCGGTTCTGTGGCCCATTGCCAGTGGTTTTCATTGGTCCAGAACTGGGCATTTTTAAAAGCAGGGCGATAGCCTGTACGGTCATCATTCCATTCAATGGCTCCTCCGCAGTGGTCGAAGTGGAGGTGGGTAAGAAAAACATCGGTGATGTCTTCCTTTACAAATCCGTATCTCTTCAGATTCTTATCTAAGGTATCATCTCCCCATAGCGAGTAATGTCCGAAAAATTTTTCATCCTGCTTATCGCCAAGGCCGCAGTCGATCAGGATCAGTTTTTTTCCGTCTTCTACCAGGAGGGAGCGGGTTCCCAGTTCAATGAGGTTTCTCTCGTCTGCAGGATTGGTTTTTTCCCACAGACTCTTCGGGACGACTCCGAACATGGCACCGCCGTCCAGTTTAAATTTTCCGCACTGTATTGGATATAATTTCATATAATATCAGGTTTTTATACTGTTTATTTTTTAACCGTTTTCATTTTTGCCGCAATCTTCACTGCATTTTCATCCCCCTTCTCCAGATGGGAGATAATGTTGAGTAAATCATCTTGCTTTCTGTTCTGGGAGAGCTTCTGCTGAATGAAAATATCATCCGGTATAATTTTGATGCCAAAGGCTCCTTTCATTTCTTTTTCTACAAAGCTTTCCCCCATATTTTCAACCAGAACAGGGCACTGCTGTGCTTTTTCATATTTCGCAGTGAGTTTTTCCAGATGTCCGTATAATTCTACAGGGTTCATCAGCATCACTTTGCCGTATACCTGTACGGCTTCGTAATTCCAGGTTGATACATTTATATGGTCATACCAGCTGCTTGAAATATAGGTATGGGCTCCCAGAAAATCACACAATACCTCATCTCCGTCCTTCAGGATTTTCGCCTGAGGGTTGGCTTTTGAAATATGGGTTTCAATATACACATTTTCCGGATCGTCTTCATTGAGCATCATCATGGAATGTGTGGCCCGGATCCTGCCGGATGAAGAAATCAGCAGGGCAAAGGCATTTTCCCTGATAATGTCTCTCATCAGATTAAAGTCGTTACTTTTATAAAGGGCAGGAATGTACATGATTTGTTTGCATAAGATTTTCAAAAGCAGTTTCAGGGAGCCAGGTGGAAATAGCGGTCTCAAATTAACATTTATCTGAGCTAAAAAAGTTCTCCGGGATTCCTGGGAACGGCAATATTCAGGTGCTTATAGGCTTTTTCCGTTACTTCACGTCCTCTGGGAGTCCTGATGATGAATCCTTCTTGGATCAGGAAAGGCTCATACACTTCTTCCAGGGTCTCCGGGTTTTCTGCAATGGAGGTCGCTAAAGCGGAGATACCGACCGGTTTTCCCTTAAAGTTTTCAATCATGACCCGCATGATCTTGTTATCCATTTCATCAAGGCCATACTCGTCTACATTCAGGGAATCCAGCGCATATTTGGTAATGTTGATTTCAATTTCGCCGTTCCCTTTGATTTCGGCAAAATCCCGAACCCTTCTCAACAGGGCATTGGCAATTCTGGGAGTTCCGCGGCTTCTTCTGGCGATCTCAATCGCCGCATCTTCATAAATCTTCACGCCCAGCACCCTGGCGCTCCGGATGATGATCATGGATAAGAGTTCAATGGTGTAATATTCCAGCCTGCTCTGAATTCCGAACCGGGCCAGCATAGGCTTGGTGAGCATTCCGCTCCGGGTAGTAGCTCCTACAAGCGTGAAGGGATTCAGGCCGATCTGTACGCTCCGGGCGTTCGGGCCTGTCTCCAGCATAATATCAATTTTATAATCTTCCATGGCAGAATACAGGTATTCTTCCACTACCGGAGACAAGCGGTGGATTTCATCAATAAAGAGAACATCGTTTTCCTCCAGGTTGGTCAGCAAGCCTGCCAGGCTTCCGGGTTTATCCAGGACCGGACCCGAGGTAATCTTGCAGCCGACCCCCAGCTCATTGGCTATAATATTGGCCAGCGTGGTTTTACCAAGGCCGGGAGGGCCATGCAAAAGCAC
This sequence comes from uncultured Chryseobacterium sp., assembly GCF_913776365.1. GTDB lineage: Bacteria > Bacteroidota > Bacteroidia > Flavobacteriales > Weeksellaceae > Chryseobacterium. Next base: position 30,060 of record NZ_CAJYMO010000269.1, on the reverse strand, counting down.
GTGGTCCAGCGCTCCGCCACGTTTCTTGGCGGCCGTTACAAAAACTTCGAGATTTTCCAAAGTTTTCCTCTGTCCGGCAAAATCCTTAAAACTCTGCGGACGGATCTGTTCTTCCTGCATCAGTTCATCGCGGGAAAAATTGTCTTTATCGGGATGTAAAAAGTCAGGCATTAATTCAATTTCATTTACCGTAAAGATAGGAAATTTAGGGTAAGGGACAGATTCCGGAACAATAAAAATTAAGATTTGAGAACCAGAAATATTTTAAGTATTTTTGAGAAAGAAGAAAAATAAAATACCTTGCCGCCATCATAAGCCCGCAGCCGGTTTCCTCGGAAAGGCCGGACTGGAGGAACTCACGGAAAATTCCTGATAACTCCGGCAGATGCCTTGCCGGTATTTGATTTCAGATTTAAAACCACTACATGAAAATTACAGGCCCCTTCAGGCAGGTTATTACCCTTGCCGACCTCCCGTTAAGAGGAAAACTTTCAGACGATCAGCTCGAAATCATCATCGATGGCGGTATCGTTACAGACCACAACACCATCTGCAAGACCGGGAATTTCGAAGCGTTAAAGGCGGAATATCCTGATGCCGAAACGGAAATAATAGAAGGAGTACAGGTTGCGCTTCCTGCTTTCGTTGATTCCCACACGCATATCTGTTTCGGCGGAAACCGGGCCAACGATTTTGCCATGCGCAACGCCGGGAAAACCTATCTGGAAATTGCCGAAAGCGGAGGCGGGATCTGGAGTTCCGTACAGCATACCCGCAGTGCCTCTTCTGAAGAACTGCTGAATACCCTGCTGGAAAGGATACATTTCCTGGTTTCATTGGGAATTACCACCATTGAAATCAAAAGCGGGTATGGACTGGATGCGGAAAATGAGATAAAAATGCTCCGCATCATCAGGCAGGCTCAGCAGCAGACCAAAGCTACCCTGGTTCCGACCTGTCTTTCTGCCCATCTGAAACCAAGGGATTTTGAGGGCAGCAACCGGGAATACCTCAACTACATCCTTACTGAAATTTTACCGAAAGTAAAGGAAGAAGGATTGGCACAGCGGGTGGATATCTTTATTGAGAAATCAGCATTCCAACCTGAAGAAAGCCGGGAATTCCTGATTAAAACTAAGGATTTGGGTTTCAAAATTACGGTACATGCCGACCAGTTTACACCCGGCAGCTCAAGAATTGCCGTGGAAACAGGTGCTGCATCTGCGGATCATCTGGAGGCTACCATTGATGAGGATATTGAATTCCTGGCACAATCCGATACCGTAGCCACAGCCTTGCCCGGTGCAAGCCTGGGCTTAGGGGAAAGATTCACTCCGGCCCGAAAACTACTGGATGCAGGTGCCATCCTGGCCATTGCCAGCGACTGGAACCCGGGATCTGCGCCTATGGGGAATCTGATTGCCCAGGCCGCCATCCTGGCCACGTTTGAAAAACTGACTACCGCTGAAGTGCTGGCAGGGATTACTTTTCGATCAGCATTTGCCCTGGGTCTGGAAGACAGGGGGCGGCTGACTGCAGGTGCCAAGGCTGATTTTGTTACTTTTAAGACGGATAATTTTCAGAACATTCTGTATCAGCAGGGTAGCCTGAAAGCCGAGTCGGTTTATATTGACGGCAGTAAAATATAATGGTGCTCCTGCAGGGATATTCAGGGATAAATAAACCGGAATCAGCGCCATAGAGTATATTGTACCGGCTAAAAAAATAAAAAAGCACAAAAGCTGTTAAAAGAAATTGTAAATTAGGGAGTGTAAGAACAGAATATGTATTCGGATTGAAGCAAATGAAACATTCAGTTCCAAAGCATATACAAAACCATCAGAATCATGGATAACATTTGGCAGGGAAGACGGGATGGAGAAGAACTACTTTTCCACAGGATATTTCAGAGAGTAAGAGAAGAGGAGAGCTATGATGCGGTCTCACCGAATGATTTCGTTCTGCACGGTTTTGCCGTGGATGAAGGCGTCCGGAGAAACAAAGGCCGCCAGGGTGCCAAAGATGCCCCGGATCTCATCCGGAAAAATATGGCCAATTTTCCCGTTATTTTTCCTGATTTTTCCCTGCTGGATTTCGGAAATGTGGAATGCATGGACCAAAACCTGGAGCAGACCCAGAATGATCTTGCAAAAAGGGTTTCCAAGGTGCTGCTGAAGGGCGGAAAATCAGTGGTGCTTGGCGGAGGCCATGAAGTAATGTATGCCCATTATTTAGGCATGAAAACGGCTTTCCCCGAACAGAAAATCGGGATCATCAATATCGATGCCCACTTTGATAACCGGCAGCCGGAAACCGGCATTGGCCCGAGTTCGGGAACCGGGTTCTGGCAGATAGCCAATGAGGGCGATATCCATTCCCTGCATATCGGGATCCAGCGAAATTCAAATACCCTGAAACTATTCGATACCGCTCACCGGTACCATATGAAATATATTCTCGCCGATGAATTGTTCTTTGAAAACCTTCCGTCGGTATACCAACGTATCGACGATCTTTTAAACCATGTAGATTATGCTTATCTTACCATATGTATGGATGTTTTCAACGCTTCCATAGCACCCGGCGTTTCAGCTTCAGCTTACAATGGTATCTTTACGGACGCCGCATTCATGCATTTCTACCGGCATATCCTGAAAAATAAGAAATTGCTTGCATTGGATGTTGCTGAAGTAAATCCGGTCTACGATGTACAGGACAGGACGGCAAGGCTTGCCGCTGCTTTGATCAATGAATGGTTTATGGCATGATTCGGTTTCATAGAAAAAATCATTGTTACAGATCAGAATAAGGAACGGCATTTGTTGCTTACACCGTGCTTTAAACGAAGCAACCTCGATAATTACCTGAATTTAAAATACGGATCAACGTATGGAACAATCAATTGAAAATAAATTACACCAGGCCGACCGGGCATTTTCTCAGTGGAAGAAAGTATCCTTTGAAGACCGCCAGAAACTGATCGCAAAAGCGGCCGGCATCCTGAAAACCAATGCCGAAAAATACGGCACCATTATCACCAGGGAAATGAACAAGCCAATTTCACAATCGGTAGCGGAAGTGGAGAAATGTGCCCTGATGATGAACTATTATGCCGATGCTGAAAATGTTCTGCAGCCGGAGAAAATAGATTCGGAATATCATTATTCGGAAATTCATTTTGTGCCGAAAGGAGTGATCCTGGGAGTGATGCCCTGGAACTTCCCTTTCTGGCAGGTGCTGAGGTTTGCCGTTCCTGCGATACTGGCAGGGAATACAGTGGTACTGAAGCATGCTTCCATCTGTTTCGGAAGCGGAAATGCCATTGAAGACCTGTTCCTGGAAGCGGGTTTTCCGGAAGGGATTTTCCAGAACCTGGAAATCGGTCATAAAGATGTAAGGGAAGTGCTGGAACATGAGACCATAGCGGGCGTAAGCTTAACGGGAAGCGAGAAAGCCGGAGCGGAAGTAGCTTCCATTGCAGGGCAGAAGATCAAGAAGTCGCTGCTGGAACTCGGAGGAAGCGATGCCTTTATTGTTCTGGATGATGCGGATCTGGACGAAGCGGCCAAAACAGGTGCGCAAGCCAGGCTGCAGAATTGTGGGCAGACCTGCGTGGCTGCCAAGAGATTTATCATCGATGAAAAAATTGAAGATGCTTTCCTTCCGAAATTTATTGAAGAATATAAAAAATACGTTCCTGCCGACCCGATGGATAAGGAAACAAAAATTGCCGGCATGGCAAGACCCGATCTTGCGGATGACCTGGAAAAGCAATTTGAAAAGGCACTGGAACACGGAGCGGAAATTATCCTTCCCCTCGAAAGGATTTCGGATAATGAATTCAGGCCCGGCCTCATCAGGGTAAAGGAAGGAAACCCGATCCTTCAGGAAGAGCTCTTCGGGCCCCTTGGGATGGTAATGACAGCCAAGGATGATGAAACAGCCTTACAATTAGCCAACGATATTCCTTTCGGACTTTCCAATTCCGTGTGGACCAACGATAAGACCCGACAGTTGTTTTTCATTGAAAACCTTGAATCCGGAACGGTAAACATCAACAGGATGACCAGCTCGGATCCGCGTTTTCCATTTGGAGGAACCAAATCCTCAGGGTATGGAACGGAGCTTTCACTACTGGCTCTGAAAGAGTTTGTAACGGCGAAGACGATTGTGGGGAACTGACAGCGGATGAGTTGCAATGTACAATGTATGAATGAATAGGTAATGTACATTGTCTTTTATCAAGAAAATCAGGGAAACAAATCCACAGAAAGTGCTGTTTTATGTTACAAAAGAAAGGACAGAACTCCGCCGGAGACTTCTGACGAATTTAATAACGACCGTAAACTTCGGCCATAAAAAACCTCCCGGGTTTCCGGGAGGTTTTTATCATGACAACTGATATATTGTACTTGCCGCTTAAACGGTAGTCAGCCTTAATGTATTGGTTTTTCCTCCTTCATATGACGGAGTTGCATTGATATTGATTACGAAATCCCCGGCTTCGATATATCCGTAATTATGCGTAAGCATATTCACCTGGATGATGGTTTCGTCGGTAGATTTTTTCATGTCGTAATAATAGGCATGTACGCCCCAAAGCAGGTTCAGCATGGTAATAACCCTTCTGTTTCCGCTGTATACGATAATGTGGGAATTCGGCCGGTGTGCTGAAAGCTGGAACGCCGTATAGCCGGAGCTTGTCAGGGTAACGATAGCGGATACATTGGTCGTTTTTGCAATTCGTACGGCGGCAAGGCATACCCTGTTCGTAATAAAGCGTTCATCGATGCAATTGAAGTCTTTTTCTATCGGTTCGTTCTTGTGCTGGTAGAAATGGGTGGTTTCAATATTCTTTACGATTTTTGCCATGTTTTCCACTACCTGTACAGGATATCTTCCTACGGAAGTCTCTCCGGAAAGCATTACGGCATCCGCTCCGTCCAGTACGGAGTTGGCAACGTCATTTACTTCCGCTCTTGTTGGGGTGAGGCTGTTGATCATGGTTTCCATCATCTGGGTAGCGATGATTACCGGTTTGGAATAGAATCTGGCTTTCTCCACCAGTGTCTTCTGGATGGCCGGAACTTCTTCCATCGGAACTTCAACTCCCAGATCCCCGCGGGCTACCATCACGCCGTCGCACTCCAGTAAAATTTCGTCAATATTTTTTACCCCTTCAGGCTTTTCGATTTTAGCGATGATCGGGGTTTTGAATTTTCCGTTAGGATGTTTTGAGATCAGTTCTTTTAGATCGATGATATCCTGTGCATGGCGCACGAAAGAAAGGGCGATCCAGTCTACATCCTGGTCCAGCATAAAATTGGCGTCCTGGATGTCTTTTTCCGTCAAGGCCGGAAGGGAAACATTGGTATTGGGCAGGTTCACTCCTTTTTTAGAGCTCAGCGGGCCTCCCTGGATGGTTTTTGCTTTTACGGTATCGGTAAGGTTGGTTTCCATTACTTCCAGCACCAGCTTTCCGTCATCGATAAGGATTCTTTCGCCTACCTTCACATCCTGCGGGAACTGCTGGTACGTCATATATACTTTCGTGGAATCACCTTCTATTTTTTCGTTGGTAAAGGTCAGAATATCTCCAGGATTAAGGTAAGAACCTTCTTTCACTACGCCTACTCTCAGTTTCGGGCCCTGCAGATCTCCCAGGATGCCTACGGAAAAACCGTATTCCCTGTTGAGGTCTCTGATGATTTGGATATTGGATCGAACTAAGTCGTAGTCTGCGTGGGAAAAGTTGATTCTGAAAATGTCAACACCTGCTTTCATTAACCCTAACATAACTTCCTTCGACGATGAAGCCGGACCAAGTGTTGCGATAATTTTTGTCTTCTTTAAATACTTATTCATAATACTGGATAATTTGATAAAGTTCTTCTTCAGAACCTAATGTATAATCTTGAATCGGAAACACAAGATTTTCAGGGAGCAAAATTACGGAAAAATCAGGAAACTGTTCCGAACTGTGCAAAATATATTGTACTTCTACCTGATTATTTAATAAAAATTTAATGTTCTCCTCCTGTAAGAAGAGCTCTGTGCGTATTTTTTTCTGTTTACTTTCTGATGATTTGTTGGCAATAAAAGTAAAACAGCATCTGGTTACCTGATGGTAAGCCTCAAATCTCGGAAAATGGTAGTCATAAAAAATTCCCTGGATGATCAGATCATCAATGCGTTCAAAGCTCAGGTTGTTTTTCAGATTGACTTTAAAAAAAAACTCATGATCGGGGATATGCTTTGCTAATCTTACCAACCCAATGGCAATATCTTCACATTCTGTATCGTCCGGATCATAAAGCTTTTGAATTTCCAAGGATGTTTTCTTTTTTGTTTAAAATATAAAATGCTCTCTGGGCTGCTTTCTCTTCTGCTTTTTTCTTTGAAGTTTCGGTAGCGTTGGCAATCTTTTCCTCTCCCAGCCATACATGGCAGCGGAAGACTACCGATTTGTTTACCTGGATCTCTTCGCAGGTTTCGTATTTTATATTTAACTTTTTCTTCTGGCTCCATTCGAGGAGGAGGCCTTTGTAACTGACGATCTTGTTTTCAAGCTTGTTGATCTCAGTGGGCGTCAGCAGCTTTTCCAGCACAATCCTTTTGCAGGCGTCATACTGGAAATCCAGGTAGACGGCGCCGATAAGAGCTTCCAGAAGATTTCCGGAGATATTTTCTCCCAGGGCTACTGCGGTCTGCTTCTGCAGCAGATCGGTGAGCTTCAGGTCTTCCCCCAGTTTATTGAGGTTTTTCCGGTTGACGATCTTGGATTTCATCTGTGTCAGGTATCCTTCATTAGCCTGAGGATAGGTATGAAACAGATGGCATGATATGATGGTACCCAAAACGGAATCTCCTAAAAATTCAAGGCGCTCATAATTGCTGTCCTTATTTTTAGAAGAACTTTTCAATGAAAAAGCCTCACGGTAGAGCGCGACATTCTGTATCTCAGTGCCCAGCATCGTATACAGCCTGGTACTGAGAAAGTAGTCTCTCTCCGTTAGTTTTCTTTTTCTTTTGTTGAGAAGGAATTTAGAAAAGTATTTCTGTAACTCCATTCAGTAAAATTAGATTTTCTTAAACAGAACACAGGCGTTGTGGCCGCCGAATCCGAAAGTATTGCTCATGGCAACTTTCACATCTTTTTTCGCAGCTTCGTTGAAGGTGAAATTCAGTCGGCTGTCGATATGCTCATCATCGGTAAAATGGTTGATGGTAGGAGGAACAATTCCATGGATAATGGTTCCTAATGCAGCAATGGCCTCAATCACGCCCGCAGCGCCCAGAAGGTGACCGGTCATTGATTTGGTGGAATTGATCTGAATGTCGAATGCATGTTCGCCCAGCAATTTGGAAATGGCATTGGATTCTGCAATATCCCCTAATGGAGTAGACGTACCATGCATATTGATGTGGTCTACTTCATCAGCAGTTAAGCCTGCATCTTCCAGACAGTTTTTCATTACCAGATAAGCACCTAATCCTTCCGGATGAGGGGCTGTCATGTGGTGTGCATCTGCGCTCAGACCTCCGCCCAGCAGTTCTGCATAGATGGTGGCTCCGCGTTTTACAGCATGTTCGTATTCCTCAAGGATGATACATCCGGCTCCTTCACCCAGTACAAAGCCGTCGCGGTCTTTGTCAAAAGGCCTGGAGGCAGTGGTAGGATCGTCATTTCTGGTGGAAAGTGCCATCATGGCATTGAATCCGCCGACACCGCTTGCCGTAACGGCAGCTTCAGAACCTCCGCACACGATGACGTCTGCTTTTCCGAGCTGGAGCAGCATCTTGGCATCGATCAAGGCGTTGGCTGAAGAGGCACATGCCGAAACTGTGGTATAGTTCGGTCCGTGAAATCCGTATTCAATGGAAATATGTCCCGGTGTGATGTCCGCAATCATTTTAGGGATGAAGAACGGGTTGAAGCGCGGAATTTCCGTATTGGCCCAACCTAATACTTCAGTCTCAAAAGTTTCGAGTCCGCCGATTCCTGATCCCCAGATTACCCCGACCCTGTCTTTGTTGACGTTATCGGCGATAATGCGTGAGTGTTCCACAGCTTCCCTGGCAGCAACCAGTCCAAGCTGGGTATTCCGGTCCATTTTTTTGGCTTCTTTCTTATCGAAATACTGCAACGGATCGAAATTCTTTACTTCACAAGCGAACTTCGTTTTGAAGTTTGTGGCATCAAAAAGAGTAATCGGAGCGGTACCGCTCTCACCTTTTACAAGATTTTCCCAGTATTCTTTTGCATTATTTCCAATCGGTGTTATTGCTCCAAACCCGGTTACAACTACTCTTTTCAATTCCATAAACTTTGTTTGTTTTCTTTTTGTTGAAGAATATTATTTATTTACTACTTCTTCGATGTAAGCGATAGCGTGACCTACAGTAGTAATTTTTTCAGCCTGGTCATCAGGAATCTGAATGTTGAATTCTTTTTCGAATTCCATGATTAATTCAACTGTATCTAATGAGTCTGCTCCTAAATCGTTAGTAAAGCTAGCCTCAGGAGTTACTTCTGTTTCTTCAACGTCAAGCTTATCAGCGATGATAGCTTTTACTCTTGATGCAATGTCTGACATAGTAAATTTTTTTTTTATTGTTAGATGGTGCAAATATATAAAATTCTTTACGATAAAACATTTTTTTAGCTTTTTTTGTACCCTGTGGGGATGTATTTTATCGGCTGTCTTTTTAGTCTTTTCGTTTTCAGAGCTTTATATTCCGGTACCGTAAGTATGGTTTAATGTCCGGTTATACAGGCAATATACCTGCCATCTCATTCTCCGGCCGCCGTTCTCCGGTCATTTTCCGGCCGCAGATGAAATTTCCTCCGGAAGATCCCTTACCTTTGCAGGCCCTGAACCGATAGCTTCCGGAAAGCTCCGCTGAACCCTTCGCCATCTGTCGGCTTTCAGTCAAAATGATTAATGTATATGCTGATGAAAAATATGATTCTTGCCGTCCTCCTTTTCGTGTCAGGACTTTGCTTCTCCCAGAAAAAAGGGAAAATTATCAAAATCAAGGACGGGGACACCGTAGTAATCCTGCTTCCCGGCAATGTGGAACAGACCCTCCGCCTGGCCGAGGTCGACTGTCCTGAAGACAGCCAGGCCTTTGGAAAGGCTGCCCGGCAATTTACCGCCGGCCAGGTGTTCGGCAAGACCGTTACCTACTACAGTACAGGAAAAGACCGGTACGGCAGGGAAGTGGCCGGGGTGTTCTACGACCAGGACAAATACCTGTCCCGGGAAATTGTAAAGGCAGGATTCGGCTGGTGGTACTTCAAAGCTTCCAAGAATACCGAGCTTCAAAAGCTCCAGGATGAAGCCCGGGCTCAAAAGCTGGGGCTCTGGGCAGATAAAAAACCGCTGTCGCCGTGGGATTTCAGGAAAAATAAGAAGAATAAAAGTACTTCAAAATCCGAAAAGAAACGCTCTTCGAAATCTCAGACTTCGAAGAGCGTTGTTGTTGATCAATAGCGATAAGTTATTCAGCGCCTGACTTGCAGAATGCATCCCAGGTGGTCCAGAAATGGGCATTGATGGCTCCCGGAGGCGGGCTGGTGCTGTCGGCAACGATTCCTACCATGGAGGCGCAGTTGGAATTGCATCCGATCTGGTTTTTGCTGCCTTCCTTAGGCGGGATTTCGCGCCATGTTCCGGTGGAACCGCTCATCATTTCCACTTTGATGTCAAAGATTCCTGATAGGCCGTCCGTCTTAATCTGGCGGGTAGGCTGTTCGCTGGAAATGGTGTCGCTCCAGTTTCCCTGAGAAAAAGTGACTTTCCATTGGGTAATCATTTTTACGGTGTCGTTCTCGGGCGAAATGTATACCCAGAACTGGGCTCCGCCGCCTACCTGTAATTGTCCTGATGAATTCGCGTTGTAGCTGGTGTTGGTGGTTTCCATATTGTTGTATTATGCGTTGTTTTGTATTCCAAAGTAAAGAAGAAAAACAGATCCGGAGTGCCGTATAAATAACCAATTTCGGGATGCGTACAATTACCTAAAACGCTCTTCGAAGTCTCAGGCCACGCCTCACGCTCTTCGAAGTCTCAGACTTCACAGAGCGTGCCAGTGGATCACGGTAGGGAAGGCGGCGGTATAGATGGCATTTTCCGGCTGCATGGCCTTCCGGAAAAATGGCTGCGATTCCCACAGATGCTCCTGTATCCAGGCAGCGGAATGGACCATGGGGACAATCATATACTTTCTGCCGGTCTTTTGCAGGACGGCCTGAGCCAACAGATCAAGGTCGTTGTTGGTGATCGTGTTGGCGATCAGCAGCAGGTGCAGCCGGGTTATTTTGCGGCCTACACAGATGGCTTCCTCCTGGCGGAACAGGAAAATTTCTTCGATAGGGAAACGGCGGGTAAGGATGCGGACTACGGATTCGTACGGAGAGTCGGTTTGGGTTCCGGCCGCCGGTTCCGGAATGTGGTCAGGATATTTCACGGAGATTCTGATATCGCGGAATGTTCTTTTTACCAGTTCATGCAGTTTCTGTCCGGCAATGGCAACGGCTTCCCGGAACTCGGCCCGGAGGTGGGAATACTCTTTACCCGTCTCTGCTTTTCCTGCACTCAGGAGGGCTTCGGTGATATAATAGGTATTCCCGGTCTTTTTTAGCAGGAAGCTTCTGATTTCCGGGAAAAACGGTTCCAGCCTCATCAGTCTTTGATCCAAAGTATCCTGAAGGAAGTACCGGCCCGGACAGAGGAACTCCAGGTGGAACAGGTGGTGCTCAAAAAGGCTGGTGTATACATGATAGGCGGTAATAAAAGAACCCATTTTTTCCGCTTTACGGATTTCTTCGTTCAGCAGCCGGCAGGTAAAACGGTACTTCTGCCGGATCTGCCGGAATTTCTTCATCGATCGGGAAAGTTCTTCACCGGGAAGCTCGTGTCTGCCGGAATTGTAGACCAGTGTTGATGCGGTGCAGTGCCGTTGGAGGAAGAGGGTGCCCAGGGCCAGGTGTTTTTCCATATCGTTGCCGGCCAGGAGGATGAGATGGATACCGTACCGGGACCATGCTTTTCTGGTCTGCCTGTCCGGAAACAGGCCGTCCGGCATCCGGGAGCAGTCCAGGTGAATGATGAGATAGGATTTGCCGGAAGCCTGGAAACGGCTCAGGAACACATGGCGGACAGGCACTTTTTCCACAAAGGAATTCAGCAGCTGGCTCAGTGGACGGTGGTGCGGAAGCGTGGCAGGAAGAATGATCTTTTGTTTCATTGTATTGTTTTTTCGGCAAGTTGGAGCTAAAAACCCGCGTAGCCAACCAGAAAAAGAGGTAGTGAACTAAAAACAGGAGGTAAAAAACAAAAGTATTGTTCCATTTACTTTCCATTGATAGGCGAAGCCTGTTCACTGCATCAGGGATCCGATAGCATTTCCTTTTGCGCTGATAAACCCTGCTTCTTGATGTTGAAAACCATGCATTGAAGTAGGAGCTGAATCACTTTCCGCATCCCGCTTCCTTGCCCATTACTCCGGCTGTACTTCAAAGTAAAATACAGGCAGGTATAACGGCATCCCGCAGAATTTTATATCTTTGGTTGTAAATCATAATCCATGGCAGCTACAGCACAGAAACATATCGGGAGAAACATCGCAAGAATCAGGGAAATGCGCGGCATGAAGCAGGAAACCCTGGCCGACCTCTTAGGCGTCAGTCAGCAGAAAGTCTCCCTCCTCGAAAACGCCGAAACCCTCGAAGACCACAAGCTCGAACCCATCGCCAAAGCCCTGGAACTTCCCCTCGAAGCCCTGAAGAATTTTTCAGAGGATGCTGTTTTCAATATTATTTCAAATACTTTTAATGAGAATAGTTCAAACAACAATAATTATCAATGCTCTATCAATCCTATTGATAAGCTGATTGAAGTCTACGAAGAGAATAAGAAGCTGTATGAACGGTTGCTGGAGACGGAGAAGGAAAAGAGTAGGGTGATTGAGGAGTTGGTGAGGAAATTTATTAAAGAATAGGACTTAATTTTTATAGTTGCAGGCTGTCTTTTCAGGCAGCTTTATGTTTGATTAAATAATGGTTTTATAATACATTTAGGTCGAATTCTTGCAAGGATAAACTTTTTATCTATTCAATAAAGAATATAATTTAGTACAGTCTTTTTAAATTCTATTCACATATTAGACATTAAGAATTTTCTTTGAGTAATTTCAGCGCTAAATCAGCATTAACGATTATTTTTTTTCCGTTCTGAATAATAGCTTCATTGAGCACGCCTGAATTTTTAATTTTTTGGGCCTTGGTCTTACCGCACCCAATATTGTTAAAGTTTGTAGCAATATAAAATATGATATTGAAATCTCTTTTAAAGATGGGAAATATAAGTTTGTTGTACTTGGACTTGAAAATAATGGTAAAGATTTAAGAGGGATACCGCATTAGGGAGAGCTGAATTTTATTAATAGCTGGACACACTTTAAAAAGGATGGCGAAGTAAGAAAAATGTATCAAAAAGCAGTTAACAGCGTTTCAGGCTATTTTAATAACCTTAGCAAAAGTTTTTATGATTATATATATAATCTAAATGTTACTGCAAAAAAAGATAATTGGTAAATAAAAAGCGACAAGGTTTGTCGTTTTCGAAATATAATTTGTCAAAAAAAAATTCAGGGAAAATACCTAAAGTTTTATAGAGTTTTTTAGTTATAATTGCCATATATTATACTTAATGAAAACTATAATAGTCAATTTTAGTTAGATATAACTCCTAAACAACTTAGAATGAGAAGAAAAATAATTTCCAAACTATTAGCAATTTACCTTTCAAAGACAGAAGCCCTTTGGTCTTTACACTGCAATAGAATAAAGCCTCTTTACTGAGGCTTTTATATTACTAATAATTTCAACTGAAACTCAAATGAAAAAAATATTTCCTCTACAAGAAGTAATTGAAGATATTATCAATACGGATAAGTCTCTGTCATCTTCATTAATGAGGCTGAATTATTTTGGAAAATTAATTAATAATGAAGAGCTTATTAATTATACTAATAAAGAATTGAATGGTTATGGTTCAAATGATGAAGTACCAAATTATAGAAAATCTTTAGGCAAAATTAGAATTGAAATGCAAGCATATATTCATAAGCATCATGGAGTTTTGCCTGTTTCTATGCTAAAAGAACCATATAATGAGATATACAAATATGTTAAGGTTAGAGAGGGTATTTCTTCAATCGAACAGCTTGGAAAAGAGGCGATATCAAATGAGCAAACCAACAAAGAAATTGGAACTGAATTTCCAATGGAATTATTATCTATCTTACAAGAACCAGCAAGAAAGCTTTATAAATCTGATGTTAGAGTTGATGTTGTAGGAGCTACATTAAGCACCAGTAAAAGTGTAATAGTGGAAATGCCAAATGCTATTAGAACTAAACTTTTAGATTTTGTAATGAAAATTGCAGAAGAATTTGGATATGATATTGAAATTGAAACATTTAATAAAAGTCAAGGAAATAATAATCAAACAATAAATACTTATATGAGTACAACAATTAACAACAACGGTGATGGTAACCTAATCAATACAGGTAATCATAATAATATTGATAATAAGGTTCACATAAATAAAGGTGATTTGAAAAATCTTAAAGAAGAATTGAGAAATCACGGAATAGATGAGGTGGATATTCAGGAAATATCAACAATCATTGCCGAAGAACAACCAAATTTAGAAAGCGGGAGGTTAGGGATAAGAGCAAATGAATGGATTGCTAATATCATCAATAAATCGTTAAATGGTGTTGGTAAAATAGGAACGGGAGTGACGGCTAATTTATTAGCATCATTAATAAAAGGATATTTTGATATTGTTTAATCTTTAAGAACATTTGATGAATTTAATTAGCCAAATTGTAAATGAATTAATGGACGACAGAAGCTCTTTAAATGGAGCATTATTAAAAACAAAAGTATTAGCAAGCAGAATAGGAAATCAAGAACTTTTGAAATGGGCAAATTCCGAATTGTCAGGTTATATTGATGAAGATGATGAGGAATTACCTGATTATAGAAAAAATATTTGGAATGCTTTACAAGGGACTGTCGTGAATGGATTCACACAATATAATAATTACGAAATTCCTACAGTAAACTTAGATGAGGAAATAGAACATTCTCTTAGGACTAAAAATTTCTTTGATAGCGTCAATGCTTTAGAAAGTTTAATTCAAGAGCAAGGAGTTTTAACCTCTCCTATTAGAGCTGAAATTAGACAAATTTTAGAAAACAATTGGAAAAGAATGGGAAATCCATATATTTCTATTGTTTCTTGTTATAAAATTATTCCTAAGGCGAATATTGTAGCTATTATTTCTAATGTTAGAAGTAAGCTGCTTGACTTTTTGCTCGCAGTTGAAACTGAATTTGGAGAAAGTGTTGAAATAAAGGATTTGAAATCAAAAAATGATGAAATTACAAGTATTATGCACCAAACTATAATTAATAATAATGGCGATGGAAATTCTATAAATACAGGTGACCAAAACTCACTATCTAATCATTCTAAAAGAACTAAATAATTTAATTTATATGAGATTATTAAAAGATATTTTAGCAAGAGGTTTTAGATTGTCTTATAAAAAAATGACTGAGTTTTTAAAAGATAATAGAAAAATATTTATCATATTTATTTTGACACTTGTTATTTCTTTTTTCTCTATTGAGTATATAAATAAATTAATCTTAGAAATTGGTAAAACGATTGATTGTCAAAAAAGCTCTTTTAAAATTGGTTATTGGATCCTATTTTTATGCATTTTTATTTTTTATATTAATCTGATCCTAAAAAGATATATACATAAAAAGAATATAACCTTCTTAATTTATTATATATCTATAATTTATATTTCTTTACGTTTTGTTAATATTATTCAAGATGATTTAAAACAAGATTTTAAAATATCCTTTGAAAAACAGGATGAAATAAAGTTTTTGTATGAGTATAATATAAGATATGCTGATATAATCCTGATTGTTGCAATTTTACATACACTTAATTTATTATATGTTTTAAAGAAGAGATTTGGTTTAGAATATAGGAATGACGAATTAAATTTTTTTATAGAGGACAAGTTATTTAGTAATCAAACAATAGATAATGAAAAAATACTTTTACAATTAATTGAAAATATTTCTGGTTTTAAGCCTGAGCAATCTTTTAGCATAGGTTTAAATGCTGTCTGGGGATATGGTAAGAGTAGTTTTTTACATAGATTTAAATTGCTATACAGTGAGCAATATCCCAAAAGTATTATTTTTTGGTATAGAATATGGAAAAATAAAGGATCGAACGCTATAATTGAGAATTTTTTTGAAGAGTTAAAAGAAAATCTTAAACCTTATTCAGCCGAAATTTCTAATGATATTGATAAATATGTTGATTCTATATTAAGCCTTTCGAGTAGTGATTTAAAAAAGTTAAGTGATTTTGGGAAAAGCTTTTTTAATGAAAATGAAACTCTCGAAAGTTTTTATTTAAACATTAATAACATTATAAAAACAATTGATAGGCAAATAGTAATATTGCTTGATGATTTAGACCGTTTGGAAAAAGAAGAGATAATGAACACTCTGAAACTAATACGAACTTTATCCGATTTTAATAATATTATTTTCATTTCGGGATATGATAGAAAATATATAATTGAAACCATTGATGTAAAGAAAAATAATTACTTAGATAAAATATTTAATGTTGAAATTAACCTTTTACCTTTTAATTCTGAATTAATTGTTAATGAGTTATTGGATTTAATAAATAGTAGCTTTCCAAAAAATGAATCAAATGAGGATGAAATAGATATGTATGTTGTTTTCAAGAACCTATTTGATTCTAATTCAGATGTTCAAAATTCCATTCTGAGTTTAGAAGATATTATAGACAGTTATGAAAATAAAAATTCTTACAAACCAAATCATCAATTATCTTATCAAGATTTCTTTGAGACTTACCGAGATGTAAAACGATTTGTAAATGAATTCAAATTTAATTTTTCATTTATTAATATTAGATCAAATATTGTTATAAGTGAATATATACTTTTAAAGCTTCTTACCTATAAATTTCGGGACTTACAGTATGCTATTTTTTCTGATCTAAATAAAATTTTAGACAAGGGAATAATTGACAATGTAAATAGAGATATAAAAATACTTGGTGCTGATCTTTCTAATGATATATACATTTATAGTTTTAAAGTGAAAGAAAGTCTCAAAGAAAATCTACTAAAAGATTATAGGGATAAGGATTTTAATATTATTGATGCCGTATTCTATAGATTATTTGGAAAAAAATCGATAGAATATTATGAAAAAAATCAAAATTCAATATCAAAAATATTTTATACTGATATTTATATTAAAAATGATATAGCTGGGAATATTATAAATATCTCTGATATGCATACTGCACATTTTGAGAATAAATTATTTGATTTAGCCGAAGGAATTGACATTAAAGAAAATAAAAATTTATTTTCTATTGCAAATGAAATCAAACAATTTATTTATAATAATAGATTAAATAGTAAAGACCAATTTTTAGACTCTTTAAAAACGCTAAATTATATTATTATTAATAGTAATTATCATGATGACAAGGAAACGGTAAGAATTCTCTTAGATGCTTTTAAGTTTATTTATAATGGCAATAAAGATGTTTTTAATAAAGATGTTTTTAATATAATAAAAACCGAATCTATAGGATATTTAGATTTATTATTTAGTGACATAAATGTAAATCTTGTTCGAAAAAAATATTCTGATGACCATAATAATAGTAGATATACAAATGAAATTTCGAATGTGATTGATGTAGAACATTTACTAATTAGGAAATTAGAATATCTTATAGAAAGTAAATCTTCTCCTATAAGTGTCTTTAATTATTATACTAAAAATACAAAATATTTAGTTTTAGATAAAAGAATAATATATTCTGAATTAGCTAATAATTTGCTAAAGGAAGATATTTACAATCGTTTCAAAGAATATTATAATTCTAACCTATTTCAGACATTTAAAAAAGATGGGATAAATATAAATACTGCTGAGTTTACTGGATATGCTCCTTATTTTGCTTTAGCTCAAATCTTTTCAAATACCAACACTCTTATGAGTCTGGTGGAATCTCCTACTGAAGAGCTATACAATCAATTTTATAAAGAGGGATGGATTAATTTGGTTAATTTTTTAGATACGATTCCAGATTCAAATAATGAATCAGAATATGAAGAGTTGTTTTATTCAATAAAACTTATCAAGAAATATATTGAAAATGGTCTTGCTCCTTTAAATGCCAGTCAGTATAATCAAATTTGGTCACATTTTTAATTTTTTTGTTATGGATATTTACTTAGATAATAATGCTTTTATAGACATAGAACAGGGGAGTCTAACTATTGATGATTTAAAGAATAAGTATAAAGATGAAAACTTAAGCTTTTATTATTCACCTGCACACATTCATGAGTCAAATGAGATTAAAGCGGATAGCTTAGCATTGATTCAAGAAAGATTGGAAAAACGCTTTAAGACAATTTCTTCTATTACTCAAAACAATTATCTATATCAAGAACTTTCAAGTAACGAAGTACATAAAATAAAACAAATACCATTTAGTATTTATAAGCTAATTAATCAAGTTAGTTTTGCAAAAGACTCTATGAAAAGCATGGTTAATATCGTTGATGAAAGTCAAAAACAGATTGTTAGAGAAGCCATAGGACTTAACCCAACAGAAATGAATAACTATAGGACAAGTGATGTGATTTCTCAAATTAATAAAAAATTAGACTTGTTTCAAGGATATTCTTTTTTAGGTTTAATAGAGATGGGTTTCGAGCTACATCCAGACGGAAAATCTTTTGGATTACATAATAAATTTGCAGGTGTTTTTGAGCTATTAGATTTTTTTGGGTATTGGAAAGATAAGTATAATGAAAAATCAAACTATGCGAGGCTTTGGGATTCAAATCATGCATTCTTTGCAAGCTATTGTGATGTTTTTATTTCCAGAGATAAACGTACAAGGAACAAAGCCGAGGTTGCTTATAATGTTTTCGAAATAAATACTAAGGTAGATTTAATTTAATATTAATAATATAAAAACGTATTTATGCTAAATATAGAAGATGAAAATCAATGGTCACCAATTTATTACAAATATAGGACGATTGACAATTATAAATATTTTGTTGATATATTATTATATAAACGATTGTTTGCATCAACTTATAAAAATATGAATGACCCAATGGAGGGAATATATTATACTAATAGAGCTTTTTTAAGTCAAGATGCTAAAAATAAAATATTACAAGAAAAAGGAGATATTAAGTTTTGTTGTTTAGCTAAACGACCCAATAATATGTTAATGTGGTCTCATTATGCTAATGGGCATAGTGGCATAGCATTGGGTGTAAGGATAAATAAGAGGGATAATGATATTCAAAATATAGAATATTTTTCTGACCATACATTTATTGATAATCATAATGAGAAAACTGCAAGAGATATTCTAAGTAGAAAATTAGAATATTGGAAGTATGAACAGGAAATTAGGATATTTCCCAAAATATCGAGTGATTATATTGTTTGTAGGATTGAAGAAATAATTTTAGGAAGAAAAATCTCTAAAGAAAACGAAAATTTAATCAGGGATATGGTGAGAAAAATTGACGATAGTATTCGAGTAATAAAAGAAGTTGATGTACATTATTTTGATTGAGGAGATAATAATAACTTGGAATTAACAAGCACTAAAAAATAAAAATAATTTACCGTACAATAATCGTACAATTAGTGAAAATAAAAACCTTAAATTATTGATATTTAATAATTTAAGGCTTTATTTTTGTGGAGTTGGAGGGATTTTGACCCTCGTCCAAACAAGCAATACATAAGCTTTCTATAGTGTTATTCCGCCAATGGTTTTCGACTGGATGCAGAGGGCAGACACCCAACTTCCAGCTTATCTTCTGAGGTTTTCGAGCTTTACCGTTGCAAATATGAAGCTTGCGAAGATCTTCGTTGTTTTTATAGCAAACACAGATTTTCTTTGAGCAATAGTTTTTTACCGCAAAGGAAAGCATAACTTTAGGAAAACGGTTTTTATCTGTTTGTTTTTACTACATTGCTGAATGTTTGGTGTATCCTGTTGAATGACCACATCAGAAAATGATCACAATAGGATCAGCTTGATTCATCGAAATTTTATGATAAAGTATGGCAATAAGCAGTAAAAATAAGCGCAGGGTTTCCATGGATAATAAGCAATACCTGTGGCGGGTATTTGATGAATATGACCAGACCGAATTTGACGGTATACAGGTAAAGGCAGTCTGTTCTGATCAGACCCATTTTATAAAATATGGATTGCAGCAAGAACCGGATGATCGGAAATTGGTACTGGTATTGAAAAATTACACCAAACTGGTTCATCTGGCATCACCTCCTGTATTTGAAGATAGCGAAGGGATAATAAGTAATGCAGGGATTAAGAAAATGATACAATGGTGCAAAAGAGAACAGCATCAGATTCAATATTCATATAATGGAAATAAGAACAACCTTACCGGAAAAGAGCAACAGGCATTGCTTAAGGACATACAGGAGAAATTAGGATAAGAAAAATGAAGATACATTTGATATTCATACTGGGATTTTCGGTTTCATGTACGGAACAGCCGGAAAAGAAAATAAAGGACGACCCGTGGGAAAAATTACAGGTGAATACTGATTTTCAGAAAATTACCATTGACCGTCATTCCGACAGTGCCGAAGTTGTAAATATAATCTGGAACAAGGAGATTTATAACATTCCGCCCAAATATATTGTTGAAGATACGGTAAGAACAAAGATTTATCTCAGCGGAAGTGAAAAAGACAGCCTGAAAAATTGGATCATGTCTTCCATAATCAACCCTGAATTCACTGATTTATATGCTACCGATTATGTAGGAAATGTAGAACTGAAGTACATTGATAGAGGCACGACCCTGAGCTGTACCTATAATTCTGTAGGAGAATGGGATGAAGTGTCAGAAAACACAAAGAAAATTTACAATCTACTGAATAGAAAGACCAAGTTATCCAGACAGTAGATCAGGTTAAGTCTTGTACTACTGAAAGCGTTCGGTCATTTCCCTCGCTTGCAAAAGAGTCACACTCTTACCCGTCAAGTACGTTTTAATTGATCATAAAACAGGATGTTTCTTGCACCATTAGATGAGTTTACTATGGTTTAAAGAATTCCCAAAACCAAAAAAGAGAAAACACAGCGTTTTCTCTTTTTGATATCAGTGGAGTTGGAGGGATTTGGACCCTCGTTCAAACAAGCAATATATAAGCTTTCTATAGGTTGTTCCGCCATTGGTTTTCGATTGGAGGTAAGTAATATGTATTTCGTCAATGCATTTTACGTTATCCTCTTGTGTATTACCTATAATTGTAACGGGAATTTTTAACAAACAATTCCTCCTACAAATTCAACAGAAATTTTAGAATAATCTTTTTTTCTGGTGATTTTTATTGTTCCAAAGTGTTCAGTCGAATCGGATGCTGAAAAATATTGTCCCACATGTGTAATTATTTCCACATTATAATTTTTGTTAGTTAATTTTGCTTTGATCAGGTTCTTATTTACAGTCTTCACATCTCTTTCATCGTTGGAATGAAATAGTTGCCATGTTCCATCAATTCTCATAATAAAAAGGGATCTGCCCATTTGAGCCGGAACTTCAGCTCCTTGCATTAAAATATTATCATTTTCATTAGCTCCTTTTTTAGAATAAGAAATGATACATCCAGCATCGAATTTATTCAGAACAAGAGAATCTGGAAAAGAATCAACTGTAAGAGGTACTTTTATTGAAGTTTTCTCTATCAGTTTTGTATCATTACTATTTTCTTTTCTACAGGAAGATAAGGTTACGAAAAAGATAATAGGGATTAAAAAATTAAATTTTATCATTTATTTTAATTTTAGCTCATGCAAATATAAAAGGTTAATGATATTTTAATAAATACTTGTACTGAACGATTTATTTAAATAAGTACATATCAGATTACAACAGGACCTATTTAGTTTTGAAGACAAAATAAAAAAGAGAAAACACAGCGTTTTCTCTTTTTGATATCAGTGGAGTTGGAGGAACTACATTTTTAAATCTGTTAAAATCTTGATTAATTTATAAATGCTTTGTACAAAGGCTTTTTAAGATTGTTTAATTAAATTGAATTTATTGAAATTAAACTATATTTGAATTTTTTGGGTACAACTTTGGGTACAACTTTAAATTTTAATCATTTCAATTATGGCATCAGTAAGTTTTTTTATTAGAGGAAAAGTGGCGGATAAAGAAAGTACAATTTGGGCAAAGTTTAGAGATAAAGATATTGATTTACGTGTTCCTGTTCCGTATCTGAGTTGTAAGCCTAAAGAATGGAAAGACGGGAAATGCAAAATGCCGTCTAAAAAAATGCATAAAGATGATGCTGAAACTATAAACACTCGTCTTTCTCAATTAGAAGCTAACATTATTTCAAGTTACATAAATGATATTCCTGAAGTAGATTTAAAAGAATGGCTGAAATCTATTATAGAACCTACAACTTTAAAAAGAGAAGATAATAACTATTCGGATGATGTGATTGCTTTTATTGACACTTATATTTCTTTAAAAAAAGATAGTGTTACGGAATCGACTATTAAGAAAGCTAATGTTGTTAAGCAATTAATGATAAGGTATGTAGAAGATAGAAAAATAAGAAAGAAAACATTTAGAGGTTTAAAATTTAAAGATTTAGATAATTCTTTTAGAATTGATTTTGAAGATTATTGTAATAAGGAAAGTTATAAGATTTCAACTACATATCGCAACCTTAAATTCTTAAAGATGATTTGTAAAGTTGCAGGTTCTTTTGATATTGAAGTTCATAAGCATTCGGAATTATGGAAATTTGAAGTTGAAAAAGCAACAAAGCATATCCCAAAATCAATTTACTTAACTTTTGATGAGTTGGATAGAATAGAGCATAAAGAAATGCCACATGATTATTTAGATAATGCAAGAGATTGGCTACTTATCTCCTGTTATACAGGGCAACGTGTGAGTGATTATATGAGGTTTAATTCTTCTATGATTGTGGAAGATAGTGAGGGACAGAAATACATTGAATTTACACAGCAAAAGACCAATGCTAAGATGCAAATTCCTTTATTAAAAAAAGTCCAAGATATTTTAGCAAAACGAAACGGAGAATTTCCCCGAAAAATATCAGATGTAAACCTAAATCTTTATATCAAAGAAGTGTGCGAAATTGCTGAAATAGATGAGATTGTATATAACGGTAGAACTGAGACGATAGAAAAAGATGGGAAGAGTATTACACGCAAAGTTTTTGGCAATTTTCCTAAACATAAACTTGTTACATCTCATATAGGAAGAAAAAGTTTTGCTTCTAATTTTTATGAGAAAATTCCTACTACTTATTTGCTTAATTTTACAGGACACACTACGGAAAAGCAATTATTGGCTTACATTAATAAAACGGAAGTTGAAAAAGCAAAATCAACAGCAAAGATTTTTAATAGCTTAGGATATTAATATAAATGATTGAAATAAATACTAAGAGAGGAATTGCATTAGACTTTATTGTTTATGTAATAGCTATGGAAGACCCTGTGTCATATCATGGCATACATGAGTTCTTTTTACAAAATTTTGAAGTAGAAAAACCTGCACACATACCTGAAATTAGAGATATAAAAGCCAGGTTGGACGGTATGCAATCAAACATAAGCATTGATATTAAAAATGTAATTATCTCAGAAACGATAAATGATTTATTGTCTTTTTACCCAAAGGAGTTGTCACCTCAAAAAATAGAAAGTTCAGAAGAATTAATAACAGATTATTTCGAGTATATAAGCCGTTTTTTAAATATAAATGCAGTAATTGTAAATGACGGATTAATCGATTTTTCAAATATTGGGTCAATTGATGAAATTTATAATGATGAAGAAATTAATAATATTGTAAGTGTAATTAGGACTATAATTATTATAACAACTAATATAGTAGAGCAGCTTCAAAAACATACATTTGAAAGTTTACCAATTAATGAAAACGAAATTAATTCCGCTGTCATATCAGAACATTTTCAAAATTACTTACTTCTTAAAATTATATCTCCAAATATTTATATAAGCTATTATGCTTCGCTTGTATTTTCTTTACAAAAAAGAGCATCAAACTTTTTAAGCCGTTTTATAAGGGAAGTTAGTGGGGTATCAGAATCAATTCTTATCAATAAATATTCTAGCCGTGAGAAATATCTCGATTATCAAATAAATGAAAATGAAAAATTACTCTTTGAACATTCATTTCAAACTCCGCAACTTGATGGTTCTTTTTTTGCTTACACCGAATCTTCTATAATCTCTTTACAGTCATCTTTTATCTCTTTGGAAGAATCTCTAAAAAACTACCTTAATATATTAAGCGCATCAGAACTATTACGGTTTGCAGACCTTACAGCAGTCAATTTATATCAGTTTTTAGAATTAAATGCAGAACATTCTCTTTACGGAATGAAGCTAAAATACCTGAATTTACAGCGATATGGAGATAGAGTACATTCACAGGAAAACAATTTCCTTAAGAATGAGTTAGATATTTTTATGAAAGAAAAGTCAGCTTTAGTTGATTATTTGCAATTAAAATCTTTTGATAACAGTACTATAAAAATTATTTTAAATGCAATTTCAGAAAATAAATATAGTAGTAATGGTGTTAAAGAAATGGAATTTAAAAATGATATTTATTTCTTTAGGTTTTGTTATTTCTTCTATATTTTCGATTACTTCTATGAGGTCGAAGGAAAGAAATTTGATACTATTGCTTCCTTTGAAAGAATTACTAAATTCAATATAAATAATAAAAGAGAGGTAAAACAACAATATCTTAAAAATTTTCTTGACATTGACAATCCACAGGGTAAACACTATCCTTTCACTTTTAAAACTACTGATGCTTTTCTTACAGAAATTGAATATTCATTAGGAATTAATAGGGAAAAATTAAAACCGATTCTAGGATAAAAAATAATTGAAATTTTTATAACTGATAATCAGAAGGTTAAATTATTTTGTCTTAAAAATATTTTCCCTGTTTTTTCCCTGTTTTCCCTATCTGAACCTTTGTATCATAATCTTAAACAAATAAAAATTATGACAAATTCAGCAATTCAATTGATGCAGATAGATTTAGAATCTTTTGGTCAATACATTCAAAAATTAGTGAGAGAGGAATTAGAAAAACATATTCCTGCACAATCAACAGAAAAAGAATTTTATACTCGTGAAGAAACAGCAAAGCTTTTAAATGTAAGTTTGACAACATTATTTCATTGGAATAATGACGGTACATTGAAAAATACTAAAATCGGTAATAGAGTTTATTACTCAAAAGATGAAGTATTCTCAAAATTGAACCAAGCTTCTTAAAACTGAGGGAACTTCTTCCCAATCCAATTATTTCTTAATCATTTACCACACTTTTAATGTTTAATCAAAGCACAGTCGAGTATTGTGTGGGTATCTCTTGTGTCAAATTTAAAATAATAATTATCATGTCAAATACAATTCAATTATTCAATAAAAACTACAATGTTTATTATCATTATCAAGATTTAACAACTATTTGGGAACTGCAATCTTACCTATCAATAACAGATTTAAATCGATACAACCAATTAAAAGAAGATATTACCCAAAACGGTGTTATTGACCCGATTTTATATTACGCCACACCAGACGGAATTAAGCTAGTTATTGATGGTCATATACGATTAAAAGCGTGTATAGAGTTGGAAATTTCAGATATTCCAAAAAAAGAAATTCGAGAAAATTTTGCATTGCTTTCAGATGTTCAGTTTTGGATGGTTAAACATCAATGTCAGAGAAGAAATCTTACACCTGTGGAAAAACTAAAATTTGCCTGTTTACATGAAGAAACTATTGTAAAAAAAGCAAAAGAAAATCTTTCTAAAGCTGGTAGAGGTGATAATGTGAAAGATAAAATTGATACTATTTTAGAAATTTCCAAATTGGCAGGTATCGGTAGGACTACCACAGCTAGATATAGAAGTGTAATAAATAGTGGCTTTTATGGTATTATAGGGCAAATGATGCAGGAGAGTTTAAGTATAACCACTGCATATAATCAAGTTCAGGACAAACTGAAATTGAAAGAAATGAACATTATTCCCGAAATTGAAGATAAGTTAAACTCTCAACAAAAATGTCAATCAAGGCAAAAATGTACTCAATCTGAGATTCAAGAACCAAAATATGTGAATGATGTTAATGCAGGAACGCATCTTTTGAGGGATAATGAAATTGAATATTTTATCATGACCAAAGATGAAGCTAAAGTAAAAGATTTTCTATCTCAACAACTAAACAGTAAGTGTGCAGTATTCATCATGGAAGATTAAGGTTATACACAAGTGTATAAGGCTCTCGAAAAGCTGAATCTTTTTACTATTACATCGCATAATTCTGCAGGCGCACATGTAAAGCCTTGCAAATACCAAAAATCAACTAAAACAATTCGTATAACAAAATCCTAAATACATTGCAAAAAGCCATGTACAGCCCTTGTTATGCCTTTTAAACAGCATTATTTATTATGATTAACAAAATATCGCATTGCACTAACCGTGCTATTACTGGCTCATTCCAAAATATCGAAGAAGTTGTTGAATTTATCAAATTCCCTCCAACTAAACATGTGTATTTGGTGCAGTATGCCCGAACTTTAGAGCGTGGTTCAATTGACTACCAAAAAATCAAAAAATATCAACTTCCTGCAATATCCATCAACTTTAATTTTTCGGACGGATATATTGTAGGAAAGAATGTAGCAGAATCTACAGGATACCTTTATATTGATGTGGATGGTAAGACTGAGCAGGATTTAGAAATCAACGCAGCTTATGTATGTGCTTATTGGAGAAGTTTATCTAATACTGGACTGACTTTAGTGGTAAAAGTTGATGGGCTGACACCTGATAACTTTAAGATTGCCACTCAGGAGATTGCAAAGCTGTTGGATGTACCTTTTGACAGTAAGGCGGTATCTATTGACAGACTTACGGTATTATCATATGACCCGAATGCACATTATAATGATAATGTAGAGGTTTTTCCTATTGCAGAATTGGTTTCTGGGCAGTTAGTAGAACTCAGTAACACAGGCTCTAAAAACTTCCGTAACACTATCATTAAAGATAACTCTTTAATAGGTATACACTGTGACGGAAAAATAAGATATAATAATCTTGATGAAGTAACTAAAGGTATGGATATTATATACGATGACCGAGGCATCTATGATTGTGGTTCGAACAAAATAAGATACCATAGTGCCTTTATTCCTAAAGGAGTTAAAGAGGGAAATCGTGAAAAGGTTCTTGGATTGTACGCGAAGCGGCTACTTTTCCTAAATCCAGATTTAGATAAGAAAACATTATCTAAAATGATATTTTATGCTAATATGGTAAATTTAATGACCCCATTAGAAAACAATGAGGTTTGGGGAATAATAGATAAAGCATTTAATAAGAGAGATAATCCAAGAACAAATAAAACAAAAAGATTCTTCTTTAAGGATATTACCCTTACCGCTATTGAAAAAAGTAGAAAATGCTTAGAAGTTATAAATCAGGAAAAAAGAGAAAAAACACAGAAAAGGAAAAATTTAATCTCAGAACTATTCTGTAATTGGAATTGTCACGAAAATGGTAAGATTACCCCTAAAAAAGTAATGGAACTGACAGGATTAAAAAAAACAACAGTTTATAATTATTTTAAAGAAAATACAGCATCTGTACCGAATTGTAACGACATGTAATATTATACATTAATCAAATTATAGTTAGCCTTATTTATTTTTAAGGCTACTTATATTTTTGTATTTCGATTATATATTTTAATACTTTTTACAATCAGTATTACTATGTATATAAATAGTAATATAGAGCATAATAAAAGTAAATAAACTATGTAACCTTCATATTTATTATTAAATAAAACGATATTTAAATTATATAGTTTGAAATATTTGATTATCAATGAAAAGAAATAAATAGGTAATGAAATTGTAAGACAAATAATAATATATTTATTAAAGCTTTTCATACTTTTAATATAATTTATATAATTTGTTTCTTTATAAGTGTAGGAAGTAACCTTTTCTCCTGACTTTTTTAAATCCGTAATTTCTTTTAATTGTTCCTTTTTATTTAAAATAAATGAATAAAGAAGTGTATACAGAGATATGCAAAAGCCAAAAACTACGATTGCAAAATTTGAAATATCGGATAATAAATTATTATAAAAGTCCATATTTAATGTTGAATACTTTGTTTTGTAAACTCCGTTATTATAGAGTTTAAGTTTTTCATTATGAAATCCTTTTCAAATATTTTATCTAAATCATTTTCATGAAATTCGATTTGACTATTTAAAATCTCTTCAATGGTTTGAGAGAGTTTATTGAAATCATTTTTTTGCTCTTCAGTAATACGTATTTCTCTATTATTTTTAAAGACTTTAAAAACTCTTTTATTAAAATTATTCTTTGTAAATAAGATTTCTTCAAATTTATCAGTTGGTACGTCTTTATACGAATTTTTGGTAGTTTTAGAAACTTTAGAAGTAATTAAGTAATTTTTTAGTTTAACATCTGGGTCGTCTTCTTGTTCGTAATGACTAGATAATTGTATTTCAAAATTTTCTAATAACTTATTTTGCTTTATTTCTTTTAAAATACTTTCTAATTTTAAGTTTCTTATTTTTATATCTAATATTTTTTTACAAAGAAGTTTACATATTGAAATTATCTCACTAGAATCTTTTGTCGGGTCATCATATACAAAAAATTTCCATTGGAAAACAAACTTAGAGGAATCTTGACCATATATTTGGGGGAGGGCTAAAAGATAGTTTGTGTCACTTCCTACTTTGTGATTTTTCTGTAAGTTTATTTTTTCATCTAATTCAACAAATCCATCTATTAAATTTGTATTATAAGCTGTTATTTTTATTAATAATGTAGGAATTTCTTCATAGCTTTCTTCAAAATATTCTATTGCTGAAATTTGAGTTTCTTTAACCTTATTTATTTTAGGTTGTCTTATAGTAGGCATACTTTCATTAAAATTATCAATTTTCTTTTTGAGATTATTTATCATAGATAAATATGTTAGGTCATCATATAAGCCTATTTCTCTTTCAATAACTTCAGATGAAAATATGGGAACCCTAATCTTATGTTTTTTAATATTTTCTTCCATTATATTAATTGTTAAAGTATTAATAAGCTCAAATATACAGAATTAGAAATTTATTTTAACAAATAAGAAAATAACCCTAAGTATATTAATTAACTTCTTTTTTATTGTTAATTTTGAACTTAGTAGGTAGAGAAATATTATGCTTTAAGCAGTACTCTATAAATTTACCATTTTCAATTACCTCAAATGCTGAGGATTTTGCACATTCTAAAGTTGAATATTGTTTTTTACTTTTTTTATTGTGGATTGTTAAGTGGAAATAATCATCAATTTCCACAATTTCAATTTCAAATAAATTTTTCTTAATAGAATGAAGTTTTCCTAAATACTTCCATTTTACAGAATTAATAAAATTTCTTTTTCTACTCTCAAATCGCTTCATAGATTCCATGAGATTTGATGCTTCTTGACTATCTGTCAAATTATCACAACATAGTGTTCCAACTTGTAAGGCTCCCCATTTTTCATGATAAATATGAAAAGCGTATCTAATATTACTACCACAATTTTCACACTCTCCAATTAAATCTCCCAAATCTTCATCACCAATATATTCCCATCCATAATTAGGTTTTACTTTTCCATGCTCCATTGCGTGACAACCTTTGCATAATGTTACGCAGTCTTCAGCTGCATATTCCCATAGGTTTCTTCCCTTTATATATTTTGTGTGGTGGACTTGAAGAATTGTTTCAGTTGACTTTTTTCCACATACCGTGCATCTATATCCATCATTTTCAATAATGCTATCACGAAATTCTTTCCAAATTTTACAATTGTATTTGTTATTCATGAATATTGATTAAAATTAAATTATTATATAAATCTTAGAACAGATACTCTACATTAGCAAACCTATAAAAGTAATGCGACAAAACATGTCGCATTTTTTTTATTATTTAATAAAAAATTGTTCTTCCATTTTTTTAATTAATTCGGATAAGGTTGTCTTATTGATATTATCAAATTCCTGAAAAGAAATTTTTTGACCAGTTGTCTCTAAAAAATCTTTATATAAATCAGGTAAAAGCAACTCTCGTTTTTCTAACAAGCTTTTAAATGCATCCTGTACACATTTATTAGTATTCTTATAATAAAATTTATCGCCGTCTGATTGAGCATCTATAAAAGCCTTAATTATGTCGTTATCAAATACTAAATTATTATAAAATTTTTGAAACAAATTATATATATCACTTACCAGCTCTTCGTGATTTGAAGCTATTAAAGAATTAAAAGGAGCTTTTTGCTTAATATCAATTTTTTCTCCTATATATTTCCCATGACACAATGCTAAAATTAAATAGAGACCATTTTCTGACTTTACATTAATTTTTCTAGATTTATTAAGTACTTCTTCCCAAGAAATTAGTTTCTTGTCATCATCAAGTAAACCATCATGATTAGAAGAGCCGTGTGTATAAATATGAATTAAAATATTATTTTTGTTAATATCTTTCTCGTGGATATAATCAAGAATATTTAGAAATTCTTCTTTTGTTTTAAATTCAAAATATTCTGTTTCAATTGACTTATCAACGATTTTTAATTTTATGACAGTATCATTATAAAGCGCAAAACCATTTGTTTGAGATGATTCCTGAGAATCAATACATTCTATAAAGTAAAATTTATTAAGTTTTGTA
>NZ_CAJYMO010000268.1 GCF_913776365.1 uncultured Chryseobacterium sp. | reverse complement strand
CACAAACCAGCACAAATGCAAAGATGGTTCCGATACTTGTAAAATCCAGGATAAAGGATTTGTCGGTAAAAAGAATCGGGATTCCCACTACGATACCGGTAATTACGGTAGCAAAGGACGGGGTTTTGTATTTCGGATGAATGGTCTGGAACTTTTGAGGCATCAGTCCGTCGCGGCTCATGGCGTACCAGATCCTTGGCTGTCCCATCTGGAACACCAGCAGTACGGTAGTAATGGCAACAATGGCCACAAAGGAAACGACCAGTTCCATCCATGCGACATTGGCATTGGATTTTTCAAAGATGAATGAAAGCGGGTCGCCGACACCATCAAATTTCCTGTAGTCCACCATTCCGGTAAGAACCAATGTCAGGGCAATATAAATGAAAGTACACAGGACGAGGGAAATAATCATTCCTTTCGGCAGGGTTTTCTGCGGGTCTTTGGTTTCTTCGGAAAGGACACTCAGCGCATCAAAACCGATATAGGCGAAAAACACGCCCGAAACGGCGCTCATAACCCCTGCAAAACCGTTCGGCATAAAGGAAGCGACCTGGGTCTGTGGGTTTACGGGGGTCCAGTTCTCCGTATTGATGTAGGCAAAGCCTACCAGGATCACCAGTACAATAACTGCCAGCTTGAGAATTACCAGCGCATTATTGAAATTCTTGCTTTCTTTCACACCTACAAAGCACAGCCAGGTAATCAACCCGTTGATCACCAGTGCCGGGATGTCTACGATGAATTTAAGGCTGCCGAGTAGGGGAGCGTTGGTCCAGGCATTGATGAGTTCTTTATTTTCAGAGCCGTTCAGAAAGGCTTTTTTGGCTTCGGTATAGCTGCAGGTCAGGTAATCGGGGATATGCATGCCGAGCCGTTCCAGGAAGCTGGTAAAATAGTCGGACCAGGAAAAGGCAACATAAATATTCCCGAAAGAATATTCCATGATAAGTGCCCAGCCGATAATCCAGGCAATCAGTTCCCCGAAACTGGCATATGCATAAGTGTAAGCTGAACCGGCGGTTGGAATCCTGCTGGCAAACTCTGCGTAGCAAAGTGCTGTGAAACCGCAGGCAAATCCGCAGATCAGGTACAGGAGGATTACACCGGGGCCGCCTCTGAAAACTGCCTCCCCGAGACTGCTGAAGCTTCCGGCCCCGATAATCGCTGCAATCCCGAAAAATACAATGTCCCAAACGCCCAATACCCTAAGCAGACCCGTAGAGGTATCGGTGTCTGAATAGATTTTCCTTCTAAAAAGCTGACTCATGCAATACTAAATTTTATTTGTTTGAAAAAAAGCAAATGTACTTATTTCTGCGAAATAATTCTGTTTTTAAGCGGTACAAACGAATGAAATTTTAAAATAAGGTCAAAATGCAGAAAAAAGAATTAGCAATTTCCTGTTTATTCTGGACAGCATCCTGTAAAGGGTTTTGCAGCGTCCGGCCTTTTTCTATTTAGCATTTAAAAATATCCCGGAAAAAACATGTCGTCTGTAAAGCTTATGTAATGATATGAAATTTTACAGTATAAAAGATAAAAACTTGCCGTAATTTCAATACCTGGCTTTTATCCTTTGGTTTCAGTACGTTCTGTTGAATAAATTTTTATTCTTTATTATCGCCGGACCAGAAGTGACAGGTCAGCAATAGGTCTTTTCTATAACGCATCCTTTTAATCAGTATTTAACTCAAAGCACAATTTAGGCTTGTTCAGTGTATTCAGATCAGAAAATTAAAGCTGTTTTATAATAATAAATGATTATTTTTGTATATAATAATGATAATAAAATAATAAAATTATGATAGCTGAGATAGAGAAATTTATAGAAATTCAGAATAACATTGATGAAATCCTGAAAAACTCACCTTTCAAGATGTCTTATATTATTGAGAAATCAGGGATTAAAAAACCGACGTTCTTTAAAAAGCTTAAAGAAAAAAGGTTTACCCCTCAGGAACTGCTGGTGATTTCAAAGACCATAGAGCAAAGAGAGTGGCGCAATGAAACAAAAGAGGAAATTATGGAGTCATTGAAACGCTCTGAAGAAGATTTTAAAAACGGACGAAGTCATGATTATCATGAAGTTATGAAAGAAGCAAGACTACGTTTAGAAAAATACAGGAATGAAAATAAAATTCTCTGATGAATCATTTTCTGACTTACAGAAAATTGAAGAATATATTCTTTATCAGTGGAATGATAAAGTACTGGATGAATTCTTAGCAAAACTGGATGACGTTGTAAAAATTATTTGTAACGGAAATGTTGTATTTCAGAAATATGAAGATACTGTCTATCATAAAATTTTAATTACTAAACATAATACTTTGATCTACAGTATTGAAGATGAAGTGTTAAAAATTATCCGGATTATTCAAAATTTTCAGGATCCGGAGAATAATCGTAAATCATTGAAAGGTTAATATAAATGAAAAAACTTGGAATTATCGGCTGCGGGTGGCTGGGAAGCTATATTGCGGAACATTTTGCAGACCGGTATGAAATCTATGCTACCACTACTACGGAAACAAAACTGGATGATCTCCGGTCCAAAGGATATCATGCTTTTCTCGCTAAATTTCCGGACGAGCTCAACACCGGTACTGATGTATGGGAAGCGGCGGCTGATCTGGATTCGGTTGTTATCGCTGTTCCTTTCTCCGGGCTGAGAGGGGCAAAAATCCCGATGACCGGTAAAAGACAGAATCTCCTCAATTTTATCGGGGATTTCAGGGGCCGGGTTTTTTATGCCAGCTCAACCGGTATTTATCCGGATGCTGAACAGGAATTTACGGAAGATGATCAGCCCGCAATGGAAGTGGAAAGCGAGAACTTTATCCTTGAACGATTTCCGCAGGCCAATATCCTGAGACTGGGCGGACTGATGGGCGGTGAAAGACTTCTGAAAAATTATAACATTTCCGGGCTGGACCAGCCGGTGAACCATATCCACTATACAGATATCTGCCGGGTCATTGAAAAAATGCTGGAAAATAAATCGGAATCGCAAGTCTATAATGTAGTGGCCCCTTTGCATCCCAATAAGGAAGAAGTTATGAATGCCCAGAAAGGCCTTTCCTACACCGGAGAGCGTGCTGCAGGCGGCAGGATCATTTCGCCTGAAAAACTGATGACAGAACTCGGCTTTGAATTCCGGTATCCGGATCCGCGCTATTTCCATCTGTGAAAAAAAGTAAAAATGTCATATGGAATGACATTTTTTCATTTCAGATGACAGGATTTCAGCTCTTTACCGGTGGCATAACCTTTGAAAATATTCTGTTACGTTCATTAAAATTTATGTTTAACCTTAAAAATTCGTTTGTTATGTCACTCGTAAAAAGAAACAATGGCAGCTTATTGCCTGCCGGTACACGTACCCTGTTCGATGACTTTTTCAGCCGCGAACTTTTTAATTGGGGCAACACCAATTTTTCATCAACATTAACCACCGTTCCATCGGTGAATATCAAAGAATGTGATGACCGCTTCGAAGTGGAAGTGGCCGCACCGGGAATGGAAAAGCAGGATTTCCGGATCACTCTGGACGGCAACGTTCTGACGATCTCATCTTCCAGAAAGAACGAAACGGAGGAAGCCAAAGAAAACTATACCCGAAGGGAATTCAGCTACCAGGCGTTCCAGCGGAGCTTCGAGCTTTCCAAAGATGTGGTGGATGAGGAACACATTAAAGCCCGATACGATAACGGTGTCCTGAAACTCAGCATTCCCAAAACGGAAAAAGCCAGGAAACAGGCACCGCGGCTGATTGAGATTCAGTAATATTACGCAGACATACAGCAATTGGTTTTCCCTGGGGAAAGCCAATTGTTATTTCCTTTCCTGCCGGCACCCGGTGCTCCGGATTTCTCAAAAGACCGGCTTATGATTCTCCGTATTTTATTCACGTGGTTGTAAATTCAAATAATGGTATCGTATGAATACATTGCTTTTATCGGTTTCCATTCTCTGTCTTGTAACTACAGGACTGATCTTCCTGCTGAAAAAAATCAGGCAGCCTTACCTGATCGCCTATATGGCAGCAGGAATCCTGCTGGGCCCTTATGTGCTAAAAATCTTTACCGGGATCCATGAAATTGAAATCATAGGAGAGATGGGGATTCTCCTGCTGATGTTTTTCCTGGGGATGGAGATCCGTATCCCGAACCATCACAGCCAGATCATAAAACCCCTGGTGGCTCAGGGAATCAAGATTCTGCTCAGTCTCGGATTTGCTTTTCTCATCGGCAACTTTATTCACCTTGATTTCAGGAGTACCATCCTCATGGCTATTCTCTTTACGTTCAACAGTACGGCGGTGGTGAGTGAATGCCTGAAGAAGGAGGGCCGGCTGAATACCGCTTTCGGGAATATGCTGCTTACGATCCTGATCGTTCAGGATCTGTTGCTGGCGCCGGTGCTTACCCTGCTTAAAGCCTGGAGTGGGGAACATGCCGGAGTCCATCACCTTATTTTGCCGGTGATTTCCTGTATTGCCGTATTTTTCCTGTTTAAAAAAATCAGGACGGTCCAGGAGATCAAACTTCCGGATTTTTTCCGGACTGTTGAAAATGATCATGATCTTCAGGTGTTTACCGGATTGCTGATCTGCCTTGGCTTCGGTCTGCTGGCAGAGCTGATCGGGCTCAGCAGCGCATTGGGAAGCTTCATTGCCGGAGTAATGGTAGGAAGGCTGAAGATACTGAATTGGCTTGAATATTCCCTGACGCCCTTTAAAGTATTTTTTATTACCCTGTTCTTTGTATCGGTAGGACTGAGGCTTGATCTTGATTATCTCTGCCGCCATTATGAAATCATCCTGCTCGGAACGCTTTTCGTGCTTCTGAGCAACAGCGTGATGTCTGCTCTTGTTTTCAGGCTGCTGGGATATGACTGGAAAGAAAGCGGATATGGCGGGGCTCTGCTTTCGCAGACCGGAGAATTTGGTATCCTGGCTTTAACCATTGCCTCTAAAACAGGGATTATTCCTTATGAACTTTACAAGGCAGGCTTATGCATTACCTGTCTGTCATTGCTGTTTTCCACCGTATGGATTGGTGTTTTCAAAAGGATAGGCAAAAGAATTTTATGATGCATCGGCAGGAAAACCTGCCCGGTTATCGAGTATTTACCGGTTGACCAGTATTTTTTCCAGGGATTCCACAATTTCCCGTTCTGTTGCATTTTCATCAAGCGTTTCCAGTGTATAGAAATCCGGTTTCAGAGCTGAGTTTCCGGTGCCGTTCTGGAAAATGGTATCCACGTGGATCCCGATTCTTTTCAGGTTGCGGTCTGCCGTAAACATGATATGCGGAAATTTATCATTCGCATAAAAATTGGAATTTACGTTTCTTGAGATCTGAAGTCTGATATGGGACTGGGAATTAATTCCTGGTCCGTTTCTGTTTTCTTCACGGAATTCCACCTTGCAGCCAAAGCCGTTCTGCCGCAGCATGCTCCTGAATTCCTGCATTTTTGGCTCGATTATGTTTTTGCACAAAGTTTTGAAGCCTTCCAGGAATACCTCTTCTTCGCTCTTTTTCTTTTCCAGGCTCTCTTTCAGCCTTTGTTCCTCTGTCTTGATCTGCGAGAAAAGGCTGTTGAGTTTATTGATATTTTCTTCCTTCATGGGATGTCACGATTCACTGTGTCCGTATTTTTTACTTCCGAAATATCGGAAATTTTCCGTTCAGCTTCAAAATATATTCCATCTTTCCAACCTTTTTCCGGAAAAAAGCATCTATACCAGTAAACAATATATATGAAACTTCGTATTCCGGCTCCCTGTCATGAAAACTGGGAAACCATGTCTCCCGCTGCAAAAGGAAAATTCTGTGCTGCCTGTGCTAAAACCGTAACAGACTTTACCGGTGCATCAGATGAAGAAATTATGGAAGTGCTTTCTGCGGATGAAGAAAATACCTGCGGAAATTTTAAAGCATCACAGCTCAACCGGGACCTCAGGTATTCCGGCATCAATTCGGTTTTTGCCAGGTTGGCCGTAGGTTGTATGGTGACGGCTGCCGGTCTTGTTTCCGTAAATGCCCAGCAACACTACGGTCCGGAAAAAGATTCGCTCAAAGAAAAACGGGTGAAGGGAAAAGCAGTTCCGGGAGTGATAAAGAATGATGCCGCCATGGCAAAAAATTTCATCCTCGGCGGAATCCATAAGGAAAGCCTGGATAAGTACAGGAGCCCGTTATACGTAATTAATGGCAAACCGGGAACCGAAGCTGATTTTAAAGCATTGGATCCGCACTCGATCAGTAAAATCAATGTGCTGAAAGGCGAATATGCTACTGAGCGGTATGGACAAAAAGCCGGGAACGGAGCCATAGAAATTACCACAAAAAGAAGAAAAAACAGATAGTAAGCGGTAATCCGGATATCCCTGAATTTATATTAAAATATTGTAAAAATGAAAATTACCATATCCAAGCCCTGTCACGAAGATTGGGATGCCATGACACCTCACGAAAAGGGCAGGTTCTGTTCGGTCTGTACCAAGACCGTACAGGATTTCAGGGAGGCTTCTGATGATGAAATCAGGGAGGCTTTCTCCGGTGCACCGGACGGTATCTGTGGAAAACTTAAAAAGTCTCAGCTGAACAGGGAACTGAATTATTCTTCTTTTTCATTGGCAAAGTTTGCAGCGGCAGGCCTTTTCATAACTGCTGGCGGACTGGTATCCGTACAGGCACAGCAGGTCACGGCTTCAGATACTCTTGCAATTAAAGAGATGGCGGAACTGGTCCTGGCAGGTCCTGCTTTCAAAACCAGGTCTGAAAGTTCAGTAACAGGATCTGTTACTGTAGTTTCAAAGGATCAGATAAGCGGGGATAGAAACAAAGCGACTTCAGTACAATATCCAATCACTTATCCGGGATACAGGGATCCGGCAGGGATCCGGATCGGAGCAAGCATTGCTTCCATGAAGAAAGACCAACGGCCGCTTCTGGTGCTTGATGGAAAAATAACAGGATTGAAGAAGTTCCGGGAAATTGATCCGCAAACCATAGAAAGTATCAGTCACCTGTCGGATCATGCTGAAATCCAAAAATATGGATCAGAAGGCAGAAACGGGGTGATCATCATTAGTACGAAGAAGAAGGATATACGGTAACATCACGTGAACCCGAAGCAGTGGCCTTCTGACCTGGTTTCCGATCCGGATTCGCATGGTCCTGAAAACCTCCGTGTGTTATTCCCGGAGGTCTCATCAGGTTCATGTCTGTTTTTATTTTTTTAAAGCACCAATGGCTGCTGCATAATCAGGCTCGTGCGAAATATCTGAAACCTGCTCTTCATAAATAATTTTTCCGGAAGGGTCAATAACGACCACTGCTCTGCTCAGCAGTCCTTTCATGGCAGAATCCGTAATTTCCACACCATACTTTTTTCCGAAATCCGATCGGAAATCCGATAGCATGACAACATTTTTAATCCCTTCAGCACCGCAGAATCTTTTCTGGGCAAACGGCAGGTCTTTGGAAATGCAGAGCACCGCTGTATTGGGGAGACTGGCGGCATCTTCATTGAACCGGCGCACCGATGCGGAACATACTCCGGTATCCACACTCGGGAAAATATTAAGGATCAGGTATTTTCCTTTGTAGGAATCCAGCGTCTGCTCTTTCATCGATACATCCGTCAGGGTAAATGCAGGAGCCGCCTTATTGATTGCAGGTAAAGCAGCATACGTATGAATGGGTTTACCTCCTGCAGTTATTGCAGCATGCTGGGCAAAAACAAAGGCGGAAAAAAACAAAAACATTCCGTAAGTGAGTCTTGAAAACATAGATTTATTTTAAAACAAAATTATTGATTTTTCCAGGTTATACTGTTAAATTTTTGTCAAATAGAACAAATCTATGGAACAGGTCTTTTAAAATTCAGATTTTACGGCTACCTTTAATAGACAAATCATAAATCACACTGTTAAATTAAAAATATGAACGCAGAAGACACCCCTTTATTTCACGAAATATTTAAGTCCGAAAACGCCATTCCTGAAGAATACAGAGTTCCTGAAATTCACCAGCGGGTTTACCTGCTCAACGGTGAACTGGTAGAATGGGAGGGTGAGGTGACTGAAATTTATTCACCGGTATGCATCCGTACGGAAAGCGGCCTGAAAAGGAAACTGCTCGGCAGTATCCCGAATATTGGCCCGGATGAGGCCATGAAGGTTCTGGATGCATCTGTAAAAGCCTATGACAACGGGCTGGGGGAATGGCCTACCATGTCTGTGGAAGGGCGCATCAAATGCATGCAGAAATTTGTATATCTGATGATTAAGGAACGTGACCTCATCATCAGGCTGCTGATGTGGGAGATCGGGAAAACACTGGCCGATTCCACCAAGGAATTCGACAGGACCGTAGATTACATCAACCAGACCATTGATGCCCTGAAAGACCTCGACCGCGAGTCTTCAAGGTTCCAGCAGGCAGAAGGGACGATTGCCCAGATCAGAAGGGCGCCGCTGGGAGTCGTTCTGAGCATGGGACCGTTCAATTATCCGCTCAATGAAATTTTCACCACCCTCATCCCTGCCTTGATCATGGGGAATACCATCCTGTTTAAACTTCCGAAGCACGGAGTATTGGCCCACTATCCGCTCTTAAAAGCATTTAAGGAAGCGTTTCCGGCAGGAACAGTGAACACGCTGTACGGAAAAGGTGCGGAAATCATTACGCCGATCATGGAAAGCGGTAAGGTGAATGTACTGGCATTCATCGGTTCCAGCAAGGTGGCGAACGGACTGAAGAAACTTCATCCGAAAGTAAACCGTTTACGGGCAATCTTAAGCCTGGATGCTAAAAATGCGGCGATCGTAACGAAACATGCCGATCTCGACGTTGCGGTAAGCGAATGTATGCTCGGCGCACTTTCTTTCAACGGCCAGCGGTGTACGGCCCTGAAGCTGATCTTTGTGCAAAAGGATATTGCGGAAGAATTTACGCGGAAATTAACCGACGCGGTTTCTGCGATGAAGGCAGGCCTGCCGTGGGAAAATGAGGTGAAGATCACACC
Organism: uncultured Chryseobacterium sp.; assembly: GCF_913776365.1. Taxonomy (GTDB): domain Bacteria; phylum Bacteroidota; class Bacteroidia; order Flavobacteriales; family Weeksellaceae; genus Chryseobacterium. The sequence goes on along the minus strand of NZ_CAJYMO010000268.1, from coordinate 6,441 downwards.
CCTTCCGGAAACCAATAAACCGGCTTATCTGAAAGAATGTATTGAGGATGCCGTTTCAAAAGGTGCCCGGGTGATGAATGAGCATGGCGGCTTCACTGAGGAATCTTTTGTTTTTCCTGCAGTGGTATATCCAGTAAACAGTGATATGAAGCTGTATCATGAGGAACAGTTCGGCCCTGTCATCCCGGTAGTCCCTTTTAATGATATTGAAGAGCCTATTGATTACCAGGTGCATGCTTCGCACGGGATGCAGGTCAGTATTTTCAGTGAGGATCCGATGGAGGTATCGAAGCTGATCGATCCGTTCGTGAACCTCGTAAGCAGGGTCAATATCAATTGCCAGGCCCAGCGCGGACCGGACGTATTTCCGTTTACCGGAAGAAAGGACAGTGCGGAAGGAACGCTTTCCGTTTTTGACGCGCTGCGGTCGTTCTCCATCCGTTCGCTGGTGGCGGCAAAATCTACTGAAGCCAATAAAAACCTCCTTAATACAATCGTCAGGGACCATGACTCCAATTTCCTGAGCACGGATTATCTGTTTTGAAAATGAAATAAGACAATAGAAAAAACCTGCTGTGAGGCAGGTTTTTTTATGCAGGCGTACCTTCTCAGGTAAACAGTCTGTAAAAGAGTCATTGACTTTAAAAGGGTGGCTAATGCCTTCGGCAGCCGGCAACCGTAAGTAGAGCTTTGGAACTCCGTAGGCGTATACCGTCTGATTTACCATAATATTTTAGCAATGGTTATTAAAAAACGGAGGGTCTCCTGAATTCTTTGGATCTTCCTTACCTGTTTCTTTTCAGAATATCCTCATAGGCCGACTGGACGGTGTCGATTCCGTATAGCTTTTCCAGCCTGCGGACCACAAAATGCCCTTTTGCCATGCTTTGAAAATGATCGATAAAAAGGGTGTTCACGATGGCGCCGCCGGCTGCTCCGATAGCAGGGACTGCCTGGGCTGCCATTTTCTCCGTTACCTGTATGCTAAAGCGCGACGCGATTTTCACGATAAATTTCAGCAGCTGAGGGGCCGTTTCTTCCGTGACGGTTTTGGCGGTAATCAGCTGGGCTGCTTCTGTTATGGATCTTGCCAGTGCTGTTCTCACGGCAAAATAGGAGCTTTCCACCGCATCATCCGATTTGCTTTTTCCGCCCAGGGCAAAAACCTCAAGACAGGCCAGTTTCGTATCTGGATCCTGCAAAGATTCACCTTCGCTGCGGGCAATATCGGCAATAGAACGCAGCATGATGGTGGTGGAAACCGGCAGTTCCAGTGCCAGTGCGCCGATTCCGAAAAAACCGCCTGCAGCACCTGTGGAAGCGACACCTATTTTGTGCCACCAGTTGGAAGACCTGGATGCAGGTGCATCTTTCAGGGTATAAACTGCAGTATCCAATGCTTTCATCAAAGCTGCCCGGGTAATGCCGCCGATTTTTTCATTCCAGTTTTCAGGAAGAAATTCAAGACCTTTTTCGATCGGCGAGCCGATCAGGTGGGTGATTTTTGCTGCGATCCCCGGATTTTCCAGTATCTGAACGGCTGCGAATAATTCTTGGAAATGCTGTTGTGATAAACTCATTGTTGTATTTTAGTGATGATGAGATCAAATATATAAAATCTCAGCCTTATTCATATACGATTCCATAGATGAACCGGCAACGCTGCTATGTTTTAGAATATAAATCAAAAAAACAGGCCGGAAAAATGATGCCGGCCTGTTCTGTGTAAAAGAATAAAAACTAAACTATTGTGCAGTTAAAAAACGGCTGATGATGCTGTTCAGGTCATCAGCATGGGTAACATTCAGTCCGTGCGGTGCACCCGGGATTACTACATATTCATTGTTGGCAATCCCCTGGGCTGCCTGTTTTCCCGCCGTATCGATAGGAACTACCTTATCATCGTCTCCGTGTACGATCAGGGTTCTTACGTTTACATTGCCCAGTTCCGGACGGAAATCGATATTGGCCCAGCTTTCGGCACATTTGATGGTAGCGATCGGATTGGTGCATGATGCTATTGACCAATCGTAATCCAGCTGTTCCTGGGTAACGGATTTCGAGAGGATTCCGTAGTTGTAAAAATCTTTATGGAATGATTTCAGGAAAGTTACCCTTTCTGTTTTCAGGCTTTCCAGGATCGTATCCAGTTTCTCCTGCGGAACACCGTCAGGGTTGTCATCTCTCTGTTTTACAACAGGGATAATTGATGAAATAAGGGCCACTTTATCTACATTTTCAGATCCGTAGTTCGTCAGGTAACGTACCACTTCGCCGCCACCCATAGAGAATCCGAACAAAATTACATTCTGAAGACCCAATTGGGAAATCAGTTCATGAAGGTCTTTTGTAAGGCTGTCATAATCATACTGGTCTGCTGTAGGTGCAGATTTACCGAAACCTCTTCTGTCATACGTAATGACACGGTATCCCAGATTTAACAGGTTGGGAATCTGCATTTCCCACGATTTCCCGCTCAGCGGCCATCCGTGGATAAGAATAATGGGTTGTCCTGAACCGAAATCTTCATAGTACAGTTCGATGTTCTTGTCATCGCTTTGGGTAATGTAAGGCATATTGCTAATTTTATGATTGTACTCATAAAATCACAAATATTAAGCCATAAATGTAGAAAGTGGTAAAGTATGAACTGAAATTAATGATCCGGATACATCTTTTCATCAAAAACCGATGTATCATCTACTCTTATTAACTCACCTCTTCAGGCTTTGCTGTGTTAAATGCCTGTTACGCTTACCGGTTATTTCTACAGATCATCCGCTGTATCAGATTTTTCAACTGCTAAATGATGATGATTTTACTTATTTTTATGAAAAAAGTTGTAACATTTTTATTCGCGGAGAACTAACTCTATAGAGCTCAGGAATTATGGTTTCATTAGAACAGGAATTTTTACAGAAAATGGAAAAACATAAGGGAATCATTTTTAAGATTTCCAAAATGTATATGGATACCCGGGATGACCGGGACGACCTTTTCCAGGAGATTACCTATCAGGTCTGGAAAGCTTATCCGAACTTTAAAGGCCAGAGTGAATTTTCCACATGGCTGTACAGGATTGCCCTTAATACGGCCATTGTCTTTCTGAAAACCGAGAAAAAAAGAAACTGGATCCGGCAGGATGACTTTTCCGGATATGCTATTGCCCAGGAAGAATTCGACCCGGAAAAAGAGGAAAAGCTGAGTGCCATGTACCGTGCAATCCGTCAGCTGAGCCCTATCGATAAAGCCTTTATTTTCTATTATCTGGAAGATGTTTCCGGAAAGGAAATTGCCGGGCAGATGGGGATTTCAGAAGGAAATGTACGGGTAAAAATGAACCGGGCCAAGAACAGGCTGAGAGAAATTTTACAACACCCTGCTTCAAAACTTTAAATCAGAACATTATGAATATAGACGAACTTAAAAAAGCGTGGACGGAAGAAGAGGCTTTCGAAGACACACCGGAGATCAATACCGAAAACAGAGGCAGGGTTCAGCTTCCGCTGGAGAAGATGCGCAAAAACATGCGGCTGGAATTCTGGTCAACCGCCGGGATCTTTATTTTTGCTTTCTGCCTGATCACCGTTGCGGACGGTACTTTTAAATTTAAGTTTTATCTCACCATCCTCATTGCTTCCATGCTGCTGGTGACTTCCTTCTTTTTCAGCCAGTTTTTCCGGCTGTATAAAAATATGTCGGATCCTGAGATGAAAACTTACGACAGCCTGAAAGACCTGCTGCATCAGCTCAGCCTCAACAAGCAGTACTATCTGTCTTTTTTCCTGAGCTTTGTCCCTTTTCTGGTGTGTGAAATAATTATCGTACTGGAATTTGTACCGCGCCCGGTCCCTTTATCCTATACGCAGATTGCTTCGGTGCTCATCGGAACGGTACTTATCGTTCTGCCGCTCCTGTTTGTCTTTGGGAAATGGTGGTTTGAAAAAATGTACGGAAAATATATCCGTCAGATTGAGGATCTTCTGTCCGAATTTAAAAATTAAGCATCCGGCAGGCCTTCAGGCCTGCCGGAATTCTTTACTGCAGGTAATAAGCCGGAAATTCCCGGGCTATGGCATACAGGTCCCGCCATTCAAAATAGGCCGGGCTGGCACTGCTGACTGCTGTAAAGCCCTGGTCCCTGAAGAGTTTCTTGGTACGGGTGACATGGAAATACTGGGAGACTGCGATGATCCTGTTGAAGCGGAGTTCCGGCCTCATTTTCAAAGTGTTTTCCACGGTTGCCCTTGTCGTGTTGCCTTTGTTGTCAACCACCACCAGGGAATCCGGAATTCCTTCGGCAACCAGGTAGGCTTTCATTTTATCACCTTCGTAAAAGCCTTCTTTACCCAGCCCGCCGCTCACCAGGATTCTTTTTACCCGGTGTTTGCGGTAAAGGTCCAGGGAGCAGTCAAGGCGTGCCCGGAGCCTGCCGGATAAAGAGCCGTCTTCATTTACCTTGCTTCCCAAGACCACTGCAAGGTCGGCATGCTTACCATTATCGGATAGGCCGTCACAGGTGATGTATGCGGAGTGTGCGATCAACCAAAGGACAGCCAGGGCGGCCGGGATGCGGAAGATTCTGAAAATTATGCTGATCATTGATAGGTTACTGTTTCTGTATGGTCGGTTCTTTTTTTATTTCATCAAGCACCCGCTCCAGCTGCGGATCTTTTTTACCGGTGATGTCCTCCAGTGTTTCCTTCACCGGGATATCCGGAAGCACACCTTTCTGGGTATGGGTAAAAGCGATATTCGGCTGTACCCATACCAGCCCGATGGGAAGATCGATCCGGGAATGCGGGAGTTGCTGGTACGAGTAGAATCCGGCAACGGTTCCGTCATTGGCACCGCCGGTTTCTTCTCCTACGAGGACCGCTTTTTTATCATACTTCAGTTTGGCAGCGAGAATAGAGGAAGCGGAGAAGCTGCCGCCGTTCATCAGCACAAAGATTTTCCCTGTAAAAGCATCCTTAGCGGGAGCTGAGGTTTTGTCTGCCCTGATCCTGTAATAGGTAATTCCGTCTTTTTTGTAAGTGCTGAAAACCTGGCCGAAGAAAAATGCAGGATAGGTGAAGATCTTTGCTGCATATTCCAGAGGCGTGCTCTTCCTGAAATATCCCGTTTTCAGCGGGGCCGTACCGGAAGCTACCTGGGACGGTTTGATCAGAGTAAAAGGCTCTGTGCTCAGATAAGTATACAGCGTATTGATTTCTTCCAGCGAACCCCCGTAATTGTTGCGGATATCGATGATAAGATAGGACGCCTCCGCAGCTTTTATTTCCTGGAAAGCCTCGCGGTAGAATGCGGACGCAAAGGTCTGGGAAAAGCTTTTCACTTTGATGTAGGCAATGGTGCTGTCTGCATCCAGGAAGCTGAAGTTCCGGTTGTACGAGTCATTGAAAGCTACATAATCATTGATTTTCCTTTCCTGGGTACGCTTTTTAAGCTCCTTTTCTTTTTGAATTTCCGCAATGCTTTTGGTTTCTCTTTTCAGGTAAACATTTTTTATTTTTCCCTGATACAGGGTTTCCAGCTTTGCCCTGTCCTGGTAACCGTTTTCGGCTACATAGAAATAGAACAGCCAGTCTTTTAAAAAATAGGGCTGAAAAGTGGTATTGAAACCATCGCTGTTCACCAGCCGGCCATACCTTTTAAGGTAAGCGGAAGCTGGAATATTGTTGATGGCGAGGATTTCGGTGCCGGGCCTGATGTTTTCTACGGAATCTTTATTCCGGGCGATGTACAGATGGCTGCCTTCCACATAATATTCAAAACGGCTGAACATGGCTTTTCTGTTTTCCATGCTTTTTTCTTCCCTCCGGGTCAGTTTCTTCATCGGGATTCTCAGGGAGAGGTGGGCTTCACGGATGTCTGCAATCACAGGCTGCAGCTTAAAATAAAATTCAAGCGGCGTGAGCGGAGCATCAAGGGTATTTTTCAGGCTGTCGAATTTCCGGTTCAGTTCTTTTTCAGAGATATACCAGTAGAGCTGAGGATGGAGTTCCCGGAGCCTGGAACGGGCAAAATCCACATCCAGCTTCAGCTTTTCCGGGGGAATGCAGACCGATTTCTGCTCGTTGTCCTTTCTAACCGAAATGCAGGAAGTAAACAGGAGAAGAAGAAAGAGCATACCATAATTTTTTAGCATTCTTTGTTTTTTTGCGTCTTAAAAATATAAAAAAATTGCTTTGCGTAAAGGTTTTTTATTTTTACTTCGTCTAAAGGTTTATATTTGATATTTGTCCTATGGTATATACCCTTATCGCGATTGTTGCAGCAGCTGTTATTGTCATCTTATATCTGGCCATTACCGGCCGGGAAGTTTTCGGGGCGGAAGCCAAAGGGGAAAGGCTGGAGCGGATGAAACGTTCGGAGCACTATAAGGACAGGCAGTTCCGGAACCTGAGCTTCACTCCATCGCTTGCGGAAGGCTATTCG
>NZ_CAJYMO010000267.1 GCF_913776365.1 uncultured Chryseobacterium sp. | reverse complement strand
CTGGAGTTCAGACGTGTGCTCTTCCGATCTGGTATGGATTACGCCTGCTGCCTGTGGTGCCGTCCATCCCTGTCCGATAGTCCATGCCCTTACTTCTTTTACTCCGGCAGTAAAATAGGTCTGAAGTTTCAGCAGGTCATATGCCTTTCTGATCAGACGGTTTACACCGGGTTCGGTAAGCCCCAGTTCTTCCAGGAATATTTCCCGCTCTTCGAAAGTTTCCAGCTCGTTGATATCCGCTTCGATCTGCGCTGCAAGCACCACTACTTCAGCTCCTTCCTTTTTGGCCATTTCCTCAATCTTTCCGATCCATTCGTTTCCGTTCTTGATGGAATTCTCGTCTACATTACAAACATAGAGCACAGGCTTGTTGGTAAGCAGCTGCACATCACCGATAATGGATTTCATGGCATCATCCGCAACAAACTCCCTTGCGTTCTTACCATCTTCCAGGAATTTCTGCAGGCTTTGCAGGGTCTCATAGGTAAGGATGTCTTCTTTTTTTCCTGATTTGATGAATTTTTTTGCCTTTTCCACCGCTTTTCCTACGGTTTCAAGATCCTTCAGCTGAAGTTCGATATCGATGATTTCTTTATCCCTTATCGGATCCACGGAACCTTCAACGTGGATAATGTTTCCATTGTCAAAACATCTCAGAACATGAATGATCGCTTCACATTCGCGGATGTTGGCCAGGAACTGGTTTCCGAGGCCTTCGCCTTTGCTGGCACCTTTTACAAGTCCGGCAATATCAACAATTTCCACTACCGCCGGCAATACTCTCTCGGGCTTTACGATTTTCTCCAGCTCAAAAAGCCTGTGGTCAGGTACGGATACCGTTCCGAGATTGGGCTCAATGGTACAGAAAGGATAATTGGCCGACTGCGCTTTGGCATTGCTCAGGCAATTAAAAAGAGTTGATTTACCTACATTCGGTAAGCCTACGATTCCACATTTCATAACGTCAGATTCAAAGTTTAATGTTTACTGTTCAATGTTTACGCTCAAGAAAACCCTGAACTTTCAGCGGGCAAAGATAGTGATTTTAAAACGAGTTTCATAATAAAAAAGACCTGCCGGCAAGCCGGCAGATCTGCAATAAATTTTCGTTCAGTGTTGTGTGTTGTTTATTATGGATTCGGTCCTGTGGCATCCTGTGCCTGTTCTGCATCATCCGGCAGGCTTTCAAGGGTTTTATCAAGCGTAAATAATGACTCATCGGAAGCTCTGTCACCGCCCGCAATCTTCAGTTTGTCAATCAGGTTCATGGCAAATGTTTCTTCCTCGATCTGCTCTTTTACGAACCATTGAAGGAAATTCCATGATGCCCAGTCCTTTTCTTCAAAGGCAAGGTCCACAAGTTTGTAGATTGACGTCGTATTATTGACTTCATGCTGGAAAACCAGGTCGAAGCAATGGGTAAGGCTGGTAGGCTCCTCTCCCGGAGCTGGCAGTTCGGTAATTTTCGGCTTTCCGCCTCTGTTTAATACATACTGCATGAATTTTACAGCATGGTCCCTTTCTTCCTGAGCATGGCGGAACAGAAAATTCGATATCCCGGCATATCCTTTGTCAGCTGCCCAGATCCCATATGAAAAGTAAGTTCTCGATTGCAGGTCTTCTGTGTTCATCTGGTCGCTCAATGCCTTTTCCAGCTGAGGTGAAAGTCTATTGGTATTCATATTCTTATTATCTTTTAATGATTTCCATCATCAGTGCAAAAATGATTCCGGCCTACCTCACGTGGTAAATATGTGAATAGGAATAAAATATAAAAAATTGATTTACAATAATATACGTTTTTAATTTATAGTTAGTCTAAAATAAAACAACGACTGTCCGGTTTGTTGCGTCGGTTACAGGTTAAAAATAATCAGAGACGGTTATCATGAATCCGGTTGGGTACAAAAAATCCCGCAGTGCATTCTGCAGGACCATTATTGTATCATATCAGGGTGATCACTGTATCTTTTTTGCCATATATTCGCTTTCGTTACCCAACCGGTCGACCGCTTTTATAGCGACTGCCGTAAGGATTTTTCCGTCTTTCGATTTGGGAATTTCTGCCGATAGCTGGTCCAGTGTCAGGATTTCTGTTTCCCAGCTCCCGTTATATTGCCTGAACAGCACCCATTGGAATACTTCGCCGATATTTTTGGTGCTCCAGCTTGCCTGTACGGCCGCTCCGTTATCATTTATAAATAAGGTAGGCGTCTGTAAAGGGACCGTTTTCAGCCAGGGTGATTTCGGCACCAGTGCCTGTTCCTTGTAAGGACCGTTTTTCAGTCCTGAAAGCATTCCTGCATTTTTTGTCAGCCCTGCAATGCTCCAGTGGATTTCGCCGGCATCATTTCCCAGCACCTGCCGGGAAACCTCGATCTGGTTCCTGATCTCTGCCGGTCGGTCCGCGGCCCTTATTTCAACCGTGTTAAGTCCCGGCCAGAGATGACGGTTCAGGGTATTCTCAGATTTCCACCATTGCAGCAATGCTTCAAAAGGCTGCCCCTTGGATTCAATAGGCCAGTACAGCTGGGGCGAAAAGTAATCTACCCATCCTTTGTTCAGCCATAATTTAGCATCCGCATACAGTTCATCATATTGCGAAGAGCCCACTACGCCCTGCGGATATCCCGGCTTCCAGATCCCGAAAGGACTGATCCCGAACTTTACATAGCTTTTTTCAGCATGGATTTCTTTGTAGATCCTTTCTACGAATTTATTCACATTATCCCTGCGCCAGTCTGCTCTTGTCAGTGTCCCGCCGCTGTTGACATAAGCATTCCAGGTTGTATTGTCCGGAAAGTCCGTGCCCTTGTTATAGGTGGAATACGGATAAAAATAATCATCAAAATGTACGGCGTCCACATCGTATCTTTTGACAATATCCTTTACCACATTGGAAACATGGCCCTGTGTTTTAGGATTGGCCGGATCAAACCAGTACATTCCGTTTTTCAGCCGGATGACGATATCGGAAAGCTTATTTACCATGGATAATCCGTTGGGAGAACCTCCGTTCGAATGATGTGCACGGTACGGGTTCATCCAGACGTGGAGCTCCATCCCTCTTTTGTGGGCTTCCTCGATCCAGAATTTCAGCGGATCATAATTCGGATACGGCGCCCGGCCGGTCTCACCGGTCAGAAAGTAAGACCACGGCTCTATATTGCTGGTGTATAAAGCGTCTGCGGAAGGCCGGGCCTGGAAAATGACCGCATTGAAGTGATGGTCCTTCAGCATATCCAGCATGCTGATGGCTTCCGCTTTCTGCTGATCGACCGTAAGATTATTCCTGGAAGGCCAGTTGATGTTGGCTACACTGGCAATCCATGCACCGCGGAATTCCCTTTTGATTTCGGGAAGCGTTACCCTGAATATTTCATCTGCAGGCGGCGTGCCGGCATCAGGTTTAGGAGGAAGTGAAGGCCTGGTCTGCGCAGCCGGCCGCTTTACCGGGGATGCTGCTTTCTGTGAGGCACAGGAACCCATGGCCACTGCTGAAAAGAAGAAAAAAGTATATTTAATATTTCGGATTTTCATTTCACAAAAATAATGTTATTCTTTTATTTTAAGACGCACTAAACTGCGGAGTTTTGCATATTAAAGCAATGAAAAGTTCCTGCCATTTGATATTTCACCGGCTGGCTAAGGCAAAATGATTACCTGACAGGCCGGAAATCAGCTGGTTAAAAACCGGCAGGCATCCGGCAGGCATCATAACAGCAGAACACGGTTTTCAGCCTGCAGCAGGAAAGACAGCAGCAGCTATCGTACGGAAAAGAAAAAAGCCGGAAAAATTTTCCGGCTTTATATCTGTAGGAAGTAGTGATTCTTATACGCTTTCCATTACATGGTCTACCTGCACCCTCCATCCGAAAGGATCTTCCGCATGATTGGTCTGAAGATCTACCAGGTCATTTTTCAGCAGTTCAGCATAACTTTCTTCGGCAGATAATCTTGGCAGTTCCAGTTTTTCTCCCTGGTATCCAAGCGCCTGGAATACGGTAGTCACCACAGCTGTACCTACCCCCCAAACCTCTTTCAGGGTTCCGTTCTTCTGGGCTTCAATAACGTCTTTTACTTTGATGGGCTCTACTTTTACCTCAATCCCTCTTTTTCCGGCCAGCTGGATAAAACTGTCCCGGGTAACTCCGTCCAGGATTTTTTCTGAAGTCGGTGGTGTAAAGATGGTATCGTTGATCCGGACAAATACGTTCATTGTCCCGCTTTCCTCAAAATATTCGTGCGTGGCATCATCGGTCCAGATGATCTGTTCATATCCTTCTTCTATGGCCAGCTGGGTCGGATAAAAGGAAGCAGCATAGTTTCCGGCAGCTTTTGCAGAACCTACCCCGCCGCTTGCCGCTCTTGAATAATGATCTGAAATCTTCACTGAAACCGGTTCCGTATAGTAACTTTTTGCCGGTGTGGCAACAATGGCAAACATATATTTATTGGAAACCCTTGCTTTAAGGGCTTCTTCCGTAGCGAAGATCAGCGGTCTGATATACAGGGACATTCCTTCTCCCTGCGGAATCCATTCCCTGTCAATATCCACCAGCGCTTTCAGTCCACCCAGGAACATTTCTTCGGTTACTTCCGGCATCGCCAGACGTTTTGCCGATTTATTGATACGTTCAAAATTCTTTTCAGGCCTGAAAAGGAAAACCTGCCCGTCTTTGTCTTTATAGGCTTTCATACCCTCAAAACAAGCCTGTCCGTAGTTTACCCCCATCATAGCAGGCGTAAATAATAAAGGACCATAAGGAACGATCTTCACATCCCCCCACTTTCCGTCTTCATACTCACAGATCACCATGTGATCGATAAAAGTATTTCCGAAAGAAAAATTTTCAGGGTCGAATGCAGAAATTCTGGAGTTTTCAGTTTTTTGAATTATCATTTCTAAAATTTTTTATGATGTTCCACAAATTTAACATAATTTTCTAAATATAAAAATTTTAGAGTAAATTTGTAAAAAAATAGCGTGAAAAGAGAAATCAGGACTACTACAGACGGCAGCAAAACATTATATATCAACGACTTAAATGAAAGTTACCATTCCCATCACGGTGCCCTGCAGGAAGCAGAACATGTGTTTATCAAAAACGGACTTATTCTGGTAAATGATTATGAAATTAATATTTTAGAACTCGGTTTTGGAACAGGTTTGAATGTTTTGGTAACAATTAATGAATATTTAAAAACTGACAAAAATCATGTCATTCACTATTTTTCACTGGAAAAATATCCAGTAACCGAAGCAGAAGCGGCAGATCTTGCTTATCCCGAGCTGTTTGGCAATTCTGAATTCACAAATATTTATCAGAAAATTCACAAAGCGGAATGGGGAAAATCCGTTGAAATCGTTACCGGTTTCCACCTTACCAAAATACAGTGTGACTTTTTTGAGCTGAAAGACATTGACTTACCAGAGATCAACCTTGTTTATTTCGACTGCTTCGGCGCAAGGGTACAGCCTGACCTCTGGGAAAAGCCGCTTTTTGAACTGGTTGCTGATAAGATGGCGGTTAACGGATTATTAACCACCTACTCTTCCAAAGGGAGTGTACGAAGAATTTTACAGGAACTCGGCTTTGCGGTAGAAAAAAAACAGGGGCCACCGGGAAAAAGGGAGATGATTAATGCGGTAAAAGGATAGGCCGGCATGCAGGTAAATCCTATTTCCGGAGACGGAAGATTCGTATTATCTTTTATATGAAGTACAGTATACCTTCCTTCTGATCAGGATTGAATCTGAAAATATCTGCAGCCGTATACCGGATCTGATTGTGGGCATCCCACATGATTCTTATGTATCGTCAAAATTCCTTACCTTGGTCAGACAAATTATTAATATGATAGACAAAATCAACATTCGGGTCTATGCCTGTGCTGTAAAGGATAAGAAGGTCCTCACTTTATTTGAAGAGTATGCCGGTGAACCCCTGATGAAATTTCCGGGCGGAGGGCTTGAATTCGGCGAAGGGGTGATTGATTGCCTGCACCGTGAATTTGATGAAGAACTGAATGTAAAGATCGAAATCGAAGAACATTTTTATACACAGGAAAACTTCCTGGTATCCCGGTTCCGGGAAAATGAACAACTGCTGACCATCTATTATCTGGTACGGATCATCAATGAGGAAGATTTCCTGATCCTTGATCCGTGTATCGAGAGGACGGAATGGGTGGATATCGACCGGACCGACAATCCTTTCCCGCTTCCTGTAGATCAGGTTGTTTTTGAAAAACTAAAAGAAAAATTCCTGTAAATCGGTATTTACAGGAATTGCTTTAAAGCTGTTTATTTTATAGAAATTATTTGTATACTTTAAAATCCGTTGCCCCGGGATATGGCTGGAGGTAGCCCGAGTTCCAGTTGGACTGCAGCAGC